>SKKK01000005.1 GCA_007121535.1 Planctomycetaceae bacterium | reverse complement strand
TCACCGGAGACCGAATCACCGGAGACCGAATCACCGGAGACCGAATCACCGGAGACCGAATCACCGGAGACCGAATCACCGGAGACCGAATCACCGGAGACCGAATCACCGGAGACCGAATTACCGGAGACCGAGCTACCGCAGACCGAATTGCCGCAGACCGAATTACCGCAGACCGCACCGAACGGAATGGTGGATCGTGCTGCGAGCGGGGCGGTCGAGCCACACGTCGTGGCGGAATATCGGCGGATGGATGGCGCTCATACGGTCGATCAAGGGGCCACCAGGGCGCCACACATCTCGTTCTCGCTGCCGGACGCCCAGCCGCCTGATGCACCCTCGGAAATTTCACATTGTACGGACCAGAAGCATGCTGTGGCGATCTCCATGCTGCAAATGGCACCACCGCCCGAGTCAGCGGCCGCGGAGTCCGAGTTACCGAGCGATCCGGAAGGCGTTGACGAATTTTCACCCGACTGGGAATTGGACCGATTCGCTTGGCCGGATTTGTGCGAACGTCTGCTGACGGCCGAGCATCGTTATTTTCAGCACGTAGGCGCACAGTTGAAAGCAGCTACCGACCAGTCGCATCATGTCGTCATGATCTCGGGGTGTCGTCGCGGCGAAGGGCGAACCACGCTGGCGCTATGTCTGGCGCGCAGTGCTGCCGCGGCGGGCGTCGACGTGGCGGTGGTCGATGCCGATTGGGAAAACCCGCAACTGGGCACGCGTTTGGGGCTGGAGCCTCCGTGCGGATGGACCGAGGTGTTGGCAGGCGACGCCACGTTGAGCGAAGCGGCCGTGACATCGGTCGAAGACCGCTTGACCTTGTTTCCGCTCAGCGCCCCCGGCTTGCTTTGCAACGTTTCGAAGCGTCGAAGGCCCCACCACGTGATGCGTGCGATCTCGTCCCGTTTTCCGTTGGTGATCATCGATGCCGGTCCTTGGGATGACGAAGAACCCTTGACCGAAACGGACGACCGGGATTGCCTTGTGGATGCGGCGATCATCGTGCGGGATCTTCGTCGCACCGAGCAGGAAGAAGCCTTCCAGACCGCTCGATCTCTTCAATCCAAAGGGATCACTGCCGTCGGCATCGCCGAGAATTTCGAAGCCAAATAAGTAGCAGAAAGCTCAACCATGTACATCAAGCACTGGGGATTGGATCGTCGGCCTTTCGATAAACAGGACGACCCGCGTTTCTATTATCCCGGCGAAACGCATCAAGCCGCGTTGCTCAAAATGCGATATGCGATCGAAAACCGTCAAGGCGGCGGCTTGTTGGCCGGTATGCCCGGAGTAGGCAAGACGCGGCTGGTCGGCGCGCTGTTTCAAGCGTTGAACGAAGTCTGTCAGCCTCAAGTGCATCTGCGATTCCCGCAGCTTAGCCCTCAGTCGTTGGTGGCTTACTTGGCGGCTGAACTGGCCGGGGAACGCACCGGACACGCGTCGCTGGAAGTGTCGCTGCAACACATCGAACGAGTGCTGGAAGACAACCAGCGGCAAGGAAAACACGCGTTGATCGTGATCGATGACGCGCACGTGCTGTGCGGCACCGAGACGTTGGAAACAGTACGTTTGTTGGGGAACTACGAACCCGCCTGGACCGTACTGCTGGTCGGCCAACCGGCTCTGCTGCCCGCGTTGGAACGGATGCCGGAGCTGGAAGAGCGGTTGAGCGTCAAGTGCCTGCTGAGACGATTCACGGCCGACGAAACAGCCGCCTATATTCATCATCGGTTGCGCATCGCCGGAGCGACCGACGCCGAGGCCATCTTCCAGCCGCAAGCCCTGCAGGCGTTGCACGAGCGGTCCGACGGTGTGCCTCGCAAGATCAACCGCTTGGCCGATATGGCCCTGCTGATCGGTTTTGCCGAGGAACTGCCGAACATCGATGCCGATCGCGTCCAGGCGATCGCTAATGAAATCGAATTTCAGGAACCTGCAACCATGCGACAGGCGGCTTGACAGGCAGCGGGGTTCGCTGGGGCCAGGCTTTGTGTTCGGGTTTTGTAACCGGACGGTAATGGTACGAGGGACACGCAAGAACGGGAGCCGCCGTGGGTCGTCCCGCACGAATTTGGTGCGCCGGCGCAGCTTATCAAGGGGCGACGCGCAATGGCTCGATTGCCGGCCTAAGCTCAGCTTTTCAGCCTGGAACCCGTCATGGGGCTTTACGCATCAGTTCCGGCAATCTTGGTCTACGCCCTGCGGGGCACATGCCGCCGTCTTATCATGAATCCGGAAGCGGTAACCTGCGCCATGATCGGCGCAGGCCTCGCGCCTCGGGCCGTCCGTTTGCCGGTGCCGAGCAAGGCCCGTCGCGGAGTCAAGCAGACGAAGAGCTGAGTCACTTTGGTCGTTCTTGAAATCGCTGCGAAGCGGGATCTTGCGGCTCACCGCTGACTGAAGGTCTTTCGTATCGTGTGGAGACCTTTGGTCGATGGTTGCGGCGAAGTCCGAGCCCCGCGCCGAACGGTTCGGTTAGCGCCGATTACGGTTGCAACCCCTGCTGCTGCAGGCTGCGAAAGGCGTCGATACCTTCACCTTCCACGTCGGGCAGTACATCGATCAGGTCGTCATCATCGTCGCTGGCATCCTCGTCGGTCGCATCTCTGGTCCGGATCAGCGAGCTGAGCGGCAGACGAATCTTCTCGTACTGTTCTTCGGAGACGACGTAGTACCAATCACCGAACCGGGTATTCAATTCGGCGACTCGTTCTTTGGCATTCTGAACTCGCTCGTTCCAGTCGTCCAGCTTGCGTTGGTTCTCTCGATTGATGCGTTCGCGCTCCTGCAAAATCGCCGCCTCGGCCGCCTCACGATCCACCTCGACCTGCTCCTCGTCAGCCTCTTCGTCGTTTGCCTCTTCGTCGTTTGCCTCTTCGTCGGAATCGACCGGCTGGGGTTCCGCATCCTCTTCATCCGCTTCGTCGGCATCTCCGCCGTTGCCTTCTTCCTGGACGCCCGAGGGCAATTCGGGCACTTCTTCCAGTTCCGGTTGCGGGAACTTGTCCATATCGACGCGCGCCGTGACGAACAGGTATCGATTAAGGCCCTCGGTGGGTTCGTCGCCGGTGTCGGCCACGGTCTCGCCGAATCGCAGGATGTACTGGACCCCGTCTTTCATTCCGACGTGGACTTCACCGTGGGCGCTGAACAGTTCAGCCGTATCCCCCGATCCATGAGGGTAGAAACCGCGATCTTGCAGATCCTTGACACTGGCATCATCTTTCAAAAAGTCGGCACCGGCCTTCAAATCACGTCCCAGTCCTCGCGGCTTGCGGTGTACGTCGACGATCCTCAGGCCATCCACGGCATTCTTCAATGCATCGAGGTTTTCCTCGTGCAGTTCCTCGTCCTCTGCCAGTTCGGTGAAGGTCCTCGGCTTTCCGTCGCGATGCCTGGTCAGCTCGACCAGTTTCCATTCATTGTCTTCTTGGCGTGCCGTAAAATCGAAATCGCGGATCAACGCAGCTCGCCCCAGATCGCGTTCGACCGCGTAATTCTTCACGGTGACGTCTTCGATATCCCAGGCGGTCAATTGCAGAAGATCCCGTTCGATCCAGTCTTGGAATCGGGTCGAAAGCTGGCCGGGATCGATCCGGACGACGTAGACGACGTCCTGGCCCGGAACCCGCACGAAGCGTTGTTCTTCATCCCCGCGAACCGTCCTGCCGACGATCACGCCTGCCAGCCTTTCCCCTTTCGCATCCTCGAACGTCAACAATTGGCCGACGCCGTCGTCGCCCAATCGCAGCCGCTCGCGATCGGGTTCCAGCACGCCGAGCAAGGCATGATCGCCGGGAACCTGCGACGCGATGCCCAAGACCCGGAGATCGACCAGCATCAGGGCCGCGTCTCTCATGCGCTGTTCGGCGTCCGCCGGGTACCCGGCATGGGATGGGATCGTCCACGCGCCCGACTGGCGGTCCCGTGCGACTCGAAAGTTCCTCAGTTCACCCATCTCCGAATCGTATCGCACGAACTCCATGCTGGCCGCTTGACTGGGATCTTCGAAGTTGGCGAACAATGGGCTGCCGATCATTTCGTCCAACGCGACTTCGATCGGGCGTGGCCGCGAAACGAACGCCATCAGGCCGACCACGAGTGCGGCCCCCACGTAGATCAATGTCTTAACGCCTTCTGTCATTCCTTCATTCCTCCGTAGCCTGTGATGGATCGCGCAGATCCGTTTGCGTTACCGACGCATGCCCCCCCCGATCAACGCAGCCGCGATCGGGCGATTCCCTCGCGCTCGCGCAACCGCCGCCGCACGAAGACCAAAAAACCGATCAGCAACGGTGGGATCGGCGGCAGCGTGACCGCCAGCACTTTGTATTGGTTCTTGGTTCTCAAGATCTCCAGGTCGGTCTGGCGGCGGATCAATTCGATTTGATCGTCGCGTTCCCGCCGCAATTGCTCGCGGCGGATATCCAACCGGCGGCTCAGCCGCTGAGAGACCTCGGCCAAGTCCTGAGTAGCCTTTTGGATGTCGACCAGCCGGATTCCCGCACCGCCGGCCAGGCGTTGCTTTTCCTGCATCGCCTGCAACTGTCTTTCGAATTTCTCGATCTGTTTACGGTTCTCTTCTTCCGCCGCACGCACCGCTTCGTCGAACGCCACCTGGAACTCAAGCTCCCTCTCCAGTTCGACTTCTTGAGCGGCCTGGGTCTGGAGTTCCACCATCTGTAGCGTGCTGTGGTGTGGCTTGCGACGGCGGATTTCGATGAACTGATCATCCCCCGACAGAACATCGATGATGTTCAACACGAACGTCACGTTTTCAAAGTTCCACTTGATCTCCTCATCTTCGTCCGGCCGGGCACGGATGCGGACAAAGGCAGACATCAGCAAGTCGATGTCGGTGACATACACCACATCGATCTCGGGCGCTTCGGGCGGCGAGGGAACCGGGGACGGTTCGTCGACCGTTGCCGCCGGATCCTCTTCCGCCGTCTCCGGTTGTTCTTCTGCGTCTTCTTCGGCATCCGTCTCGGTCGTCACATCGTCGGCAGCCGAAACAGCCGCTTCCGTCGAGGTCGAGGGGATCGCGGACGAGCCGGGGAAACCGGGATACAACTCATCAGGCGGCAGGGTACCGCGAATCCGTGCTGCCAGGATCTGAGGTCCTACGGGACTGCCCCGCTTCAACTGCATCTGGTAAAGATCCCCTTGGCTTTCCATAAAATCGCGGAAGGGAATCAGCCCGGCCTGGGTGCCCGTACGGACCAGCGTTTCGAATTTCAATTCGCTGTCTCTGGCCTTCTGAATCGTACCCGGTACCGGGAAGAAGATCTCGCTTAAACCGCGCGTGATCGGGGATTCACTGTTGATCTTCTCATGTTCGCCGCGTGCTTCCTCGCGGACAAACACCCATTCGTCGGGAATGCCGGTAATCTGAAGCTTGGGGTAAGGGTTGAATCGCTGCCAGACCAAATCGGGTTCGAACAGATTCATCATGCCGGTTTGACCGGGGACCTGCAATCCGAGCAGGTTCCACAGTTGCTGGATATCGCCTTTGGGTTGCGGGCCTCCGCCACCACCGAACATACCGCCCATGCCGCCCGGCCCTTGTTTCACTTCACCGGTGCCTGGCGCCAGTCTCAGGAAGACCGGGCGCGGGTCCTCGAACACCACGCTCGGCTGACCGGCGCGGATGGCATCCAGCACGTGATCGAATTCTTCGGGGCTGAGCGCCGACGGTTGGACGACCATCATCACGTCGACGTTTTCGGTGTCGATCGGGCTGTTCGCATCGACTTCCACAACGTCGTATTGCTTCTCCAATTCCTCGACGATCGCCTGCCTGGGAATATTTTGCGGTTGTCCGCCGGCAAAGGTGAATCCGCCAAGCAATTGGGCCGGGGTTCGGACGATTCCCACGCGTTTGCGTTCGGCGCGAGCCACGGTGGAGATTGAGCGGATCAATTCGTACTCGACCGGCACTCCGTAATCGAAGAACGGTACGATCACTTTTTCCAAACCGCACGTGAAGGCGGCACCCAGAAAGATCTCGTCGTCCCGGATCGTCCCTCGTGTGCGGGTTCGTACGGGTTGAGGCAGGATTCCGAACCGTTCCTCGGCCAACGAGGCGATTTCGATCGATTCCTCCTGACCTTGGTCCAGGATATGGATGATCACGTTGACGCGGTCGCTGCCGGCCATCGCTCGGAACTCTCTGAGCATCGACAGCAGATCGGCGCGGGTCTTGGCGTAAACTTCAGGGACCTGAGCGCTGATAAACGCTTCGATGTTCACCGTATGTTCAGCGTCCAAATCGCGGATCAGCCGCCGCGTCTCCGGCGACAACGATGCGACTTGGCCGCGAGTCATATCGCGGCGGATGCTGCTGAGCGCCTGGTTGTTTGCGAACACATAGGTCACTCCCAGCGCCACGGCAATCAGACACGTCGTCCGCACCAGGAAATGGCCCAGCAGCGAGGTGCCATCGCGACCACCCGACCAATGCCGCGAGCCGATCAGCACCATGCTCAAATACAACCCCAACACGGCGACCATGAGAAAGTAGGTTACCGATGCCAGGCTGATCACCCCCCGACCGAAATCTTCGAACTGCGCCCCCAGACTCCACCCGGCCACCAATCGGGCCATGATCGGCGAGGGGATCACCAAGTCCGCGTTCGCCGCAAAAACCAACGGTGCGTTGAACAACGCGCCCAAAATAAAGCCAACCGTCAAGTTGCTGGTCAAGAACGAGGCGACCATTCCTACCGACAACATCGCCATGCCCAGCAGCCAGTAGCCCAAATAGGTTGCGAAAAACAGGCCGACATCCAAATCCCCCAGCGACAGGGATACCAGCACCACGAAGTTGCAGAGCTGGGAGAACAACAACGAGGCCGTGAAGATGGCGGCAGCCGCCAGATACTTGCCCACCACGATGTCGAAATCGCCCGCGGGCAACGTCAGCAACAGTTCATCCGTCCCCTGACGTCGCTCTTCCGCCCAGATGCTCATCGTGATCGCCGGGATGAAGATCAACATGATGTACGGCAGAAACCGATTGAGTTGGTTCAGATTGGCCAGGTTCGCATTGAAAAACTCGTGAGGCCAAAAGGCGGCGAACGAGGTCAACCAAACGAACAGGCACAAAAAGGCGTACCCGGTCGGATTGCTGAAGTATCCCACAAAGTTGCGTTTCAAAACCGCGAACGTGGCCTTCTTGGCGACGCAGATCGGAGCAACGACCGCTGCCAGGACCGCCAGGAAGATCAAATTGCGGAACAGTAGCGAGAGTAAAGCGGTAGTCATGGCTCTCTTTTCAAACCTTTCAGGGAATCATCCGGATTTCATGGGAAACGTGTCCTGTTGCCACCAATGTCCAACGGTGCAACACGCTCATGCGGCCGCTGCGACCGTGGAACTGGTCAATCGCTTGAAGGCGGCGTCCAGGCCGCCGGGTTCGTTCGCCAGATTCGCCACGGGACCATCGTAAACCAGCCGCCCTTCGTTGATCAGCACCACGCGGCTGGCCATCGCTTCCACTTCTTGCAAAATGTGCGTGGACAGCAGGATCGTCTTCTCTTGGCCCAATCGCCGCATGGTTCGACGCACCTCGCGGATCTGGTTCGGGTCCAGCCCCGCCGTGGGTTCGTCCAGGATCAATACATCGGGCTCGTGCAGCAGGGCCTGAGCCATTCCCAGACGCTGGCGATAACCCTTCGACAGCTTGCTGATCGGCTTGTTGAACACGCTGCCCAACATGCACAGGTCGACCACGGCCTCGATCCGAGCCCGGCGGTTTGCCTTGGACATTCCCCGCGCGTCGGCGAAAAACTCCAATTGGCTGTTGGGCGTCATGTCGGGGTACAGCGGGCCATTCTCAGGTAGGTAGCCCAAATGCACCGAACCTTGCAGCCGCTGTTTAGCCATATCGAAGCCGGCGATCCGCGCCACCCCCTCCGAAGCGGAGATATACCCGGTCAACAGCTTCATCGTCGTGCTCTTGCCAGCTCCGTTGGGTCCCAAGAACGCGACCAATTCGCCTTCACTGACACTGAACGTCACGTCCCGGGCCGCTGCGAAGGGCCCGTAAAACTTCGAGAGGCCCACCGCTTCGATCATCGGAGGGCGGTTCGATTTGGCAGATGCTTCCGTCATATTTCCTTCCGCCGAGTTGTGTCCAATAAAATGGGGAGTGGCCTTTTTAGCTCTGTCTGAAAAGGGGTCAGACCCTTTGGAGGGCACGCTGAAAACCTGGAAACACGTTGTGCCCGGAGAGGGTCTGACCCCTTTTCAGACAGAGCCTAGCCCCTGCTACGAGACCCGAAAACGGTTGGTTCATTCTGGCAGGATGCAGGCTGGTACCGCACAAATTAACAGATTTTTCGCCCGATACAACTTCTGTTCGAGCCAAACTGCCACAAAAATTCCGCCGCGAACCATGTTTTGAGAAATCATGGTTTTCAGAAATCATGGCAAGGTGATGTCCAGGACGACGGCACGGTCCATCGGCTGGCAACGGATCCCATCAGCGGCGGCAGGCAACAACATTACATCCCCGGGCTTAAGCGTGGTATCGGCCACCGAAAACCGACCGCCCACCACCGCGAGCAGATGAAGACAGTCACCTTCGCCCAGTCTGTGAGTGGTATCAAATACCCTTCTATCCAGCAGAAATTTATCGCACGCGACCAATCGTTGGATGGCGGGACCGTCCGGTGCGGGTGCCGGTTGCGGGCTAACCGGGCCGATTTCATAGTCGATTACCTGAAGGGCCTGCGGGACATGCAGCGTTCGCGGCCGGCCATCCGGTCCGACTCGGTTCCAGTCGTACAGTCGAAACGTGGTGTCACTGGCCTGTTGGATCTCGGCGACCACCAAGCCTGCTCCCAATGCGTGGACCGTGCCAGCGGGGATGAACACACAATCACCGACCTTCGGTGGGAACGAATGCAGGCACTCGGTGACGCGCCCCGCACCGATGCATTCTTCCAAGTGTTGACGATCGACCCCCGACTTCAAACCTGCGTAGATGCGGCTGTCCGGGTCGGCGTGAAGGACCACCCATGCTTCCGTTTTTCCCAGATCGGGGGGATCGAGCTTCGCTGCTTGTTGATCGTTCGGATGCACCTGGACCGACAGATCCTGCTGGCAATCCAAGTATTTCAGCAGCAGGGGGAAGCGATCCCGGGGATGATGTCGGCCAAGCATTTCCGGACCATGGCGGGTGATCAATTGGTGCAGCGTCCATCCGGTCAAAGGACCGTTGATGACGACGCTCTGATCCGCACCGCGGTCCACGATCTCCCAGCTTTCGGCACAAGCTTCCTCTCCGATGTTTTTTCCCAACAAGGTCTGCAACCTATGGCCGCCCCACAAGTAGCGGCGCAACAAGGGTTGAAAACGCAACGGGTACCATGGGTTCATAGCGCGTCTCCGCCAGTCACTGCCTGAAAACGATGATTCGCTCGCGCAATACCCTACGACTAGAGTATCATCGCCATAGTCTCTAGTCGAGCAATTCGTTGCCGACTTTGCGAGCACGTTGGGGCTTATCGAGGTCGATGCCCAGTTGCAGGCCAACTTCGACCAGCAGGTTCCAGCCGGCGGCCATTTGGATATAGCCCGCCAGATCGCCGCCCTCGGGGATCGCGATGGTCGGGAAGATACTCGGGCGGCTGGACACGGCAATCACAGACATCCCAACGCCGTCGACCAGGGTTTCGCGTATCTTTTCTTCAGAAACCTCGTAGGGTTCCACCCAGATCACCACTTCGTCGGCCGACATCACCTCCTCGACCCCGTGCACCGCATAGGTGCCTTCCAGAAAATCCGCCCTTTTTCGGGTGATCTCGTTGGTCTTCAACGTCAACTCTTCCGCCACCCCGTCATTACGCCCGGCCCAGTAGATCGTTTGAGCGGACGCGATGCGCGCGACGATTTCGGGGTCGATCGGCATGGTCAGCGCCTGTTGGACCGAATCGCACAGCTCTGGCAAGTTCGAGGCCAGTTGCTTCTTGCCTTCGACCGCTTCCAGCAGAGCCCGATAGAACAGAGCCTGTTCCATCACGCTTTTGGTCGCGGCCACAGCGCCCTCGGCTCCGCAGCTCAATACGTACCCGCGGTCTGCCAATGCTTGCAGCGTCGTGTCGGGAAACGCGGTCAAGCTGTATTGGGGGGAGTGGCCAGCGCTCTTGAGCGCCGTAAACAACCGGATCACTTCCGCCGTGCGACCGGAATTGGACAGCGCGAAGACCGCCCAGCCGTTCAGGTTGTACTCCTGAGCCTGGACGCCCGCTTCGGTGTGCAATTGCAACGAGTAGCCTTGACGGCGAGCATGGGTGATCGCATTCTTCGCGGGAAAAATCCGACTCGATCCTTCGCCGGTCATCAGCAGACGCCCGACTTGAGCGATTTCTCGAGCGGTTTCATCGGCCTGGTTGACATCAAAATGACGGATAATATCGAGCGTGGCCAGCATGTCCGTGACCAGTCCAAACGGTCGATATCGGTCATCGTTGTTTGGCATGACGGGTTTCTTTCCAAGCAAAGGATCAATGGGCTTCCAAGCGGCCTGTCCAGGCCAACAGTTGTTGAAAAAATCGCGCGTAATCGCTGCCTACTTCGATGGCTTCGGCGCCGGTCGCCTGTGCGGCGTATCGTTCAAAGCCCCAGTCGACCAACCCGCCTACCCAATGGGGCGCCACGTCGGTGGCCAAAGCTGCCGTGCGTCCCCGGCCATATCGTCCGACGACAAGCACGTCGTCGCGAGCGAAAGGCACAAACTGAAATTCACCGTCCTCCGCGCGGACAGAGAATTGCTGGACTTCCAGCAGCACCGTGCCATCGGTCCGAGGGCGAAACCGATTCAATCCGCCGATCCCAGGTGGCCGGGTTTCCCACGGAAGATCGTCCAGCATTGGGTGAGCGATGCAAGGTCTCAACAAGGCGGGTTGGTCGAAATGGATTCGATCATCCCGATCACCGATCTCGACCGGCAACGCTTCGGATACGAGGGTCGCGTCCCAATCGCCACCCACCCCGTGAAACGATTCCCAGCCACCGATCATCAGCAAACCGGCCCCTTGCCGGATCTGGTCCAACATCGTTCGCTGCAGCGACGGGTTCAGGTGCTTCGCAGGATAATCGCTCAGGATGTACAGTTGGCGTGGCACATCGAACAGTTCCGGACTCGCGGCACGGTCGCTGGGAACGTAGTCAAACGCCCAGTCACGAGCCTGGATCAGGCCCGCCAGGTAGGCCGCTGCCGATCGAAGATCGGTGTCTCCCAGGTACAAGATGGGCACGTCCACGCCACTACTTCCTTCTTCCTTGACGATCACGTCTTCAAATGCTCGTTCAATTCGGCCGTCACCCGGGCCATATACGCTTTCAAGTCGGCCAGCAGTTTGTCTCCGCCCGCCAATTCGCCTTGTTGGCCGAGCTTTTCCAATTGGAAGGCCAAATCGACGCCGGCGGAAGCTTCAAAGATCCGCAGCGAGCCCTTCAGCGTATGGGAGGCACGGCGGACCAAAGGGCCGTTCGAGGCTTCCAGGCCTTCTTGAATCTGCTCGATCAGGATCGGGCTCTCCTCCAAAAACACAGCGACCAACTCTTTCAACAATTCCGTATCTTCGCCGGTCGCATCCAGGGCGGCGTTCCAATCGATCAAGTAGCCAGGACCATTCATGGGTTCCCCACGGAGTTTTGCGGTTTTCGCCATCTCATGATTCAGGATGGATCACGTTCATCTTGCAGCATCTACTAGCGCGTTGTCTAGGCGAAAAATGCGGATTGTGAGCGGCACGGCGCTAGCCGCCGGTTCTGAGCCGGTTCTTAACGGCACCGGCGGCTAGCGCCGCGCCGCTCACTCATCACAAACCGCCGATCGTATTGTGAGTATCAGACCACAATAGATGGATTTCGGCAAGGTGGCAGGGGATGCAACGTCGTTGGCGCGCGATTCCAGAGCCTCTTGACAAACACACGTCCGCTATGGTCTCATTCTGCAAAGGTGTTTTTCGACATCGGACTCAATTAACAGCGGGTTGGCAAGGGCCGTGCCGGTTCCATGCTGGCGGAACCCCGCATCTTCGAAACTGCGGTTTGATGGCAAAACCCGGCAAATACGGCACAAATCTGACGCCCGGCGAGACCGTGGTCTTGTATCCAACCTTTGGCCATCTGGTCGAAGGCGGGCGTGCTTGGCGTATCGCCGTTCAGGGGACGGTCTTCGAGTCGGGCCAGGTGGGTTTCCGCAAACGGTTGCTGTTGCGTCTGCTAAGACGTGTCATGCAGGCGAGCCCCGAGGACTTGAACACCGAGATCTTTCAACAACGCATCCGGGGCTTCATCGCTGCGACAGAAAAAGGCAAGCGGATCTCGGTGCGAGTGGGTCCGCGATCGCAGATTTTGCGAAAGGCGTCGAATCGAAGCGGCTATTTTTCCGGCGCCATTCGGATTGCCATCGACGAGTTGCATGCGGTCCACGATGGCCCGCACAGTGGCTGGGTCGACCTGGAAACGGTCGATCCAAATCAACACAATGGTCATCGTCATGCTCAAGTCCAATTGCTGAAAAACGAGGGGATTTCGGTCATTTCGGACATCGACGATACGATCAAGCACAGCGAGGTCACGTGCCGTCAGTCGTTGTTGGCCAACACGTTCCTGAACGAATTTCGCTCGATCGACGGTATGGCCGAAATCTACCGCTCGTGGGCGGAACGCGGTGTCGATTTTCATTACGTTTCGTCCAGTCCATGGCAACTTTTCCAACCGCTTCATGACCATTGCTTGCAGGCTGGGTTTCCGCCCGGTTCCTTCCACCTGCGATCGTTTCGGCTGCGCGATCATATGCTGCGCCGGCTGTTGAGAATCCGGCGGCGCGGGAAATCCACCGTGATCCGAGCGATTGTCAACTTGTTCCCGCTACGTCGATTTGTGCTGATCGGAGATTCTGGCGAAAAAGACCCGGAGATCTACAGTGATGTGGCTCGACGATTTCCCGAGCAGGTGGTCGCCATCTTTATCCGGAATCTGGCTTCTCATCCGCTGGATGAAGGGCGAGCCGCCAGGGCACTTCGGGGAATTCCCGCGGACAAGCTGCTTGTTTTCGAGCATGCGGACCAGCTCCGGGACCGACTGCTTTGGTGAAATCCCGGGGACTCCCCTTGTCACAAGCTGCATGTTGAACCATGATTTAGGGCTGGTAGTCTGGACAGGGAATGCGTCGCGATGCTTCCCGTTTTATGGGTTGAGAAGGAGAAGTTACTGAATGGCTCGTTACACAGGTCCAAAGGCGAGGGTCAACCGGCGTCTGGGGGTGATGATCTACGAGAACGCCGGTGCCACGCGTGCTGCGGAGCGTCGCGAAGCGCCTCCGGGAATGCACACACGCGGTCGGCGGCCCTCGAACTACGGGCTCGCTTTAATGCAGAAGAAGAGGATCAAGCATTACTACGGAATCGGTGAACGCCAATTGCGGCGGTTCTTCGACAACGTAGCACACAAGAAAGGCAACACGGGCGAGATGCTTCTGTTGCTTTGCGAACGCCGGTTGGACAATGTAGTCCGCCGCGCCGGGTTCACCAAAACACGGCCTCAGGCTCGCCAAGGGATCGTCCACGGGCACTTCCAGGTCAATGGCCGCAAGGTCACCAAGCCGTCTTACCTTTTGCGTCCGGGCGATGTGATCACCGTCCGACCACGCGAAAATCTGCTGAACCTGTACCGATACTTGGCCGACGAGAGTCGCACAGACCCACTGGATTGGGTTAGTTTTGATTCGGACACATTGCGAGCGACCGTGCAGGGCCAACCTGGGCCCAGTGACATCAGCTTGCCCGTCGACGTGAATATGGTCATCGAGTTCCTGTCCCGATAGTGGTTACATGCACAGCCAATTAGTAGTACTTGGTGGCGGTCCTGGCGGTTACGCTGCTGCCTTTCTTGCGGCGGACGAAGGCCTGGAGGTCACGTTGGTCGAGGCCGAGACGCGCTTAGGGGGAACATGCCTGTTGCGGGGATGTATCCCGTCGAAGGCCTTGTTGCACGTGGCGCGGGTGATCTCGGAGGTCGACGAGTTGCGGAGCGAGTGGGGCGTAAAGTACGAGGCTCCGCAGATCGACGTGGACCGGGTGCGGACCCGCAAGGACCACGTGATCAGCACATTGACCAGCGGGTTGACTCAGTTGGCCAAACGCCGCAAAGTCCGCGTGATCCGGGCGCGAGGCATCTTCGAAGACTCGACCACCTTGCGATTGGAGGGCGACGATGATTCGATTCCCCGCGACCGCAAGTTGACATACGAGCATCTGATATTGGCATCCGGTTCGCTACCCGCCATGCCGCCAGCGTTCTCGATGGATTCGGACCGGATCATGGATTCCACCGGAGCGTTGAACCTGGCCGATGTCCCGAAACGCTTGTTGGTGATCGGCGGCGGCTATATCGGGCTGGAACTGGGTTCGGTGTATGCTGCGCTGGGTTCGCAGGTCAGTGTCGTCGAATTGACCGACGGGCTGTTGCCGGGCGCCGACCGGGATTTGGTGCGTCCGCTGCACAAGCGATTAAGCCGATTGTTCGGCGATCGGATCTATTTGAATACCAAAGTGGGTTCGTTGGGTTTGCGAGGCGACGAGGTCGAGGTGGCTTACGAAGGGCCGGCCAAGTATGGGGTCGAGTGTTATGACCGAGTTCTGGTCTCGGTCGGTCGTCGCCCGAACAGCCAAGGTTTCGGCTTGGAGAATACGCAGGTCGAGATCGATGACCGCGGTTTCGTCCAATGTGACAGGCAGCAGCGGACCCGTGATCCGCACGTGTTGGCGATCGGGGATGTGGCGGGCGAACCGATGCTGGCTCACAAAGCCACGCACGAAGCCAAAGTGGCGGTCGAGGTGGTATTGGGCAAAGCGGTCGAGTTCGACAAACTGGCGATCCCGGCCGTCGTCTTCACCGACCCCGAAGTCGCCTGGGCCGGTCTGACCGAAGACATGGCCAAGGCCAGCAACCGCAAGCACGAGGTCGCCACGTATCCATGGGCCGCCAGCGGTCGTGCTCAAGCGCTGGGACGCACCGAAGGATTGACCAAGCTGCTGATCGATCCGGACACGCAACGAGTTCTGGGATGCGGATTGGTAGGTCCTGGCGCCGGCGAGATGATCGCCGAGGCGGTGCTGGCGATCGAGATGGGCTGCGAGGTGCGGGATTTGACCGAAGCGATCCATCCGCACCCGACGCTGAGTGAAACGCTGATGAACGCGGGTGAGGTGTTCTACGGTACCGCGACGGAAATCTACAAGCCGCGTCGCACGACAAAGTGAGTCGGTGCCCGAAGCCATGCCCTGTATCGAATTCAACATTCTCTTCACCTTTTACACTTCCGCATTCCACCAATTCACGCTATCTTATTTGGTAGTAGCAAGCGAGGGATGCCTGACACCATGTTGATGAACAAGCGCCGACGCGAAGCTGAAAAAGAGAAACGGCAGGGTATGCGCCAGGCCGGTCGCTTCAATGCGCAATTGATGGACTATATCCGTCCGTTGATCCAGCCCGGCACATCAACAGGCCGAATCGATCGTATCGTCCACGATTATACCTTGGATCATGGCCATATACCCGCATGTCTGAACTATCAAGGGTACCCTAAAAGTTGTTGCACCAGTGTCAATGAAGTCATTTGCCATGGCATACCCGGCGATTACGTCCTTCGCGAAGGCGATATCGTCAACGTGGATTTGACCACGATCGTCCACGGCTGGCATGGGGACCAATCGGAAACGTTCTTGATCGGCCAGGTGTCGGACGAGGCTCGGGCAGTGGTGCAATGCGCCTTTGATTGCCTGCATGCGGCCATTGATGCGCTCAAACCCAACTGCCGAGCTTCCGATATCGGGACGGCGGTTGTCCGCATTGCACACGAGCGTGGATTCTCTGTGGTCAAGGACTATGTTGGCCATGGCGTCGGGCGAAAGTTCCACCAGGACCCCACGATCTCGCATATTCCGACCCCCGAGGGCCGTCGCCAGCGACTTTACCCCGGCGTAACGTTTACCATCGAGCCGATGATCAACGTAGGAGTGCGGGACGGCGTGCAGGACGAAGCCGACGGCTGGACCGTTCGCACGAAAGATGGCCGGTTGTCCGCCCAATTCGAGCACACGATCATGATGAATCAGGATGGCCCGGAAATCTTGACGTTGACCAAACGTGGACCGCAAAAGGGCCATCAGTTCTGATCTTCCGGATCGCTTTCCAGCGCTGCTTCACGCGCGTCGGTGTCGGTTTCCGGGGCCACTTCCAACACGCGATCACCCCAGAAACGGATAATCCATGCCCCCAGGGGAGCCGTCACCAGGATGCTCAAAACGGCGATGGCCAGGATCGTTTCCCCAGCACCCGTCTCCATGCCAGCAGCACGCATCGCCACCAATGGCGACGCGCCAATCGCGGCCTGAACGGTCGCTTTGGGACAAAAGGCAAAGACGACGAACAATCGTTCCTTCAGGTTCAAACGGCTGCGAATCAAGCATAGCAGCACGCCACAGGATCGGCCGATCAGCCCGGTAGCGATGATCGCCAATCCGACCAGACCGGCTTGCCAGACCAGGCGCACGTTCACCTGAGCGCCGACCATCGAGAACAGCAGGATCTCGGCGAACACCCAAATCCTCGCCAATTTGGCAGAAATCTCGTGAGCCATGTGCTCGCGTCTTTCCAAGATCACGAACCCCAAGGCCATCGCGGACACTAGGCCGGCCATCGGCAGATGCCCTTCGAGCAAATCCTGCAAACGGAGCAGGAAAATCGACGTCGCCAATACGATCAACACGCGTTTCGTCGCTCGCGGGTTGAAGCGGTCGAACAAACGGTAGAGTCCCACGCCGACCAGCATTCCCACGACGGCGCCCAGACACAGCGACACGGGGACGGCCAGCGCTTGCCAGACGACGTTGACTTGATGCCCGATGTACAGGCCGACCAGGGCGCTGTGAACGACGATGACGAAGATGTCGTCCACCGATCCGGCCGCCATGACCATCGATGGAATATCCTTTTCCGCCCCCTTGCGCTGTTTGACGAAGCGGATCATCAACGGCACAACGACTGCGGGAGATACGGCAGCGATCACCGATCCGAGCATGGCCGATTCCAGCCAAGTCATCCCCAGCAGCCACGAACCCATCAGCGTAACCACGATCATTTCGAACGTGGCCGGAAGAAACGCCAACAGCAGCACTCGCCCGCCCACCCGGTGAAGCACCTTGCGGCTCAACTCGAAACCGACCCGCAACAAAATGACAACCAACGCAATGGTTCGCAGGTCCGGCCCGATGGCCAACAGATCCGGATGCAGGTAGCCCAGGACGCTGGGACCCAGCAGTACACCGACCAACAGCATCCCGATGAATCCGGGAACGCTGCACCGTCGAAAGACCCAGTCGGCCAGGAGTCCCAGGACGATCAGTTCGGCAACGTTCAATGCCATCTGCAGCGAGGCCTTTTCAGAAGATCATTCCTCGGTGGTGCGAGTCGCCTCTTGAGCCACCTTGGCCGTAGTGGTCGAGCGACGTCGGCGTCGCTTG
Organism: Planctomycetaceae bacterium; assembly: GCA_007121535.1. Classification (GTDB taxonomy): domain Bacteria; phylum Planctomycetota; class Planctomycetia; order Pirellulales; family Pirellulaceae; genus SKKK01. The sequence goes on along the minus strand of SKKK01000005.1, from coordinate 8,699 downwards.
TTCGGGGCCTTCGTCCATTCGCGTGTAAGGATTTCAAACACGTCGGGCGATTCGTAACGCGCCACGCCTTTGCCGTCGGGCATCGGCCCGACCAGTCCGCGAAAGACCGGCTTGCCCCGCAACGAAAGATCGGTGCTGCAATCATCGATTCCGATTTTGACGTGCATCCTGAGCAAAGGCTCCTCGGAGTCGAAATCGCGGATCCTCAGCGAGCCGTCACTGGCTCGGGTGACGATCCGAAACGTGTGTCGCGTCATCTTTGTATCTCCTTTGACCCTGGGATGCCCGAACCGCTGCACCATCGGTCGAAATTGGTGAACCCGCGCATGACACCAGCGCGCAATGATAGGCAGTTTCTGCAATGTGATGACCGGGACATTTCATCGTCCATAGCCGATCGGCGGGGTGAACAAGAACCATCGAGCCCATACGGCAGGTATCCTCCCGCAAATCGAAAGAACCATGCGATCTCGAACATTCCTTTCAGCACAATAGGTTGTGGCTCAGCACCCTGGTAGCCACAGTCTCGTTACGGTGAAAATTCGCCACCGAAGGAACTATGTTTCCTGCCCAATAAAAAGGCATCCTTGCTTAGACTGAAAGCATTTCTCCGTGCCTGGAGACAGGTTCTGGATGTCTTGGTATTCTTTTAACTCTTTTCCTGGTAGATACTTAGGACATTTTTTTCCGTCAATCACACTCTGGCCCGCAGCTTGCATTGCTGTGCGAGATAAGCACAACAGCAGGGGGCGAACACATTACCTTGCTGAGCATGCCGCACACCGATCATCGCGAGCATCCCGACGGGCTGCTCCGTTTTCGAATCCTTCTGGTAGTTTCAGGTTCCCTAAGTAAAGGAGATTAGATTAGTGACACCGAGAGAAGTATTGGCTTTGTGTCGGGAAAAGGATGTCAAGGCGGTAGACCTCCGATTCATGGACTTCCCGGGCTTGTGGCAGCATTTCACCATTCCGGTCAGCAAGCTGGACGAGGACATTTTCGAAGACGGACTGGGCTTCGACGGTTCGAGCATCCGCGGATGGCAGGCGATCAACGAGAGCGACATGCTGGTCGTTCCTCAGCCCGAGACGGCTTGGATCGATCCGTTCACCGAACTGACGACTTTGGCGATGATCTGCAACATTCAGGATCCGATCACGCGAGAGGACTACTCGCGAGATCCGCGGAATGTGGCTCGCAAGGCGGTGAATTACTTGAAAAGTTCGGGCGTCGCCGACTCGGCCTTCATCGGTCCGGAAGCCGAGTTCTTCATCTTCGACGACATTCGCTTCGACCACAAATCCCATCAGGGATTCTACTACATCGATAGTGTCGAAGGTGAATGGAATCGTGGTCGAGACGAAGGCCCTAATCTAGGGTACAAGCTTCGTCATAAGGAGGGCTATTTCCCGGTGCCTCCGGCGGATCAGATGATGAACATCCGCAACGAGATGATGCAGACGATGATCGATTGCGGTCTGGATGTGGAAGCCCAGCACCACGAAGTGGCGACGGCCGGTCAGTCGGAGATCGATCTTCGCTTCCAAGAATTGGTCCACATGGCGGACCAACTGCTGATGTTCAAGTACATCATCAAGAACGTCGCCAAGAAGTACAACAAAACGGTGACGTTCATGCCCAAGCCGATCTTCGCGGACAATGGTAGCGGCATGCACACGCATATCTCGTTGTGGAAAGGCAACGAGCCTATCTTTGCGGGCAGCGGCTATGCGGGGTTGAGCGAAGCGGCGATGTACGCGATCGGGGGCATTTTGAAGCATGCGCCCGCCTTGCTGGCTTTCACCAACCCGACGACCAACAGCTACAAGCGTTTGGTTCCGGGTTACGAGGCGCCAGTGAATTTGGCCTATTCGCAGCGGAATCGTTCGGCGGCCTGCCGTATTCCGATGTACAGCGCCAGTCCCAAGTCGAAACGGATCGAATTCCGCTGTCCGGATCCCAGTTGCAACCCCTATCTGGCTTTTTCCGCGCTGCTGATGGCCGTGATCGACGGTATCCAGAACAAGATCAATCCCGGCGAACCGTTGGACAAGGACATCTACGACCTGCCACCCGAAGAACTCGCTGCGGTTCCCAAGGCGCCGGGTTCGCTGGATGAAGCCTTACTGGCCTTGGCGAGCGACCACGAGTTCCTGCTGCGCGGCGACGTATTCACGTCGGACGTGATCGAAACGTGGATCAAGTACAAGATGGAACGAGAAGTGGACGCGATGCGTCTGCGACCGCATCCGTACGAATTCTGCTTGTACTACGACATTTGATTCCGTGCGTCGTCCAGGCTTCGTCGTTGGCATCCGTCGTGTTCGTCGTGCTGGGCGCGGGGCTCCGACCCGGCCGAAACCGCCGACCGAAGGTCTCCCGCGATATCGGAGATCTTCGGTCCGGCGCGCGGGCTGGATCGTCGACGAATTTAGCGCCGACCAGCACAGTATCGGGCTGAGTTCCTGCGTTGGGGACGTGGCGCTTGGAACGAATCCGATACCCATTCTTAGCCGGTCCTAATCTTGGTCAGAAGCTTGATCCAAGTTGGATTCAGCCAGCTCGCGCAAGGAGCGGTGGTCCTTGGCAAAAAACAGTCCTTGCTTGGCCAACTGGATCGCTGACCGTTGGTTTCCCAGTTCGATTTGTGTTCGAGCCAACAGTTCGTAACGATTGCCCAACGTGTCAGCGATCGCTCGTTCCAGCTCGGCGGCGTCGGTGACGCCATCGGCCAATGCAAATACATCGGGCACCATGAGATACAGTTGATCCTTTGCCAATCGATCGACCGTTGCCCAAAGGACCTTTGCCAGTTCGGGATTCTTATCGGTCCAATCCCGCCAGCGCAGGTGATCGTTCGCGTCACGCGTGTCGAGATAAGCACACAAAATGTTGGCATCACCGAAGTCCAGTGAGCGAGCACCCTGTTGAGCCCAGACCAAATCCCACCGCGGTTCGGACGAATCGTCCGAACCGACCAGGCCTTCACTAACCAACTGCTCCTCCAGAAGATTGGTGCGTTCACTTCGATAGATGGGCGTGATCTGAAATTGCAGCGACGGCACTTCGTAGTAGAAGAAGAAGCGCCGTTGGAACGTATGGGGTGAAAACTCTTCGCCCGACACGCGACCGAAAACCTGTATCGAGAAATATCCGGTGATACTCAACCCGGCAGCCGCCAGCAGCACGATCCCCCACCGCCAACCGCGACGCGACGACGTGCGAGCTGCGAATCGATCTTTGGAAGCATCTCCAGCGGTGCTCATGACAGTGTCTTGGGTTCGAAATCCATCGCTCCTTCAACCGTATGGTACAAAAAGCAAAGTTGACGCAAAACGAAAGCGGCGTCAAGCCGCCGCACTCCAATACGGATCGACGTTCGTGCCGGGAAGTTCTACGCAAAACGAGTACGCGGGACCGAGCACATGGGCCGTGACAAGAAAAAATTGAAGGCGCCAGTCCCCAACCATTTTTCTGTAGCGATCCGTAGATCGGGCGTTTTCGACCGATTCTGATTGTGTTATGGTAGCTCTCAATCGCCCTCGTTCTTTCAGGGAAAAGTGACCGGTTCCGCCATGATCGCCTCAGGCTTCCAGACAATTCTTGCTACGACAAACCGCGGCCGCGGCCCGTACGGCTGGCCCTTGCGATTCGCCATCCAGCGTCAGGCGTCTACCCACCGGCGAAATCAACGTCAACGCTTGATCGCACCTACGGCAAAGTCCACCGCCACCATTGCCGCGGACGGTGCCACCAGGGACCATCGCCTGCAGCGTTTGGAAGCGGTTTTGTTTTTGTCCAAAGAACCGTTGACGACACGTAAGTTAAGTCAATATGCTAATTTAGCCGATGCTACGGAAGCTCGCACCTTGATTCGACGTTTGAATGAAATATACGATGCCAGGGGACGAAGTTTTCGAGCAGAACGGGTGGCGGGCGGGTACCAACTGTTGACTCGCGGCCAGTTCGCCACTTGGGTTCGACGCCTGCAACACGTGCCTCATGAAACGCGACTTTCGGCTCCAGCGTTGGAAACGTTGGCGGTGGTCGCGTATCGTCAACCCGTTTTGCGGGCTGAAATTGAAGCCATTCGGGGAGTTGCATGCGGCGAAATCCTTCGACAATTGATGGACCGCGACTTGGTTCGCATCGGTGGTCGAAGCGAAGAACTGGGGCGACCCTACCTTTACACCACGACGAAACAGTTTCTGCTAATGTTTGGACTGGATAATGTCGAAAGTTTGCCTCGCATCGAGTTCATGAGGACTGAGAACGAAGTCGTTGATTCACGGCAAGAGATCGGGGCGAGTCGTCCTCGTTCGTCCAAGGCCGGAGAAATGAAAACCACTCAAAAAGGGGAGGAAGCAGAGATGCTAATGGGAACTGGATCTGGCTTGGATCGAGAAGAAATGCTGGTCGCCACTTGGGAAACGGAGCCTATCGTGAGTCCGGTGAGCGCTCTGGACGAGGAAGACGATGACTATGACGAGTTCTACGAAGATGATGACGATTTCGACGACGAGGACGACGAGGACGATGATGCACTTGATGACGATGTGGATGAGGAAGTCGACGAGGACTTCGTAGACGACGAGGAGCTGGAGGACGAGGACGACGACGACGACTTTGACGACGAGAACCAGTGGGAAGAAGTCGACGACGAGGATGACGAAGAAGATTGGGATGACGAGGACGACTGGGATGATGAAGATGAAGACGAAGAAGATGACGATTGGGATTGAAGTGTTACGTTCGGTGGGGCGTCGTTCGGAACCGCATGATCCCGGGACAACTCAGAGGGAGTAATCTACGGCGCTTGGCGATAGTCAAGAACATCGTTCGCCAAAATGGCTCGGTCAGAGACCGGCCACAGCGGGTCGGTTGGGTGGTTCGGTCGCCAGATCGTGCTTATCCGGCACTCTGAAGCCTGCTCACCGTTTGTCTGTGATGGGCAGGACTCGTAATCCAAGCTCTTCCAATTGACGGCGGTCCACTTCGCCAGGCGCCTCGGTCATCAGGTCGGTGGCTCGTTGCGTCTTGGGGAACGCGATGCAATCGCGGATGCTGTCCAATCCCGCGAACAGCATCACGATCCGGTCGATACCCAAGGCGATCCCTCCGTGTGGCGGGGCGCCGTATTGCAACGACTCCAAGAGGAAGCCGAAGCGGTCACGAGCCGTTTCGGCATCGATTCCCAACAAATCGAAGACGCGTTGCTGCTGCACATTGTCGTGGATTCGGATGGTGCCTCCGCCGGCTTCTGATCCGTTGATCACCAAATCGTACGCTTTGGCCCGAGCCCGAGATGGATCCGTTTCCAACAAATCCACGTCTTCGTTGCAGGGTGCCGTGAACGGATGGTGCATGGCAACCCACCGTTGCTGGTCTGCATCCCAATCAAACATGGGAAATTGGACCACCCACGAAAAGTGCATGGTGCCGGGCGAGTACAATTTCAAGTCGCTTCCCAGTCGTTTGCGTAGGCCGTAAAGCGCCTTGCACGTAATCGACCAAGCGTCGGCGACGAAAAGCAGCAGGTCACCAGCCCGGGCCTGCATCCGTTCGGCCAGCCTTGCCAACCAAGCCTCGTCGAAGTTCTTGGCGATCGGCGACCACAGCTTGCCATCGGCTTCCACACGGAACCACGCGAGACCTTTCGCGCCGAAATCCTGCTTGACAACGTCTGTCAGCTCATCGATTCGCTTCCTGGAAAACTCCGCCGCCGCAGACTTGGCGTTCAACCCGCGGACGCGACCACCGGACTCGACAGCCTCGCGAAACACACGAAATTCACATTGGGCGGCCAGTTCCGAGCAATCGACCAATTCCATCCCGAAGCGCAAATCGGGCGCATCGTGTCCGAAACGTTCCATCGCTTCCTGGTACGTCATCCGTGGCAAAGGCAGGCTGAGTTCCTGGCCGAGCAGATCCCGCGCCAGACGCGCCATCAAGCCGTCGATCATGCCCATCACGTCATCCGCATCCACGAAGGACATCTCCAGATCCAATTGAGTGAATTCTGGTTGCCGATCTGCCCTCAAATCCTCGTCTCGGAAGCACCGAGCGATTTGGACGTAGCGGTCGAAACCTGCGACCATCAGAATCTGCTTATATAACTGCGGAGATTGTGGTAAAGCATAGAAGCGACCGGGAGAGACGCGGCTGGGTACAAGGTAATCACGAGCCCCCTCGGGGGTACTGCGCCCCAAGACGGGCGTCTCGACATCGATGAACTGGTGCTCGGCAAAATAGTCTCGCATCGTCTTGATGATCTGGCCGCGCAAGATCATCGTCTTTTGCAACTGAGGCCGTCGAAGATCGAGGTAGCGGTGACGCAGCCGGAGGTCCTCGCCGGGTAGATCGGTGGTTCCCGGCGAAAAAGGCGGCGTCTTGCTCCTGTTCAGGATCTCCAAGCTGGATATTCGCACCTCGATTTCGCCCGTTGCCAGCTTGGGGTTCGCTGTACCCTCCGGACGCGCGGCAACGCGTCCGGTGACCCTCACGACATCTTCGGCTCGCAATCGACTGGCCTGCTCGACCAATTCAAGGCCACCTTCGGGACTGGCGACCACCTGCGTCTTGCCGTAACGATCTCGCAAGTCCAGGAAAACGGCCCCGCCATGATCTCGGGCACTGTCGACCCAGCCACACAGAGTGGTTTCCGAGTCGATATGTTCGGAACGTAACTCGCCGCACGTGTGAGTTCGCAACAAGGTTGGATTTCCCGTGAGAGTAAATTAGTGAGAAAAAGTGCAATCAGCGACATCAAGCGGAGCATTGTAAACGGAGCACACCGTCGCGCAAAGGTTCGACTCGATATCTTCGGCAGTCCACTGGCGATGGCTCAGCTAGTCCTTGAGCGCTGCTCGAATCGACCGAAGATCATTCGACCGGCACTGGTCTGCAGCACGCTGGTTACGGTCAGTTGGACCATCTGTCCCACGTGGTCCCGCCCCGCTTCGATGACGATCATGGTACCATCGTCCAGGTATCCGACGCCCTGCCCGGGCTCTTCGCCAGGCCGGACAACTTTGACGTCCACCTTTTCACCAGGCAAAAACACGGGCTTCAGCGAATTGGCCACGTCATTCAGATTTACGACCGACACGTTGTGCAACCGGGCGACTTTATTCAGGTTGTAGTCTCCCGTAACCACTTTGCCTTCGAGCGCCTTGGCCAGTAAGACTAGCTTCATGTCCACCGGTTGATCCGCCATGTCGGGATGGTCGCCGTCATACATTTTCAGCTCGACATTCTGGCTGTTCCTCAAACGCTGCAGAATATCCAGGCCCCGTCTTCCGCGTGAGCGACGCATCTTGTCGCTGCTGTCAGCGATTGCTTGCAATTCTACGAGCACGAATCGAGGCATGATCAAAGGGTTGTCCAGAATGCTGGTTTCGACCAAATCGGCGATCCTGCCGTCGATCACCACACTGGTGTCCAGAATATAGGGCTTCAAGCCCTTGACCTCTTTGGCGAACTCGACGTAGGGGATGATGAAGCGGAAATCGTCTTTCGTCTGCATCAATAGACTGATGCAGGAATAACAGACGATCAATCCCAGGACCAAGTGGATCCTCTCGCGGTAGGGACTGTCGTGCAGCATGGGGGTCAGGGCCAAACCGATGGCCCAGGTCAAGACCAACCCGACCAGAATACCGAAGTAAACCGCGGAAATCTGATCCAAACGTTTTCGGGGGACAAAGATGTCGATGGTCACCACAATCGCGGCGATCACCAGAACGGTAACGAAATCGATCCAAGGATACTCGGCAGGAAACTGCTTGCCGGTGGCAAAAAAGGTGCCAAGACCGGCAGCAACCATAAGAAAAACGCATCGGAGTATAAGCAGTGCCACAATAAATTCCTCGACTGTACGTGATCCGCGCCCATCGCCCGTAGCTAGGAACAAACTAGCGACCAACGCTCAAATATAGACTTTGCCCGTAAGATAGTCTATGCAACCCTTCTTGCGAAGGGCTTGTCCTGGGAGGAACGAAAAAAGGGCGAAACGCCACGGCGAATCGCCCTTGAAATCGAGCAGGATGCAAATGGCTTCAAAATCAGCGGGCCGCGAACTGGCCGAGTTCTCCGTAACCGACTTGCGAGATCACCTGCTGGACATACTGCTGGTCCTGCTGGCTCAAACGAACCATCGCGACGGTCGTGGTTCGCCCGTTGTGCTTCAGCAGACGAACTCGATCGTTCATGGTGACGATCAATCGAGCCTCGACCTCGAAATTCCCCGTGTTGTCCACCCAAGTTCGCATCGGCAATTCGGCCGGCGGCAACGCTCCGAACGGATCGTCGTCGGAAGCCTCCTCATCGGCTGGCGGTCCAAACAGATCATCCAGGTCCATCGCGGGCTCTTCGTCCGCAGCCGGTTCGTCGTTCGGAGGTCCGAACAGATCATCCAGATCCATCGCGGGTTCTTCCGCCGGGTCCTCGTCGTTCGGAGGACCAAACAGGTCATCCAGGTCCATCGCAGGCTCTTCCTCGGGTGCCTCTTCGTCATTCGGCGGTCCAAACAGATCGTCCAGATCCATCGCGGGCTCTTCCTCGGGAGCCTCTTCATCATTCGGTGGTCCGAACAGATCATCCAGATCCATCTCGGGCTCTTCTGCCGGTTCGGGTTCCGGTTCGGGCTCCGGTTCGGGTTCCGGTTCGGGTTCCGGTTCGGGTTCCGGTTCGGGTTCCGG
>SKKK01000425.1 GCA_007121535.1 Planctomycetaceae bacterium | reverse complement strand
GACACCAACTTTTTCAGGAACAGCCGGGGGGCGATCCCTACCTTTCCGCCCAACTTCCCTGCCAAGGCCCGAGCGAGCGTGTCAAGGTACTCGGCATTGGCCAGCCGCCGGACTCGCTCCGGGGCATCACAATCTGCGGCGAACAGTTCACGGACCTTTGTGCCAACCTCGACAAGCCTGTCGTGGTCAAAAGCTGTCAGACGCAATTGTACCGCTCGGGGGTTGTCGAACCGAGCATCCGTCTGAAAGTCCACATGCAACCGTTGAGCCAGCGGTTCGAGACGCTGAATGCCTTGGGGGCCGTCGTAGAATGCGGGCGTGCCGGTGATGACCAAATACAGGCCGGGGAAGCGGCCACTGTCGATATCGTCAATCAACTGGCGGAGCGCATTGAGACCCTTCTCCCGAACATCTGACCGGACTCGCTGGAGTGTCTCGATCTCGTCCAAAACCAGGACCAGCCCCGAATATCCGGAGTCCTTCAAGATCAGCAGCAGACCGCGAAGGAAGCTGAGAGCCGCAAAGTGATCCACATCGCCCTTGACCCCCGCTTCCCGCTTAATTGAAGCGGCGACATGTGGCTGTCCGGCCAGCCAACCGGCCAAGCCCTCCGCAATGGGATGGTCTCCTGCCCGCTGTGACGAACGATAGGCTCGTAACGCCGAAGCAAATTGGGGTGTCGCCCGAGTGATTTCGGCAAGTCGCTGTTCCAGGAGTTCATCAGCCCGCTGGGCAAGTGTTCGCTGATCTTGCGGGTTGATGTTCCCTTCGGCCAGAACGTCTTCTTCCAGCCCGTAGAACCAGCCATCGATGACCGAACGGAAAGCACCGAGGAAGCAATCAGGAGTCGAAAGCTGTTCCATCGCTCGTCGATAGACGGTTTCAAGTCGGTGGAGCGGTGTCTCGGTCTCGGAAATCTGGACCTCGGCGGTTGCAAAGCCCACCTTCTTTGCCGACTCCTGTACCCAGCGAGCGAAGAAGGTCTTGCCATCGCCGTACTGCCCTCGCACCGCCTTGAAGACGGCACTCCCCTGAGCCACGTCCGCCAGTTCTTCGTCAATTACGGTCTCAAAACGCTGGAGACCAACAGCCAGGAAATCGAGTCCACGTTGCGGCACCGTGCCCTTCCGCAAGGCACCGATGATCTCTCGCCGTCGTTCAGCGCTGATTTCCATGATGCGTTCAATCCAGGTCAAACTGGCGTTTTAGTTTAGCCACGTTCAGTTCTACACGATTCTTGTTCCAGTCCATGGTGAGGATCTCGTACCCATCGACATTCAGAACGCGTTGCATCTTCACCACTAGGCCGTCGAGTCGGGCCATTGCCACGTCAGCAGCTTTGGCAAAACCTGCGGGCGTCATGATTCCACCACTGGCATCCAAGGCCGACAGACACGCCCGCATCACGCTGTCTTCGACGGGATGCCGACGAATCATCGCCTTCTGGTGCTCGTAAACGGGGGATTTCAGCAATGCCGTGATCCAGTCGCTGGAAGGATGAGGGACGAGGGATGAGGGATGAGTGGAAGAGCCTGATTCATCCTTCTGCTTTCCCTCTTCCGCCTTCCGCCTTCCGCCTTCCGCCTTGAATTCCGTCATGTCAAACAGCGTCGGTGGTCCAATCTTTTGCGGCACGGTGATCGTAGGTTTCGGCTCTTCGATTTCCAACGAGGCCACAGGTGCCGCAGACCACCAATCGGGTTTGGGATACGAACAGCGGTAAAGCCCCGAGTAAGCACTGGTCTTGTCGATCAGCATGATCAGTGGACACACCATCTCCTGGGGAGTTGCACCGCCGTGGTAACCGTTCTGCTGGCTTTTGTAATAGACCCGCTCGGACCACGGCACGATGACGGATTGGTCGCCGACCAGCACTCGACCACCCGAGAGAACGATCTCATCTTCAACAATACTGCCGTCGTTGCTGCGCCACCGACTGGCTTCCTCGTGGGCTCGGTGCTGACCGTCCGGGCGATGCCAAACGTGCCCGTGATCGCTCGCAAAGATAACCACTCGCCCTGAATCTCGGGCCAATCGCAGCAAGGCCCGCAGCGGACTGATCCGGCTGATCGACCAATTGTCGATGACCTGTTGGGCATTACTCAAGCGGTCGTCGATGGCGTTGATGACGACGCCAACGACCTTGTATTGTGCCGATAGCAGTTTCTTGGAAAGCTCATCCGAGATCGCTCCCCGGTTGCCGTCGGTAATCTCGTGCTTGTGGAAGAGCCTAGGCGGATAGCGTCTGTCGCAAACCTTGGCCAGAGCATTGTTTGCCTCGAAGTTCTTCTTTTCGACGTTCTGGTCGCCTTTGGTGGACGTTCCCGACAGCAGACTGGCACGGGAAAAGTTGGTCTCGCTGGGAATCGCTGCGATCACTGGTGCAGGAGGTGTACCGGATTCGTCCAACGTCGATTCGAACCAATGATCCTGCCGGACGTCCTCCAGCAGTTCGTGGCAGACAGCCCAACTCATACCATCCAGCACGACCACCAAGACTCGGTTGCCCTGCTCGACCACCCTTCCGACCACCTTGCTCAGCACATCTTCAACGCCAAGAACACCGGATTCCTTCGAGCCGACAGCCGACCAATTGGCCAAGGACTTGGCGAACGTGCGGTTCACCTCCTCTCGCCGCTGGAGGATGGTCTGGTCGAGAAGCAGGTAGGCCGAGGACAGGTCGGGGGATTCCTCGCCCCGGCAGAGCGGCTCCCGTGCGAAATCCACGAACGAGATCTCACGGATGTAATGGTTCGCCTGTTCTGCAAAGGACGGCGGCACGTCGGAGACCTGCTCTAGCCAACGGACCAATCGCACGGCCATCTCCGCCTTCGACACTTGATCCTTGTTGCGACCCAGCTTGGCAAAACGATGTTCAGCGATGTCGCCCAAACGAAGTTCACAGTCGGCGATGGTTTCGTCGGAAATCCTCTCGACCGCCGCCCGAATGGCATGTCCAAGCCGTCCAAGCCGTTGCTCGAAGGACAGGCGGGAGAGCGTGTTGCGATAGGCGTGCTGGTCGCACACGAACTGCTTCATCAGTTCGTCGGCCCGCTGCAAATGCTGCTGGGCGACACGAGGGTCGTCATGCCGGTCGAGATCGGCGATTGCATCCACGGCGACCTTGCCGAGAGTCCGGCCCACGGATTTGGTGATAGGCCGGTTCTCATGGTACTGTTCCATCCGGGCAGCGGCAGCATCCAGGATGGAATCATCTCCGGAGCCGAAGACCACCTGACAGACAACCGCCAAGGCCAGCGCATCCGGCCCGGCACCATGTTCGATGAATTGCAGGATCGAGTCGGCTGCCTCTCCGAGGTTGAGGATCAAGCGGCGACGGAGACTGGTGCGAATGTCGTTGCTGACCTGCTGGTAACGCTTCGTCCCGTTCTCGGATGCGGCCCAGAGCAACAGGGAAACCAGATCCGGTTCCCGTTCGCCCATATCGAAGACATGGCGGCAGATCGCTCGCCAGACCGTACCGGCGTCCAACAGACCGGCGGAAACAGGCGGATAGCCGTCCGGTGGCTTATACTCCATCAATGCCTGAGCGATGGCTGGTTCACAGATCGAACGGTCAAGTTCCTTGGCTTTGAACAGGGAGCACAAGCTGGCCCAGTGATTCACCGCAAACAGTTTGCTGCGTGCCAGGCGGCCCACAACATCGTGCCCGAGATCATGCTGCTGAAGTCTCGTCAGCACGATGATACGGTCGTTGTCTTTTTCGGCAGACAACAGGGCTTCCCGGATTTGGAGAACCGTATCGGCCCGGACGACCCTCGCCTTGCCAAATTCGAACTCGACTTCGCCGGGGGCGTGCCATGACGGAGCGACATGCAGCCCAAAGGCCAATGCGGCAAGGTCACGTTGCCACCGGTCCTCGACCAGTGACCTTAGTTGGTTTTGACTCAAGGTATTCATGGGTTTTTCAGAACCACGAAATACACGAAAAAAATGCGATGTCTCTTTCGTGTTCTTCGTGGTTGCTATCCCTCCTCCTCCAGGGTCCATTGGATGGTGAGCCTGAGTTTCGGATTCTCTTCCAACTTCTGGACCAGACTCTTGGCTTCAGCGACCGATTGATTGTGGTCCAGCCGAGCCCGGCTGCCGGTGCCCACCTGTTTCCAGCCCTTCCTCGGTGGTGGTGATGGTGATGGTGGTGCAGGTGGCGACGGCGGCTCATCGGGCCTCGGTGGGATCGGCTTTGGCGGCGTCAACAGCTTGATCGCTCGGGTCTCCGCATCGGACAACTTCGAAGCCAGCCCGCCTGGCAAGGCCAGTTCGTCACTAGACACGGCGGTTCGTACATCTTCGAGCAGCAGATCAGCCTGCGTTCTTCGTTGGTCGCCAAGCTGGGATACTGCCTGGAACAATTCCCATTTCGTATTCCCCAGGCACGTCAAAATCGAACCCGCCGATTTCAGGCTGCGGCCCATCGCCGTCTCCGAAGTCTCCATCGTGGCCGACGCAATCGCAGCCACTAGAGCCGTGGGCTCTTGGCTCTCGCAGTCCGCCAGCAGCTTGCGGACGGCCCTGGCGGTTCGTACCCGGTCAGCACGGTCGATGTCCGTGTCCGGGACACCGAGATTGCGAAGGACCAGTTGTAGGTGATTTGGCAACGAGTCGCTCTGGTTTTTCAAATTGCCGATGGTCTCTTTGACCTTGGCTCCCAACATCATCAGGTTGGAAGCGTTCAGCAGTCGAGAAATCGCATGGCCGAAGACCTCCGATACCCGTTGGACCGCCGTCTGCCACTCCCGAGAATCAGGAAGTTGCTGTTGGACAAGCTCCAAGTCGTTCGGCATGTCATCCAGCGAAGCAGCATAATTGCCACCTCGTATCTGGGAAACGAACGACCGGTTCGTCTCTTCGGCGTAAACCAAAATCAGCAGATTCTCGATCTCCCGAGGCATCCCCCAGTCTTCCATCCATTGGCGCAGATCGGCAACCGTAAGTTGCTCTTGGCTGGTACGGAACAATTGCCGGCTGAAGTGAGTCTTCCAGAAATCGTCGTTCTTCAACACATAATGCGTTTCATCCGACATGCGGCCCAGTTCCAGCGGATTGCAGATATTTCGCAGTTTGGCCCGCAGCGTCTTGTCTTCCACAAAAACCCGGTCATCGGGGGCCTGTACTGCTTGCAGACAGATCTCAAGCACTTGTTTTAAGTCCTTGCCGACTTTGATCTCTTGTCCGAATTTCGGGTGCTTCGGGTATTGGTGCGAGAACGCCTGATCTAGCAGATGTTCCAAAGCATCGGCCAATGTGGCTCCCACGGGACGCTGCAAAACCAGCGACGGATACAACGACTGGAAGTGCGATTCGGACATCTCATAGGCTGTGTCCAGACAACCCGGCGTCGGCTCAGAGCGGATGGCATACGCCGCCTCGACGATCTGCATCATCCGGGTCTGAAGGGCGCTCTGTTGGTTGCGCAACAACAGCCTGGCCGTCTCCCGATCTTGAAGCGACATGTGTTTGGCGTACTGGTCGAGATTGCTGCCCCGCAGCAGATGATCGATGGTGACCAGCTTGCCGAGTTCCCCTTGGGTACGAGACGAGAAAAACGACGGCAACCAAATGATGGTACGGTGAGCATCGTTCCGTTCTCGAAACTTATCCAACCGGTCCAGATCCTCGATTGGTGTATGGCCCTCGGAATCAAAGGGAAAGTCCAGAACCAGCTTCCATCCATCCTGAGATCGCAGGGACTCGTCCGGCAATGCCCGGACGTTGGCGAACACCACATCGCAAGACCTTCGGCTTCCTCGCCACAAGAAATTGTGGGTCATGAACAACTCGTCCTGATCGGGGATGCCAAGCGACTGGAACAGCATCCCCCGGATGCGTGACTGGCGATTGCCGGGGTTGTCGAAGACTCGGGCCGCTTGGATCAGGCTTTCCGTATCGACCCCTTCCAACTCCATCGAGACCGTGGGGTTCGCCGGATCACCATCCACACGGATTTCGCCACAGATGCCCGACCAGGTACGGAGTTTCTGGGCCACGACCTGATGTTCCCGACCCGGAATCCGGGAGCGGATTGTACCATGATTCAGCGCCGCCAGTCGGGTGCAGGTCATGTTCTTGAGCGTGTCCACGCCCTGCACCAACGACGACAGCAGCAGGCTCTTGATCAAGCGGTCGTCATTTTCGAAGCAGGCTAAGCGAACGGCGATTGCTTCATCGGTCTTGGCCCGTTGTTGATCCACCTCCAGATCGATCTGGTTGTGCTCCTCCAGCATGGGCCGGAGTTTGTTCTGATACAACTTCTTGGCGTTATCGAACCGGACCCGCATCACATCCGTGAACGCCTCGTCTCCGTGCGCCACCACATCCCACAGGTCACCCAGCGGAATCACATCGCCCAGCCGCAAGGTGTCACGACGGTTGACCAGCAATTGCAGCATGATCTTCAGGGCCGTCCGTTCCCGTTGCAACGCACTCGATACGGCGACCAGCGCTTCGATCAACGCCGGGCTGAACGGGTAAACCTGCTTGAACATCGCCCGGTCATGCTCACGGGTCAGCAGAACTTCCATGATTTCCTGGCGGACCTTCGCCGTTTCCTCGAACGCCTGTTCCAACTCGGCCCGGCACGCATCGTCTTTGGGCTTCAAGACCCGCTTCTGGGCGATCATCGGCAGGTTGCGGTCTTCGAGCGTGATCGTGTGGAAACGGCCTTCCCAGTGAGACAGCACGTCCGAGAAATTCAGGCTGTCCACACCGGTCACATTCTCGCCGATCAAGTCACGGAGATCCCGCTGACGGGCGACAAAACTGATGATCGGCACTGGCCGGTCGGCCTTCTGAGACTCGACCAGCTTGGCCAGCTTGTTGCCTTCGGTCTGCACGAAATTCAGGTCCGCCGAATGAGTCGCCAGCCACAAGATCAGTTCGTCCAGAAACAGGATCAAGGCATCGTAGCCCAACGACTGGGCGTGTTGGCTGATGATGGCCAAGCCTTCGTCCAGATCGACGTAGGCTTCGTCCTTGCCCTGAGCGATCCCCCGGAACGCCGGAAAGATGTTCTCGACCAACTTGCCGACCAACTGGCTCCGTTCCTGACTCTTGGGCGGAGCGGCAATAGCGGCCTCGAAGCGAGCCGCATTCCAACCCTCCAGTTTTCCCCACTTTTTGGAAGACGAAGGGCTGGAGGATGAAAGCTGAAGGGAAGGATCTTCTTCATCCTTCATCCTTCCGCCTTCATCCTTCTTCCTGTTGAGATCCTCGAAGAACTTCTCGTCGCCCAGCCGTTCTCGAAGCTGCTGGGCGTTAGCGAAAATCTCGTCGGCCAGATAGACGCCGGGCAGAGGAGCGTCGGGATGCAATCGTTGGACGTGATCCACGTAGCCGCCCAGGATGGCCGATTCCATGCTGCGGGCTCCGATCATGTGGTACGGCACCAGCAAGAACCGCTTCGTCTCCATCCAGCGATGCTTCTCGCAAATGAAGGCCAGTTCGGTAATCGCACGAGCGAGCAGATTGGCGGCCAGCAGCAGGTCCAGCACGGCCATGAAGTGCGACTTGCCCACCCCGAAGCTGCCGTGCAGATAGCACGCTTTGCTGCTGAGCGATTCGATGGCCGAGCGGATGAAGCTCAGCGCCTCGTCGAAGCAGGCCGCCAATTGCGGCGTCACCACGTAGTGTTCGAGCGTTTTTTCCGGTTCGGTAACGCCCTTGGACAGATTCAAGACGAAATCGCCCTTGCGAACCCGGTCAGGCAACTCGATGATTTCTGAGATCAGTTTGTGCATGAGACTTTAACCACGAAAAACACAAAAGACACGAAAGAAACTACCAAATCCAGGCGACTTTATAGGCACTCGATCAGCCCATCGCTCAAACCCTCCTACCAGAACCTCGGCACGCCGTAGTGGTCGAAAACGACATCTTTGCTCAAGACCGACACTTGCTCCACCAGTGCTTGTGCGATCAGCATCCGATCAAACGGATCACGATGGTGGAACGGCAGGCGAGTCAGCACGGCGGCATGTTCTGGCGCAATGGGAACGACAGTCAGCGCATTCCGCTCGATCTCACGATTCACGAACTCGTCGAGCGGTTCATCCAGTTCGTAGTTGCCCAGCCTGATCTTGATGGCGATCTCCCAGTAGCTTGCCGGACTGAGCGCCAATTCGTTGTCCGTGTCGGCGATCAGCTCACGTCCCCGCTGGCTGAGTTGCGGGGAGTCCAACGACATCCAGAGGAACGCATGGGTGTCGAGCAGCAGCTTCACGGCATGTACTCCCTGAAGTCTTCGAGGTAGGCGTCATCCTCCCGCACGATCTTCAACCTGCCTTTTCCAAGTCCGAACTGGCGCTGCCGCTTCTGGCCCACCAGTTTGGCAACCGCCTGATTGCCCCTCCTGATCTCCACCTCCTCGCCCGGCTTGAGCGTGTCGATGATCTCCACCAGCCTCTCCTGCGCCTGCTCGACGCTAACAGCAATCATTTGAATCTCCTTGCACAACTGAAAAACGAGAACTCGCCTTCATCCTTCATCTTTCACCCTTCATCCTTTCTTCTTCCTTCCCGCCCTCTTCTTCGCTGGCGGCTCCCAGGCACGGATATCTTCGAGTGTCAGGCCGAGTTCGTGGGCGTCGGCCTCCAGCATGGTTTGGAACGACTGGCCAGCGGTCTCGCCGAACTCCGGATCGACCTCGGGATGCCACTGGTGAATCCACGGCAGCAGTTGATCCAAACCGGCCAGCAGCGGCGTCAGACGCTTGGCGTCCCAGCCTTCCCGCTTGCGGGCATCGTAGTAGGCGACGATGGCCGTGGCTTGTTGCAGATGGTTCCAGCCCGCCCAGCCAACGACCAGTGACGAATCATTGTCGGTCTCGCAGTGCGGGAGGCTGATCCAGCGTTCTTTGGGAACATCCAGCTTGCCCCGCAATCGCCAGTAGTCGGACGACTGGAAGTCCGCAGACGTGTACTTGGGAGGAACAGGAATGCTGAAAGGCTGAGGGATGAAGGATGAAGGATGAATGTCCCCTTTTTCATCCTTCATCCTTCCACCTTCCGCCTTTACTTCATCCTCCTTCCGCTGGAGTTCCCACGTCTTCTCCCAGACTCCCCGCTTGCGGAGACCAGACGACTTGTATCGCAGGATTGGGAGGAACGGGACCGCTTCGGACTCGACAAGTTCCGCAACCAGTGCCGCCACGTCAAAATCGTCTCGGCCCCGAAAGATGGCGGCGACTTGCAGGAATTCGTGATCGCCGCTGGCACTGTCCGCCAATTCGGCGACCGACCGCAGTCGTGGTTCGTGCTGCTG
>SKKK01000002.1 GCA_007121535.1 Planctomycetaceae bacterium | reverse complement strand
ATTCTAGCCCTCAAGTCGAAGTATCCCAAGTTACAGCCGTGCCACTCGGTAGCGAACACCATCTTCCCGCAATCCATGTGGAATCCCGCGGTCGAGGACGACGCGGCAAAACTCTACGCGCGATATGAGAAGGCATGGCCAGGGATCAAACGTTGCTCACAAAACCGCCGTGGCTCGTACTTCAGACGCCTGACTGCTTTTCGGCCTCACGGCGAATCCCAGCCCGTGAACCAGTTGGAACATATCGCGAGCACGTACCGGGCCGGCAACCATCGACGCAGTGCGTTGCAGGCAGCTATCTTTGACCCCGCGTTGGATCACACTAATTCGCCGCAACTAGGTTTCCCCTGCCTCCACCAAATTGCTTTCACTCCAGTAGGTGACGCCGGGCTTGCCGTGACCGGGTTCTATGCCACGCAATACTTGTTTGATCGGGCATACGGCAACTACCTCGGACTGTGCCGTCTGGGGGCGTTCATGGCCCGGCAGATGGACATGCATCTGATCCGCATGACCTGCATTGCGTCGGTCGCACAACTCGGCACGCCTACCAAGAGCGACGTGCAACCGTTCGCAGATGAAATCGCAGCGTTTCTCGATAACGGTGAAAGGAATCCGTCATGACAGAGAAACGCCAGCAGATGTTTTGGCACGTCGCGCCGCTGCAAAGCAACCCCGGAAAGGCGTTCGCAACACTTGCGCCTGCGAAACCAACCGCAGTATACGATACCTATTGGCGTTTCGCTGCCGAACGGCAGGCCGCATTCTTCCGCCGACATCTCGGCGAGCCGCCCCCGTGGTCGGACGACGAGATCCTACAGACCTACAAGTTCACCAACGCCTACCGCGCATCCGATCGAGCGAGCCAATACTTGATCCGCAACGTGATCTATCGCGGTCCACAAGCAACGGACGAGGTGTTTTTCCGCACGATCCTGTTCAAACTGTTCAACAAGATCGAAACGTGGGAACTGCTGAACCGCGAACTTGGCGAGCTGACCTGGGATACCTACTCATTCGAGCGTTACGATCGCGTATTGACGAGTGCCATGGACCGCAAGGAAACGATTTATTCGGCGGCGTACATTATGCCTTCGGGAAGCAGACAGAACGGCAGCACCAAGAAGCACCGCAGCCATCTGCGGCTGCTGGAACGGATGATGGACGATCGCCTTCCCGATCGCATCGCGACCGCCGCATCGATGCGAGATGCCTTCAACGTACTCGTCTCGTACCCGATGATCGGCGATTTTCTGGCCTACCAGTACGTCACGGATCTGAACTACAGCGAAATCTGCAACTTCACCGAGATGGAATTCGTCGTCCCCGGGCCCGGCGCCATCGACGGTATCAGCAAGTGTTTCGCCTCGCTCGGAGGCCTTAGCGAAACCGATATCATCAAATTGGTGACGGATCGACAATCTGCGGAATTCGGGCGGCTTGGTCTCCACTTTCAAAGCCTTTGGGGACGACCGCTACAGCTTATTGACTGTCAGAATCTGTTTTGCGAAATTAGCAAGTATGCCCGCGTTCGGCATCCCGATGTGAGCGGCGTCGCCAAGCGTACTCGCATCAAGCAAAAATATCGACCGAACCTCCGGCCCATTGAATACTGGTATCCTCCGAAGTGGGGGATCAATGACCGGATTGAAAACAACTTTCACTCGAATTCGGGCTATGCCCGAATGTAACCATGTTTCGCGTCTACAGCGGTACCACAGCCGATGAAGTCTGGCTCAAGATTGCGTCCGCGTTTTCTGAATGCGGCACAGCACGGTCGCGGTCTAGCCGTGGGGGACCAACGCGAGACCTCGGGCACGTCGCGATTACCATCCTCGATCCTCGACAACGATGGGTTGTTTCACGAAAGCCTGCCTTGAATCCAGCATTTGCGATCGCCGAAGTCGTCTGGATACTGAACGGGCGAGACGACGCGGAGTTCCTGAATTTTTTCAACCGTCAACTGCCCAACTATGCGGGAAAGGGCGTCAAGTACGACGGTGCGTACGGCTGGCGCCTTCGGAAGCACAGGGGAATCGACCAACTCGACCGCGCTTATCGGGCACTGCGGAACTGTCAGACGAGCCGCCAAGTGGTGCTACAGATTTGGGACGCCTGTGCCGACTTGCCCACCGAGGACGGCGCACCTGCCTCGCCGGACGTCCCCTGCAACATTGTGTCGTTGTTGAAGGTGCGAGACGGTGCCCTTGAATGGACACAGATACTCCGGTCGAATGACGTCTTCCGCGGGCTACCGCACAACTTCGTCCAGTTTACGACGCTCCAAGAGGTAATGGCCGGGTGGCTGGGAGTCGAGTTAGGGTCTTTCCATTTGGTCACGGACAGTCTGCATCTGTATAAGACAGACGCGAAAGTTGTCAACGACACAACACGACGCGTTTGTTCCCACAACACTGACTGGCTTTCGCTACGCAAAGAGGAATCGGAAGCGGCATTTCTCACGCTTGCCCGTGCCGTAGATTGCATCGTTGACCCATGCCGATCGCCGCAGCAAGTTTTGGATCTAGATGCTACGAAAGGTCTTTCCAAACCGTTTCGCAATCTATTGATGATACTCATCGCGGAGGGCCTTCGTCGTCGAAGAAGATGTGCGTGTGCTGATCGAATCGTCGAATCATGCTCAAATCCGTTGTTGCGGCAGCTATGGGAAAACTGGCAAGCCAGGCTCTCGCGACCTTTGGAAACCATTGCAGGAGACAAGTGATGCCGTATTGGACAAGTGAGACGTTGCAGGATCGCTTGCAGGCGAAAGACCTGATCTCACCATTCGATGCCGACAAGATAAATCATTGTGCGTACGAGCTTGCCATGGGGCCCGAAGCGTTCATTACGTCAACCGAAGCACGGAAGAAGATCGAACTCGACGACGGAGAACCCCTCGTGATACCACCCGGGCAATTCGCGCTGCTTCTTACACAGGAACGCATCAAGGTGCCATTGAATGCAATCGCATTCATCTCAATGCGGTTTGGTTGGAAACGCCGCGGTTTGATTAACGTGTCGGGATTTCACGTGGACCCGGGATTCGCGGGCCGTCTAAAATTCTCAGTATACAATGCTGGGAGCAACCCAATCACGATCACGCAGGGGGACCGGGTTTTCCTGATCTGGTACGCTGACCTGAATGGAACCACCGAGGACGGATACAACGACCCAGGGCCAGATCAGGACAGGATCTCATCCGATGATCAAAACCTGATGCACGGGGAAATCGCGTCGCCTGCCGAACTGAAATCGCAGATTGAGAAGGCAAAGCGGGAACTGAATTCCGAAATCGATAAACTGCAGCACCTAGGTGTGAACATCAAGGTCGTAGCAGGCGTTTGCCTGACTCTCCTTGGGGCTATATTGCTACGGTTGCTGTTTATGAGCTATCTCGCTCCCATATCATCCAGCGAATTCGAGCGCCTAAGAAATGAGGTCATGACGGACGTTCGGCAAGAGTTTTCGGAATTCGAGCAGAGAAAGAAAGCTATACCGACTCCAACGGCCGCAGGAGCCGGCGGCGCCACGGATGATCGGCCTGCCTTGCCCCGCGATCAGGGCCATGCAACGGACACATCCGGGGGTTTAGTAGACTGAACAGGAATGCTCGCTGATGCGAGCTGGTTGTTGAAGGGATGGAAGTGTGCGAGCAGTGATAAGAGATGAAGCCCGGAACGCGACGGGGTTCCCCTGGTCAACAGAAGGGGTTGTGCTTCCGTCGATCCTCCGTCACGAACCGGACCAGGACGACGGCTGTCTGGTCACGATACAGTCACGGTTTGTGAAGCTTCCAATCAGGACGGGGATCAATCTGCCGCAGATGGGAATCGAGGCATGAGTGAAGCGAATGGTTACAGCAATCGGCGCCACGTTTTCATCAGTCATCACCACAAAGATGACTCAAGCGTCGACGCAATGACCACTCTGTTGCAGGGTGCCGGCTGCGACATCCGCAACAGTTCAATCCGAGCGTTGCGACCGGAGAACCAGGAGCGAATGAAGAAGGGCATGGTCACGGACAAAACCATCCGTCGTTGGCTGCGTGCAAAGATTTCCTGGGCGGGGGCCGTAGTAGTTCTGATCGGCAAGGAAACGCACTCGCGGCCGTGGGTGAACTGGGAGATCAAGGAGGCCATGAGACAGGGAAAGAGAATTGTTGGCGTATGGGAGCATGGCGGACGGGAATCCGACTTGCCTGAAAACCTGCGAAAGTACGGCGTTGCGGTCGTCGGCTGGCAATCCGAGCGAATCCTCGATGCAATCGACGGCAAGATCAACAATTGGTACGATCCTGAGGGCAAGCAGTTCCCGGCTCGGCAGATTCCGAGAGCGAAATGTTGATGGAGGGACACCGTGAAGCTGTTTTCCTACGTAGTGCGATACGACTTTGGTTTCGCTCCGAATCCATTCCATTGCATCTGCACCTTAGCCACTTGTAAGCCGGGGATTCGCCGGGCGGCAACAGTTGGAGACTGGATCATCGGCACCGGCTCGGCAGACTACGATCTCACCGGGCAAGTAGTCTACGCGATGGAGGTGTCCGAAATACTCAGCTACGACGAATACTGGTACGACCAGCGCTTCCTGGCTAAACGTCCCAACCTACGAGGTAGCCTGATTCAGGCTTTCGGAGACAACATCTACCACCGCCAAGGCCCAAAAGGCTGGATTCAAATGAATTCACGGCATAGCTTCGCCAATGGACAACCGAATCCGGATCACATCAAGAGAGACACCGGAGCGCGGAGAGTTCTAATTGCTGATGAGTTCTGGTATTGGGGCGGGACTGGTCCAAAGATCCCCGGCCGTTTCCGCAGATGGGACGGGCATGACATCTGTCAATTGCGTTCCTACAAGTACAAGTTTCCCCCGTCGATGGTAGAAAACTTTGTCGAATGGATTCGTTCTCAAGGAGAGCCCGGTTTTCTCGGCGATCCTGCGGGTTTTCTATCCATGCGCGGGTGAAGAAAGAGGGAAATTAGAGGGAAGGGGATACCAACCAGGTGAATTTGACATCCGAAGGGGCCAGAGACGATTATTCTAGAAATACTTGTAATACGAGATATCGTTAGTGGAGCCGAATCATGAAACTTGCAACTGTTGACCGACTAGTCCGGCGGTTCGTTCCGTCGGTATGGTTAGATCGGATTAGTGGTTATGATGTCTTCATTTCCTACGCTCAGGGCGACGGCATTGTTTACGCTCAATCAATTGCGAAGCAATTGCGTGACATCGGTCGGACTGTGTTTATTGACAACGAAGGAATTCGCGACGGTGAAGAGATCCCGGCCCGGATTGAACACGGCCTAGACGGGGCTAGGCTACTGCTACTCCTTGCTACACCTATGGCGTTGGAATCGAAGTGGGTTAGGAAGGAACGCGCACTGTACGAGGCACGAAAGACATGGGTGGGCGGCAAAAGGCCGATCGTGGTCGTATCTTCAACCGATTCAGTTGACACCGTCTTCGAAGACATTAAGGTCATTAGATCAGGGGGGGCGATTGAAGAGGTCACAAATATCGCGGTGGAAGCGGTTAAGAAGCAAGTGGGCTGGGCAACGAGTTTGCGGAGACTTTATTCCACCTTGCTTTCGGTGATACTCATCGTGGCTGTCGCGATCACGCTGCTTATTCGTTCCTTGGGCGCTTCCAGGATTGAGACGATTGCTCAGAGGTGGGAGTCGGTGGCTAAAGCTGCCGAGGCGTCGCGATTGTTTTCCGAGGCGGAGACAGCGTACCGGAAGGGGAGCGCGTTTTCCCCGGGATTGCTTGAAGAAGCCAAGAGAGTGGAAGCGTTTCGTTTGTTACGACCGCTGACCCGAATTTCCAAGCCACCTAACTCCAGATGCTATTTTGCGATTCGTCTTCAAAGCGGGAGCCTACTAATCGTTTATTACGGGATTGATTCCCAACGCATTTCCATTCGAATCGACGGGCAGGAGGTTGCGTTTATAGACGAGGTACCTGCGTCCGTGGTTGCATGTGAGTGGGTTCAACGGGGTGAGAGCGGATGGACGCTCGGTATCTCTGACAATAGGCAACTGTGGATTATTGAATCATTTGGAGGATCAATTTCGAGATGTGAATTGGTGTTGGATACAGGACATGACTGTTTTCGGCTTTCGAGCGATGGTTCCGCGGTCGCCTTGTCATTCCAGGGATCCGAAGCAACCGTACATCGGGTCCAACCGGGTGTATCACCCGTGTCGCAACGCTATACGCCGGGGCGCAACCTGGTTGGCGAAACGCGAACGGTCCTAACAAGTGCAAGCATACTTTGCGGGACGTGTCTGTCATCGGATTCGGAAGACGCCGTCGTCGCGGTTGCGGCGTATCCACAGGATGATCCTCAGCGGGCCTGTCAAATTGATTTTTTCCGCCTTGATGCCAAGAGCGACGAGTTTTCGTTGCTCGCTTCTCTGCCACTTCAACGGATTGCTGAGCATCAAGGCGGGTTGAGTGATTGGTCCGCGCAGGTCCCCGATGGTGTTTTTGCCGGTGAAGGCAAGCTTCTGTCCGCGCGGGGTCTACAGGTGTCCCGAGACCTAGGCTTTATAGCGCTTCAGTTTGTTCAAGGTGAGAACCTTTTTTCGTCGAGGTTGTTTCATGTGATTCTTCCTGCGGCGGATTTGGCACAGGGCGCGTCGAGAACCTGGACAGAAGCGCTTTCGAAGGCAAGGCAGGAAGTATATCTTGGCGAGAGAATGGTGCAATCAATATTTTTTGTTGACTATCCTTTTCCGTCGGCCGTTGTTCACGACGGTAATTTAGTTCAGATCCATGGCTTGCAGCAAATACCTGATTTTTCGCGAGCGTTAACGATCGAAGCTGGTCTATGCGAACGGGGGGCGATGATGAGTAAGAGGTATCAACCCTTTCTCGTTGAGTCAAGAACCAGCCGACTGCTAACGTTCAAAGGTGAACATCTCATTAAGTATTCCTTGTCCGACAGTTCTGAGAAGTTTCTTGCCATTCATGCGGGTACGTCGCCTTTGGTTGTTATTGAATCAGCGGATTCACTCTACTGTTACAGTTTGGATGGGCATCCCGATGTGGCCCCCAATGATCATGGAGAGACACAGGCGAGGGGAGCGGGATATGATGTTTCGATCGATGGAACAGTGCGTGTTCCGGCGTTTGAGTGACGAACACTGCGGGACGAGTGCATGCGTCCCTGGCACATTCTGTAATTGCAACGGTCATAACGTGCGCGACTCGGCTCCAAACCACAAGAATTTTACTTTCCATCAGCGATGGTACAATCATTCATCAACTGGATTCGCTCGTGAGGCGGACGCGGTTGCATCGGCGCACCCGCTGAGTTTCTCTTGAGACGCGAGCAGGTAATATAGGGGTTTTGAACATGAGCATGCGTTTTATCCTCTCCCGCACGAAAGGCCATTCACGTGCGCGATGCCGTCGAGCGCTAACCATGAAGGTGGGGGCACTGATGGGCGCGGGGCGGATATGGGCTCGTTTTGAGTGTTCGACGGATTCATTCTCGATTGGTCGAGATGAAGCACACCAAAAAGCGGTACGATAAGCACGCCAATTGCGCACGCCGAGGACGGTCGCCGCGTTTCGTTCGATCTTGGCGGGTGGCCCGATGAGTGGCTTGCAGAGTACGATATTGAACCGGAGGTGACCCGTCATGATGGAAGGGACTATGCATACGTTGCCGCTTCGCGTCTTTGTCGTCTGGCATCCGGGATTTCTACGAGGCCAGGGGTTGGCAGAGGCGCTGTACCGACATCTGTGCCACGATCCCGATCAGCCGGCGTCGCGGGCGCTGCGGGTTCCGGTGCGCTTTCGCAGTCAACCACTGGCGATGGGGCCTGCGGGCGCAGCGGGCGCGGCGGTGCCGGCCGGGGTGGAACTGGATGCGGCGCGGACGGTGGTGGTCGTGCTGGTCGATGACGCGATGGTGGCCGATCCGGTGTGGGGCGCGTATGTTGCGGGCATCCAGACGCAGTGCTTGGCTGCGGGGACGCCCAGCGGCGGGTATCCGCAGCATCGGCTGATCCCGGTGTCGTTGTGTGCGAACGCCTTCAAGCTGGCTCCGGAGATAGCCGACGTCAATTTCCTGCGGTTGCACTCACTGCCGGAGGCTCAGCAGACCCAGGGGCTGCTGAACGGCGTCACTCACGAACTGGCCCGGTTGCTGCTGAATCAGCCCCAAGTGGGGGTCGAGCAGCAGATGCGGGCGGCAGGACCGGCTCCGGTGCGGGTGTTTCTCAGCCATGCCAAACACGGCGGCCTTGATCTGACGGATTCCGTCCGCGATTACATCGCTCGGCGGACCCAGTTGGACACCTTCTTCGACGTGCATGACATTCCGACCGGCAGCGGTTGGCGAAAGGTGCTTCGCGAGGCGGCTGCGGGCGAGGGTGTGAATGCGTTGCTCGTGCTGCAGACCGACGCGTATTCCAGCCGGGAGTGGTGCCGCATCGAGGCGATGCAGGCGAAGCTGGGCTGGGTGCCGATGGTTGTCGTGCAGGCGATCGAGCAGGCAGAGTTACGGGGTTTCCCGTATCTCGGCAACGTGCCGACCGTCCGCTGGCCGGCGGCTGGGCTCAGCGAGTACCTGACGGAATTGGTCTCCCGGCTCAAGAGGCTCCAGTCAATTGACGACGCCGAAGCGTCGCGTCTAGGCGGCACCGTGGTGGATGCGATCGAGTCCGAGAGTTCGGAGTTGATGAAGGAACTCAAGCAACTGCGCCGGTCCATCGCCGAGCGTGTGGCGACGTTTGTCAGCAACGTTCAGTCGGCCGATCCGCTGCGCTGCCAGCAGTTTCAGCAGCTCATGGGACCGGCTCCCGAGTCGTCCGACGCCTGGGGGCAGGTGATCGGCTCGCTGCTGTACGAAGTCTTGCGTGCCGCGTACTTCCCGTTGTGGGTGGAGTACGCGGCGGCCTTGCACAACGTCCGGCGGCCGTTGCGAGCGCTCTCCTACCCGCCGGAACTGTTGACACTGCTTTCCATGCAGCGGCACGTCAAGGAGCAGCCAGGCACGGTCTTCGTGTATCCGGAACCTCCGCTGGGGACGGAAGAGGTGGAAATGCTCTGCGAGGCTGCACCGGACCCCGGTTCGTCACGCCGATTCGCTTGCCATTGCTGAAACGCGAGGAGTAACCGCACATGCCCGATTCCAGCAGCTTCCCCCCTGACCGATCGCGATACCCGCTGGCTAACGTCACAGTGGGCGTCTCCGTCTCCGATGTCCCCGCCGCCGATTTGGCCGAACGCGGTTTGGGCACGATGCACGTCGAGCACGCCTTTTGGGAGATCACGCGGCAGTTGCTGGCACTGGGCGCAAACGTCGCCTACGGGGGCGACCAACGCGT
>SKKK01000038.1 GCA_007121535.1 Planctomycetaceae bacterium | reverse complement strand
GTCGAGAACCGGCGGCTAGCGCCGTGCCGCTCACAGGCGCACCATTTGCCCGGCACGGGGTGATGCCGCTTGATTGGTGCATAATCGCACCACTCGTATAAGTTACATTTCGCAGTCGTGGCAGAGAGCCACTGCTTGCTCGTTCACGGCTTTCTGCCTGCTACGCGGCGTTCAACTTCCGCTTCGACAGCCGACTGGACGTTCGCCGTCACCGATACGTTCCAGGTCAGTACCCGTATTTTCATGAACGTTTTCTCGTTAGGATACCTAGAAGCCATAGATAAAGGAGAAATCATGGGGTGGTTTTCGGCATTCTTCCAAACGCTTCCGTTCGCCAACAGCGCCATGCTGTTGTGGGGACTGGCGGCGAGTGTGCCGATTCTGATTCATCTTTGGAGCAAGCGGCGTTACCAGCGGGTCACGTGGGCGGCGATGGAGTTCCTGATGGCGGCGGTTCGCAAGAACTCGCGGCGCATCCGCATCGAGCAGTTGATTTTGCTGTTGCTGCGAGTCAGCATTCTGATCTTGCTGGCCGTCGCATTGGCCGATCCGATCTGGTCGATGTTTGCTCCGCTGACGTCCCCGCGATCCACCCTGGCGTCCACCCATCATGTACTGGTTCTGGATGCGTCCTATTCCATGGCTTACCGTTCCTCGGAGCGCAGCCGGTTTGAAGTCGCCAGGCAACTGGCGGCTCAGATCGTCAACGACAGCCGTCAGGGCGACGGGTTTTCGTTGATCTTGATGGCCGAACCTCCCGTCACGGTGATCGGTGATCCGGCATTTTCCCCAAGCGATGCTTTGGCGGAATTGCAGCGAGTGTCCGTTCGGCACACCGGTGCGAATCTGGTCATGACGTTAGGCGAGGTCAATACGATGCTGCAGCGAGCCAGCGTTCGCCATGAGCGGTTGCAGGATCGCAAGGTCTATTTCTTCACCGATTTGGGACGCAACACCTGGGATGAAGTGTCGGGCGACCAGGGCCGTCGTCGATTGAGCGATTTGGCCGAGCAGGCGTCGCTGGTCTTGATCGACGTAGGGCAGTCGGATGTGCAGAATCTGGCGATCACCGGGCTGGAGATCAGCGAACCGTTGGTGACCGTGGGGCATCCGGTGCGTATCGAAGCCGAGATCGAGAACTTTGGCAGCCGCGATCAACAAGATGCGAAGATCGCCTTGTACGTCGAGGGCCAGCAGGTGCTGACCGAGACGGTCGACGTCCCGGCATTCGAGCGAACGACGGCAGCTTTCGTGCATCGTTTTCAGATGCCGGGCGAGCACCGTATCGAACTGCGGTTGCAGGATGGTCCCCTGGATGTGGACAATCACCGCTGGGCCAGCGTGCCGGTACGCGAGGCGATACGAGTGCTTTGCGTGGAAGGACGGCCGGGCGAAGCGCGTCACGTGGCTTTGGCGCTGGAGCCGGGTTTGACGAAACCCCAGCGGGTACAGGTGCTGACGCATTTCGAAAACGTGTTGCTCGAGCAGGATCTGCTGGAGTTTGATGCGATCTTTCTGTGCAATTTGGCTCGATTGGGCCGCGACGAAGCCGAAGTGCTGCGCGACTACGCGCGTCACGGTGGCGGTTTGGTCGTCCTATTGGGCGATCAGGTTCAAGCCGACAATTACAACGCGATGCTGGGCGGCGCCGCCGACCGCCGTGTGCTTCCGGCGGAACTGGACAGCGTCGTGGGCGAGGGGGATTATCGCTTCGACCCTCTCGATTACCAGCATCCGATCGTCCGCCCGTTTCAGGGGCACGTGCGTGCCGGTTTGTTGACGGCGCCCGTCTGGCGTTATTTCCGAGTTCGCATGCTGGAGGACACTTCCGCTCGCACCGCTTTGGCTTACGACACGGGTGACGCGGCAATCATCGAGCAGCGGGTAGAGACCGGTTGCTGCATCCTGGTCACCGCGGCCACGTCGCCGCTATCGGTCGACCGCTCGACGACGCCCCCCACGCCCTGGTCGGCCCTGTCGACTTGGCCCAGCTTCCCGCCACTGATGCAAGAGGTCCTGGCCCATGCGGTTCGCGGGCGAGTGGAATCGCGGAATCGCCAGGTTGGCGAGGCGTTGGAAGGGTCGATGCGTGAGACGGCCAGCGATCTGAATGTTACCGTCGAACGCCCCGATCAGGGCACCCAGCGTGTGGTTGTCCAGGCCGACGGGAACGATATTCGTTGGGGTTACAGCGAAACCGATCGCAACGGCATCTATACCATCCGCTACGACGCGCCGGTCAATCGCGAAGAGTTCTTCGCGGTGAACGTGGATACTCGCGAGAGCGATTTGCAGCGGATCGACCTGGAACAATTGCCCAGCCAGTTGCATATCGGGATGCAGGCCGACGAACCGGACGCCGTTTTCGCCACGCATCAGCCGACACAATACTTCCGTCACGTTCTGGCTTTCCTGTTGGTGCTGCTGTTGGTCGAATCATCCTGGGCTTGGTATTTGGGGAATGCATCGGCATGATGGCCTTGTTCCGCGACATTTGGAAGGACATCGGCGACTTTTTCGTCCCCTCCGTCGAACCGGGCTTCGAGGTAACTCGGTCCCACACCTGGCCTTGGGCGCCTTCGGTCACCGTGCTGCTATTGGTTGGCTCGGCGGCGCTGGTGATTTTTCTGTATGCCCGTGAACGAGGTTCGGCTGGCCGAGCCGTCAAGTTCTTGCTGGCCACGTTTCGGCTCGGTCTGATCGGGCTGTTGCTGTTCATGATGTACGGTTGGCTGCTGAACCGTCATCGGACCGATCTGCCCGACCTGTTGCTGATGATCGATGATTCGCAGAGCATGACGCTGGAAGATGTCTACGAAGACCCTGCGCGGCGCGACGGGTTGCTCAGACGGCTGGCTCGGGTGGGGCTGGAAGATTTGAATCGGCTGAATCTGGCGAAACTCTTGTTGCTGGAAGACGACGCGCGTCTGTTGCGAACGCTCCAGTCGCGATATCACGTCAAGCTGTACCAATTGGGCGGGACCGCACGGCCTGCGGCGGCGTCGCCATCCGGTCCGCGCGGCGAGCCTGCTCTCGACTCGCTGCCGGTCGACGATCTTGCCTCCGCCGTCGCCGCCATCGAGGCGGACGAAACCAGCAGTCGGCTGGGGAGGGGGCTGCGCGAAGTCCTTGAATCGCAGCGGGGACGGCCGACGGCCGCTGCATTGGTGCTGACCGACGGGGTGACCACCGAAGGGCAAACGTTGGGCGACGTGGCGGAATACGCGCGGCGCACGGGAGTTCCGTTGCTGCTGGTCGGTCTGGGCAGCGAACACCCGCCTCGCGATTTGCGGATCAGCGATCTGTTGGTCGACCAGGCGGTCTTCGTCGGCGATCTATTGAACTTCGATTTCCGCTTGAGCGGGTCGGGCTACGAGGGGCGGCAGGTCAATGTTCGATTGAAGGAGATTGATGGGCCGGACAACAACCAGGTACTGGCCGAGCAGTCCGTACGAGTGGGACGCGATGGCGAATCCCAATCGCTTCGCTTGTCGCATCGGCCGGAAGTCGAGGGCGAATTCGAGTACGCGGTGGAAGTCGACATCCTGGAGGGCGATTCGAATCCTGAAAACAACCGCCAGACTCGGCGAGTCAACGTTCGAGATGAAACGTTGCGCGTGCTTTACGTCCAGGACTATCCGAATTACGACTTCCGCTTTCTCAAGAGCGCCTTGGGTCGCGTCCTGACTCGCGATGGTCAGCAGCAGGCCATTCAATTGACGACCGTTTTGCAGGAAGCCGACTTGGAGTATGCCGCGATCGACGCCACGGCCGAACGCGTCTTCCCCGTCAGCCGCGACGAGTTGTTCGAGTACGACGTCCTGATCTTCGGCGACGTGGACCCCTCGTTGCTCAGCCGTTCGGTCCAAGAGAACATCGCGGCATTTGTGGAACAGCGCGGAGGCGGCATGGTCGTGCTGGCCGGGCCCCGGCACACGCCATTGGCCTACCGTGATACACCGCTGGCCCGATTGATGCCGATCGACTTGGAAACGGTGTCGATGCCTCCGGCCGATGCCCTGTTGCAACAGCCGATCCGCGTTCAGCCCACCCGACTGATCTCCGCCAGCCCTCCGTTGCAATTGGAACAGACCATTGCCGACAGCATGCGGATCTGGCGGGAACTGCCACCCATTTACTGGATGCTGGACGCGCCCGATTTGCGTCCGGGGGCTCGGGTGCTGGCCGTGGCCCCGACGCGGACCAGTGTCAGCGGCGAAGAGTTGCCGGTGATCGCGATGCAGTTTGTCGGAGCGGGGAAGGTGGTGTTGCACACGACCGACGAGAGCTATCGTTGGGCCAGGCACCCGCAGACCGAACGTTACCACGCCCAGTATTGGACTCAATTGATCCGGTACCTGAGCCGTTCGAAGCTGTTGGAGGGAACGCGAGCCGTCGAGTTGGCGACGGACCGGGTCGAGTATCGGCGAGGCGAGACCGTGCGGCTACGCGCTCGTTTTTTCGACGACCGTCTGGCGCCGGAGGCCGACGATGGTGTTCGCGTCATGTTGGAACACGATTCCGGCACTCGGCGCCAAATCACCCTGCGGCGGGATGCTGCGAGCCGAGGCATCTTCGAGGGCTTGGCCAGCAACCTGGCCGAAGGAGCGTATCGAGCTTGGGTCGCGGCGCCGACGTTGCCCGATACGCCGCCTTCGCAACGCTTCACCGTGGTGGCGCCCCCCGGCGAGTTCGCTCGATTGCAGATGGACGCTGCCGATATGCAGTTGGCCGCCGAGGTTTCGCAGGGACGCTTCTTTACCATGGAGGACGCCGATGAACTGACCAAGCATCTGCCTCGTGGTCGCCAAGTCCGCATCGATTCGCTGCCCCCCGAGCCGATCTGGAATTCCCCGCTGTGGGCCTTGCTGTTCGTCGTGCTGATCACCTCCGAATGGTTGCTGAGGAAACGCGTCGGATTGGTTTGACGGTAGGCAGGGCCCGGTGAAACCACCTTGAGAGCCGGTGCAACCATCTTGCTTGTTCCTTCGAGGATGGTTAAATTCTGCCAAAGCAGTGTAAGGCTGCACGTTTTTCGCCCTGTCGCATCGCGGCGTCTGCACGGAAGGGATCCATGACGGTTCGCACAAGGTTCGCTCCCAGCCCCACGGGATATTTGCACATCGGAGGCGTGCGTACCGCCCTGTTCAACTGGCTCTATAGCCGCAAACATGGGGGGCAGTTCATCCTCAGGATCGACGACACCGATCAACAGCGAAATGTCCAGGAAGCCTTGCAGCCGATCCTGGACGGATTCCGCTGGTTGGGTATCGACTGGGACGAAGGCCCCGAGGTCGGGGGACCTTGCGGTCCTTATTTCCAATCCCAACGCGGCGATCGATATCGGGATGCCGTCCGGCAATTGTTGCAGGCCGGACTGGCCTATCGTGATTATGCTCGGCCAGAGGAGATCCAGGCCGAGCGTCAGGCGGCCGAACGCGAAAAACGGCCGTTCCGATACAGCCGCCGATGGATGGCTCAGGACGATCGACAGGCTGCCGAGTGGGAATCCGCCGGGCGGTCTGCCGTGATTCGACTGAAGATGCCCACCGAAGGCCAATGCCGCTTTACGGACCTGATCCGCGGCGACGTCGCGTTTCAATGGGCCGATGAACAGGATCACGTGATCCAACGGGCTGACGGTACCTGCTTGTATCATTTGGCCAGCGTCGTCGACGATCATGATTTCGGGATCACTCACGTGATCCGCGCGGTCGAGCATCTTTCCAACACGCCCAGACAGTGGTTCATCGCCCACGCTTTGGGTTGGCAGCCGCCACAGTTTGCCCATCTGCCATACGTCGCCGAACCCGGTAGTACGCAGAAGCTGAGCAAACGAAAGCTGGCACAGTATCTCAAGAACGCCGACTTTCGGAAGCTGTTCGAACACGGGCAACGGATCGCCGACCGGATCGGATTGACGGTCGCGGCGGATACCTTCAATCCGGTGATCGTTGATTTCTATCGCGAGGTCGGCTATCTGCCCGACGCCTTGGTCAATTACCTGCTTCTTCTGGGGTGGTCGTTGGACGATCGCACCGAGGATTTCACTCGCGACCAGATGATCCGAGATTTTTCGCTGGAACGCGTCAATCGGGCACCGGCGAGTTTCGATCCGCAGAAACTGGTTGCATTCGAGGACCGTCACATGCGGTCGGTCCCGCCGAACGACAAAGCGGCGATGGTCATGCCGTTTTTACAGCAAGCGAACCTGGTGGGCGATTCGCTCACGGATGCAATTCGACAACGGGTGGTCCAGATCCTGGAGGCGGCGAGCGATCGGATCAAGGTCGCCGGGGATATTTTGGACTACGACGACTTTTTCGTCGCCGATGACCAGCTTGCCTATGATTCCCAAGCTTGGCAGAAGCGGTTGGTCAAACCGACCGAGGCGCCCGAGCGATTGGCTCGATTCCGCCAGCGATTGGCGACCGGTGAAGAATTCACGGCCGAAGCTGTCGAACACCTGATGCAACAGTTCGTCCTGGACGAATCGATCGGCTTAGGACAGATCATTCACGCGGTGCGCGTCGCGGTCACGGGCAAAGCCGTGGGTTTCGGGATGTTCGAGACCCTGGCCATCCTGGGACGCGAAGCCAGCATCCGTCGCATCGACATCGCCCTGCAGCGTTTGGCATCCGCGTCCACTTGAATCGAATGGACTCTACGTGCTTTAGAAAAGGTTTCCATGTCCCAGCATCCATCCGACCAGTCACCCGACAACGACCACGAGACACCGGAGAGCAAAGGCGCCGGACGATCGTTGCATTTCATTGAACAAATCATCGAGCAGGACATGCGCTCGGGCAAATTCCAGGGCCGAGTGCACACGCGGTTTCCCCCCGAGCCGAATGGTTATCTGCATATCGGGCATGCAAAATCCATCTGCCTGAACTTCGGCTTGGCCGCCAAGTATCAGGGAAAATGCAACCTGCGCTTCGATGACACCAATCCCTGTAAAGAAGAAATGGAATACGTGGAATCGATTCGTGAAGACGTTCGCTGGTTGGGCTTTGACTGGGAAGATCGGGAGTACTTCGCATCCGACTATTTCGAGCAACTCCATGCTTGGGCCGTCCAGATGATCGAAGCGGGCCAGGCATTCGTCTGCGATCTGAACGCCGAGCAGATCCGCGAGTATCGAGGCACCTTGACGCAACCGGGCCGAAACAGCCCTTTTCGCCAGCGCGGCGTCGACGAAAACCTGGACCTTTTTCGACGTATGCGAGAAGGGGAATTCCCTGACGGTAGCCGGACGTTGCGCGCCAAGGGCGATATGAGTCATCCCAACTTGAACATGCGGGATCCGGTCATGTACCGCATCTTGCATGCGCACCACCATCGCACCGGCGACCGGTGGTGTATCTACCCGATGTACGATTTCACCCACGGCCAATCGGATTCGATCGAGCGGATCACGCATTCCATCTGCACGTTGGAGTTCGAAAATCATCGCCTGCTGTACGATTGGTACATCGAGACCCTGGGAATCTACCACCCGCAACAAATCGAATTCGCCCGTCTTAATCTCACCTACACGGTGATGAGCAAGCGAAAGCTCCTGGAATTGGTCCAGAAGAAGCTGGTCAGCGGTTGGGATGATCCTCGTATGCCCACGCTGTGCGGGCTCAGACGCCGAGGTTACACCCCCGAGGCGATTCGCAGCTTTTGCGATCGCATCGGGGTCGCCAAATTCAACAGCACCATCGACGTCACCGTGCTGGAGAACTGCGTGCGAGATCACTTGAATGCCACCGCGTCGCGCGTCATGGCCGTCCTGCGGCCTCTGCGGGTGGTCATCACGAACTATCCCGAGGATCGAACCGAGTATATGGAAGCGGTCAACAATCCGGAAGATCCGCAAAGCGGTACGCGGGAAATTCCGTTCGCTCGCGAAATCTACATCGAACGCGATGATTTCCGGCAGGATGCCCCCAAAAAGTTCTTCCGTCTGAAACCGGGCGGCGAAGTCCGTTTAAGGTATGCTTATATCATCAAGTGTGAGGAGGTCGTCAAGGATCCGGCGACGGGCGACATCGTCGAACTTCGCTGTACCTGTGACTGGGAAACGTTGGGCAGACAACCGGAAGACCGGAAGGTCAAAGGAGTCATCCACTGGGTGTCGGCTGACCATGCCGCGGATGTCCAGGTGCGGCTGTACGACCGTCTGTTCACGAAGCAGAACCCGGACGACCTGGCCGAGGGCGAAGACTATAAGTCCGGCTTGAACCCCGATTCCTTGCAAGTGTTGGAACGTTGCAAAGCCGAACCCAGCTTAGCGGTAGCCCAACCCGGTCAGCGATTCCAATTCGAGCGACTGGGGTATTTCTGCGTGGATACCTGTGATTCTCGCCTGGGTGCCCCCGTTTTCAATCGCATCGTATCGCTCCGCGACACCTGGGCCAAAATCGAAAAGGCCGCGGGTTAGCGCCGGCAAGGTGGTTCGCGCGAATAATTCTTCGGCGGGAAGCAGAGTTACTTCAAGGCGCGATGGCAACGCTAGCTTGCAACCTGCCCTGTGTACCGCGCGAAACACGCAAAACCGGAACGCCGGGCAAGAAAACTGACCTGACCGCCTAGGAAAAATTGGATGTCTGGGTGGTTTTTCGAAGATACGCAAGGAAAGATGGTTGCGTAGGAAAGCTGGGTAGATTAGAATACGCATCGGTAATCCCGCCATCGCCGGGTTGCAGTGTTGATTGCCCCTCGATGCTGAATACCACTGATCCGGTGCTTTTTCACACCCCATGAGAAAGGTCTCAGGAGGCGTCCAATGCGAAAGTCAGTATTTCGTCTGTTACGAATGGCCATGGTATGGACAGTCATTGTGTTACTGTCCGTCGACGCGGCTTTGGCCTGCCGCTGGTTGAGGGTTCACCGGGGATGTCGAATGGTGCCGACGCTGCACGTCCCGGTATACGGGAGGGTCGTGATATGTGGTTCGCCGGTGCAGAAGGCTGGTGAAATGTGGAAGTTGCCGCATGTCGACCCCATCGAGCCGGAAGTCCCCGAACCGCCGGAGGTCCCCGAGGTACCGGAGATTCCCGAAGTGCCGGAAGTTCCTGAGCCCGAGGTTCCCGAGCCGGAACCCGAGCCAGAAATGCCGGAGGAAGAGGTTGCGCCGGTCGATGAGCCGAAGGAGCGGCCTGAAAAACCAGCTCCGGTCGAAAAGCCCGAACCGGAACCCGAACCGGAACCCGAACCGGAACCCGAACCGGAACCCGAACCGGAACCCGAACCGGAACCCGAGCCGGAACCCGAGCCGGAACCCGAACCCGAACCCGAACCCGAACCGGAGCCGGAACCGGAACCCGAACCGGAACCCGAACCGGAACCCGAACCGGAACCCGAACCG
>SKKK01000283.1 GCA_007121535.1 Planctomycetaceae bacterium | reverse complement strand
CCGCCATTCTGAACGCGCACTCCCGAACCGTCGCCCCAAGCATACTGCGTTTCGCATGTTCCGCGCCAATCCGTCGCTGCCGACAGACATTCTAGGCAAGCACTTTCTGCACACCGCCACTTCGGGCCAATCAAAACATGCCTGTCCTTTTCGCTTTTCGCTTTTCGCCTTTTCGCTCGCTTTTCGCCGTCTTAAAACATGCCTGTCCTTTTCGCTTTTTGGCCTCGATCCTGGACCGCTTGGGCACCAGCGCCGAGGTATGGGGCCAGCGGATTCAGCGGCTGTTGGCCAAGTCGCGGTTGCTGGGCAGCTATTTCAGCGCGGATCGCGAACGATTGCGACAACTCGCCCGGCAGCGCGGCGTCCATCACCTGGACAATCTGGGCGCCGGGCCTGCCTGAGCCCGATCATCGAGTCTTTCTTTCCGACTTCTCACGTTACTCGAAACCGATCGAGTTGCCGCCATTCTGAACGCGCACTCCCGAACCGTCGCCCCAAGCATACTGCGTTTCGCATGTTCCGCGCCAATCCGTCGCTGCCGACAGACATTCTAGGCAAGCACTTTCTACACACCGCCACTTCGGGCCGATCAAAACATGCCTGTCCTTTTCGTTCTTTTCGTTTCGTTTCCTGTCCTTTTCGTTCTTTTCGTGCCTGTCCTTTTCGTGCTTTTCGTGAGCTCGGCGGTCGTTTCGCCCAATACAGCGGCGTAGCTCAGGGCCAACTATGTGAAT
The DNA here is from genome assembly GCA_007121535.1 of Planctomycetaceae bacterium. Lineage (GTDB taxonomy): Bacteria > Planctomycetota > Planctomycetia > Pirellulales > Pirellulaceae > SKKK01. Next base: position 25,975 of record SKKK01000283.1, on the reverse strand, counting down.
CCCGCTTGCGTGTGGTCCCCCTCCAGGGATTTCAGTTTCCCGAAACTGGACTCCAGAATCTCGTGCTGCCCGGCAGACGTTCTCCCGGCCGGGCCGCCGACGATTGCTGGACTACGAATTGCCGTAGCTCGGTGTGTCATGCGGGACAAACCCTTTCTCCCCAGCGCCATCCCTCAACGCTCGGCTCAACCTTCGGGCACCAGGACGATCTTGCCGGCCAGCGTCCCGGCTTGATGCAACGTGTTTTCTTCCTGCAAGCGGTGCGCGTCGGCCGCTTGGGACAGAGGCAGGACCGTTGCGATCTGCGGTTTCAGTCGGCCATCGACGAACCAATCGTTCATGTCGTTGGCACACACTCGCATTTCCTCCGGGCTGGCCTTGAACATCACCACACCGATCAGCGAGCACTCCTTGACGTAAAACGGACCGACGGGGAACGCGGGCCGTGCGTCGCGACCGGCCATCAACACCATTCGGCCTCGTTCGGACATCCACTGGATGGCACGATCGAAATCCGGTTCTCGCCGAGTCTCCCAGAAGACGTTCACGCCATCGGGCGCGAAATCCCGCAGCACGTCATCCAGGGCTTCGGTCTTGTAATTCACGGCCACGTCGGCGCCCAACTTCCGGCAAATCGCCACCTTGTCATCGCTTCCCCCGGTCGCCAATACTTTCGCACCGACCGCTTTGGCCATCTGCACTACCATCGCTCCGACACCACCACTGCCGCCGTTGACCAATATCGTTTCGCCCGATTGCAACTTGGCCGCGCGGAACAAACCCAGGTGGGCGGTAATTCCCACTAACGCACAAGCGGCGGCGGTCATATCTTCTACGTGCGGGGGTGTCGGATACAACCAGCACTCGTCGACCGCACAGTATTCGGCAAACGTTCCCTGCCTGCCTACCAACCCTTGATTGGTGCCCCAGACTCGATCACCGATCTGAAAACGGCCAGCCTTCGGTCCTAAGGCAACGACCTCGCCAGCCAGATCGCAACCGAGGATAAATGGCGACGGCAGTTCCCAATAATTCGCGCCGTTGCGGATGTAGGTATCGATGGGGTTCACCGACACCGCACCGATGCGGACCAAAACTTCCGACCCCACAGGAGTCGGCTGGGGCAGGTCCCCGTAGACGATACAATCGGGTGAACCTGTCTCGCGAATATAGGCGGCTTTCATGGCAAATTTCTCCTGCTTCGCTTCCATCTCTTGCGAAAACGATAATGGTCGAATCGGATCGGCGGATGAACCGCTTCCCATGGGGTAGATCGTTGGTCGAAAACGACTTCCGACCCCTTCCGCCACCCATGCAAGGCTACCTTGGTTGGCATGCAACTCCTGGCCGGGTGCTCAACGCCAGATTGTAGCGATCACACCGGATCATGGTAGCGGGATTCGCCAGAATTTGGAATTCTGAAGTCTTGCGACTTCCGCAACGGAACGAAGAGGGTTCCGTCGAACGCCTGCGACGCGAAACGACTAGACGTGTCAGCGGTCCACCAACAAGGATGAATCCACGGGAGATGCCGGCTCCAATGCAGCCAAGTGAGCGACGATCTCGTCCGCCAGATCCAAACTCGGATCGACTCGGCGCAAGGCCATCTGGTAGTAGATCTTCGCCACGCCGTGCTTGCCTTCTGCTTGGGCTCGCCGGCCCTCGGCAAGATAGTCGGCCGCTTCGGCAGCGCGTCGGGCGGCCGCCCGTTCGTTTTCTTGACGGATATCTGCCAACGAAGGCAGACGAGGATCTGTGCCGACCGGCGTTTCGAGTGGTTGTTCATTCCGAGCCACGTTTCGGGTAAGAAAGTCGGCTCGACGAACCGTCTCACTGGCCGAAGGATCCGTCGGCGGGGTCAGATAATCGCTTCTTCCTGCGGCCCCGCCGTACCCGGATGCCAAACCTCCGGTACCTGCCCCGCTGGCGGAGGATAACATGTCGTAGGAGAAGCCGGTCTGCCGTAGCTCTTCCTCTTCCATGACGATGATCCGAGGCGTGACGCTCATATTCATCGAACCGACTTCACGGCCGATCCCACGGTTGGTGAACAAGCGATTCACTCCGGGAACCTTGCTGAGCATCGGAACGCCTCGAGTCACACTGCCTTCTCGCATGCGACCGATACCTCCCAACAAGGCGGTACCTCGATCGGGGACCGATACGGTCGTCGAAACAGTGGTGACATTGAACGTTGGCAACTGGACGGTAATATTCTGCTGGGCTGCAGCTATCGATGTCCAAAAGGCCAATACGATGGTTCCGATGACTGCCGTGGATCGCATGATTATCGTCTCCCCGGGCAAGTGTTATTCCATGGAGGCCCGAAAAAGCCGTGTCGGTTTTGCCAAGTCTTCATTCAGTTTAGCGATAAACGGCAAAAGATTCAACGTTTCGCCATGGCAAGTTTGGTCGGATAACGAGGAACGAGTGCCAGGAGTGGACAGGGGGGACAGCGACGTACGCCTGTGGCTGACGGTTCAACGGGGGTACACCTGCGGTTGACGGGTGAACGGGGGTACGCCTGCGGTTGACGGGTGAACGAAGGGGCCCGGTAGCTGATTACACTTGATCGGCCAGCGATCGTAGTTCGGTTTCCAGTTGCTCGAGCCGCTGGTGGATGTCGATCTTGGTCTGGTCCAGGTCCGCAAGCTGTTCGGCCGGGACAAAGGCGAAGGTATAGAATTTGACTTTGGGCTCGGTGCCCGAGGGGCGGACGGCCACGTAATTGCCGGGTTGAGCCAAGTCCAACATCACCAGGTCCCCCGTCGGGCCCTCCAAGGGCTCGACCGCGCCGCCCGTCAGCCGCCGGTGGCCGTTGCCGTAATCTCGCACCGCAACGACGTCCATTCCGGCTAAGCTGGCCGGCGGCTTTTCCCGTACCGATTGCATCAGCGCCTTGATGCGAGCCATGCCTTCCGAACCTTCCATGAACAGATTGACTTGCGCCTCGGCGTGGTACCCGTGCTGCCAATACAGATCGTCCAGCTTCTCGTGCACCGACTTGCCAACCGCTTTGGCTGCAGCGGCCAGTTCGGCCATCAGCATGCACGCCACCGCGGCGTCCTTGTCGCGAACGTGCTTGCCCATCAAGTAACCGTGCGATTCCTCCAACCCCAACACAAAGCGGTCCGGGCCCACTTCGTCCATCGTCCCGCCGATCCACTTGAATCCCACCAACAGATCGCCGTACGTGCGAACGCCATACGATTCGCCGATGCGGCGAATCATCTCGGACGTCACCAGGGTCTTGACCAGGTAATGGTCGGGCGTCAAACCACTCATGTTCTCCAGAACAAAGTCGACCAGCAGCGAACCGAGTTGATTGCCGGTAAAGGTGGCCCAGCCAGCATCGGGGTTCAGCGTCAGCGGGGCGGCGGCGCCCATCCGGTCGGCGTCGGGGTCGGTGGCCAAAATCAGATCGGCGCCGATCTGCTTGGCCCGCTGGATGATCGCTTCGAACACCTTGGGGTTCTCGGGGTTCGAGACATGACCCGGCACGTTCGGGAATTGGCCATTCGGCTCGCGATGCGGTTCGAACACTTCGACGTCGGTAAACCCGTCCGCCTGCAGCACCGGGCACACCGCCGACGCGCCGACCCCGTGCAGCGGCGAGTAGATCACTTTCAGGTCTCGCGGTCCGGGTTGGCGCTGCGACAGCACGGCTTGGACGAACGCGGCATTGCTTTCCCCGGTACAGATCACGACGCGACCATCGGCGACGGCGGTCTGGAAGTCTTCGCGGTGGATTTCCTGGACGTTCATCACGCGTTCGATAATCGCCTGGTCGTGCGGCGGCAGGATCTGCCCACCGGTGGACCAGTAAACTTTGACCGCATTGTCGCTAGGCGGATTGTGGCTGGCCGTCACCATGATGCCGCAGGAACATTGCTTGTAACGCACCAGGAACGATAGTTCGGGCGTGCTGCGGTAATCGTCCAAGAAATACACGCGAAAACCGGCGGCCACCATGATTCCCGCGCACAATTCGGCGAAATGCCGCGAGTTGATGCGCGTATCGTAGGCGATCGCACACGACAGCTCGCCACCGCCCGAATGCTGCTCTTTTACATAGTCGGCCAACCCCTGAGCGCTTTCGCCGATCGTCCGGTCGTTGATGGCGTTGGAACCGATCGGGTACATACGACCGCGCCGCCCGCCCGTGCCGAACGGGATCACCGTCCAGAAGGCGTCATCCAGCGGCTTCCATTTGGCCTGGTCCACGTGCTCGACCACCTGCGGAGCATATTCCGCATAGCGAGTTTCGGTAAGCCATGCTCGGATGTTCTCGGCCGCACTGGCCGTCAATAGGCCCTGCTGGACCGCCGCCTGTACTTTGTCCAAAGCCGCTGCCACGTCCGTTGTCCCTAGCGAATCTGCCATATTTCCGCTTGCCTTTGCTTGCATGTTTCCGAGCAAGGACTTGGGCAAGAATGACTTTCCGGTTATCGGTGCGTCGTACGGTTAACGGCAGGGCGCTAGCCGCCGACGTTGGCCGAAAACCGGCGGCTAGCGCCCGATGTTGGCCGAAAACCGGCGGCTAGCGCCCGATGTTGGCCGAAAACCGGCGGCTAGCGCCGTGCCGCTCAGGAAGTCATTGTTGCCCAAGTGTAAACATTTGTCCGAGTCGCGATTTTACGCCGCGTCCGGCGGGAAGATCAACGGGGCGCGAAAAGGTGTCGGGAACCGTTTTTCCGAACGGCCCGGCAAGTGCTGCCCGAAACGGTTCCCAACACCTTTTTCTAGCCGAACCGGACAGCTCGGGTGGATTGCTCGTGCCCGGTGGGTTGGGCCAGCGGCTTGTAGAGTTCGGGGCGGCGAGCGCGCAGCCAGCGGACGCCCGTGCATCGCTCGCGCAGCTTGGGGTCCAGGTCGGCGATGATCAGATCGTCGCCGGCCCGACAGGTCTCGTTCAAGATGCGGCCGTAAGGGTCCAGGATCATGGCGTTGCCCGTGCGTACTTCGTCATCGTCGGGGCCGATCCCGTTGCTGAAGATCAGGAACATGCCGTTGTCGTGCGCGCGGGCTGGCAGCCAACGCATCAACCAGCCGCGTCCCTTTTCTCCGAGTAGTTCGGCTTCGATGGTCGCCGGGTCGCGGCCGCGATTCTCCCAGATCGTTCGATCGATGACGCCCATGGCGTGGGGACTGCCCGAATCGCAACCACCGGTCTGATGCGGCGCCAACAGGATTTGAGCGCCCAGCAACGCGGTGGCCCGGGCGTTTTCGACTAGATTGTTGTCGTAACAGATCAAGACGCCGACTCGCCAACCATGCGGTGTATCGAAGACGGTGAATTGGTCACCGCATTGAACGCTGGGGTGAATGAATGCGTGCAGCTTGCGGTGGCGGTGCAGACGACCATCGGGCATGGCGACGACGTAGCTGTTGTACAGTCGCCCATCGGGTGCGGATTCGATCAGTCCGGCACCGATCGTCATGCCGTACTGGCGGGACCACTGGTGCAGCATCTGCGAGGCGGGTCCGTCGAATACGGGCTCGGCCAACGCTCGCAACTGCTGCTCCGTCAGATGGCGCAGATGCCAATAGCCGCTGATGCAGCACTCGGGAAAGACGATCAGTTGCACTTCCCTGGCTGCCGCTTGTTGAACGAAGTGATGGATCGTTGCCAGATTGGCTGACTTGTCGCCCGGCAGATGTTGGAATTGGACCGAGGCGACTCGGATCATGGTTGCGACATCGCTGGCTGTTGTTTTGTCCGTCATGAAGGGCCTCCTGACGAAGATTTCGGCAGGCCGGATCGCACGTGGAGATCCAGTTGCGGGAAGGCGATCTCGATGCCCTCGCGCTTGAATCGGTCATGGATCGTCGCGTGCAGGTCATGAATCGTGGCCAATCGGTTGTCCAGGTTGGGTAGATGGCAGCGGAGGACAAAGTTCAAGGCGCTATCGCCAAAGGACTCGAAGGTCACGCTGGGCGGCGGTTCGTTCAATACGATGGGATGTTCGTTGGCGATTCGCAGAATCAATCGGCGGACTTTCGCGATATTCGATCCGTACGCGACGCCCACCTCAACCACAATTCGATTGATCTGATCCGATAGTGTCCAGTTCAGCAACCGTCCGGTGATCAGTTCCTTGTTCGGCACAATCAGCTCTTTCCGGTCCCAATTGGTGATCGTGGTGGCCCGGATCCGGATCTTCGTCACGGTCCCGTCGATATCGCCCAAGGTGATGATGTCGCCCACACGGATCGGCCGTTCGAACAGCAGAATCAATCCGGAGACGAAATTCGCAAAGATCTCTTGAAGCCCGAAACCCAAGCCGACGGTCAGTGCGGCGGCCAGCCATTGGACGTTTTCCCATCGCAGCCCGATCGCGTTGGCGCCCATCAGCAGCCCGGCCAACATGATGGCATAGCCGCTGAGCGTCGTGACGGCGTTACGGGCGCCTCGATCGATGGGCAATCGTTCCAGCAGCGTGACTTCGAGCAACCCGGGCACGTTTTTCCCCAGGGCGATGGTCAAAAAGGCGATCAACAGCATGACCAGCAGATCGGCCAGGGAAGTGCCCTCGATGACCGGTTGGTCGGCGACGGTCCGCGTGGGAACGTGCGGTGCGGCAGCCGTCGGTTCGGCGATTGGCAATTCCAACATCGGCAACGCAGGGGTCTCGACGACGCGTCCCAGCGGCCAGACGGGAATCCGGTCCAGCGCCCGCAACGCAGGCAACATGCCGCTCCAAATCATCCAAATCCCGATCAGCAGAGCCGTGGAAACGCCTAAGAACAGCAGTTTCTGCAATTGCTGATCGATGCGTACCAGCGTTTGCTCCTGCTCCTTGCGTTTTGCTTCGCGAGCCCTGCTAGCGGGACTCACTTCGGTCTCTTCCGCGTCGTCAGCAGCTTCGGACTCTGCTTCGGCGTCCTCGGCGGCACGTTCTTCGGCCAAGCGGCGAGCCATCTTCCACTGCCGAATAAACAACCAGCGAGCAAACAGGCTACGGACCAGGAATACGCCCAAAAACAGCCACAACGATTCGATCAGCCGGGCTGCCAACTGATTGGCCGAGTAGTGGAAACCGCTGATCGACAATGCAGCCAGCACGGGCATGATCGCGATGAACAGCCAAAACATTCCCGCCAGTCGGCGGTACCGGGCCGGCTGGGCATCGACGTGAAACAGAGACTTGAACAATTCGCTGCGAGGATGAAACTCCCGGTACGCCAACCAGGTCAACACGAAGACGGCGACTAAGAACACCAACCGCCCCAACGAATCGCGAGCTTGCCCCTGGTCGATCACCTCGGTCAGGTTCACCAGCAGGACCAAGGGCAGACCGATCAGCATCAGACGGCGGATCGCTCGTCGCACCAATTCAGCGGTCGTCGGATCCCAGCCCAGATGCCCGATCGCCAGACCTTGCTTGCGAAAGACCTGCCGCGCGATTTCGGCCAGCCAGTACACGTAGGCGGTGGTCGTCAGCGAGCTGCCCACGGCGGCCAACAGATCCAACGCCGAATCGGAAATCAATCTGGCGGAATCACCATCCGCCAGGGCCATCTGCGTGAGAGCCCATCCGATCAGCCATACGAACAGAGGCCACATGGAAGCGATGGCGATCGTCAGCCCGGCCGCTTCCAGGTTGGCCGAGACGCCTTGAAACAGGCTGTCATCCATCGGGCGAACCAGTTTCTTGAACCAGCCGCGCAGCAACCGTCGCGTGAGGAACAAGGCCACCCACAGCACCAGCAGGCCTGCGATCGGGGCCGTTTTATGAGCGACGCGAGACCGGGCGTGCTGCATGGCCTCGATCCACATCGCGGGAGCGGCCAATCGCCTCAGTTGTTCGCGAGCCAGCGAAAAAGTGCGTAGCGAAATGCGTTCCGTACTGCGAATCCACAGGATGCGTTCGTCGATGTAATCTGCGAACTCACGAACCTGGCTCAGCAGCCGACGCGTGTTGATTTCCAAATCGCTCAGACGATCCAAATAGGTTCTGTAATCGCGCAGCAGATCGTCCAAGATCCTGCGTTGACGCGTCAAGACCTCGCGCACTCGCGGCTCGATCGACTTCCAGGCGTCGTCGGACATGGGATGCGCCAATCGGTCGCGGACGTCCTGCACGCTGCTGTCCGGATCGCCGATGCGTTGGCGTTGCTCGTTCCATTCGATTTCCTGGTAGCGATAATCGGGCATTTCGCGTTCGACAAACAACAGCCGCGAGCGCAGGTGCGCGACGTCGGGCAGTTGTTCGCGCTGGTCGCGCAGCATCAGCCCGATGGTCGAGGACAACCCGGCCGCTTCCACCTTTTCCACCGTACTTCGCTGTGCCCGCCGCACGTCATCGAACAGCTTGGCTTTCGCCTCGACTTCCTGGGTGATATCCGAAAGTTTGGTAGCCAGATCCGAACGTTTCTCGGCGAGTTCCGCGTCGCGTTCCCCCAGTTCTTCCAGCGTGGGATCGATCTCCTGCCAGGCTCGCTCCTGCTCGCGAACCTGTTTTGCTTCTTGGATCTGCGCCTGGGCCACGATCTTTCGCTGACGTGAAACGGCATCCTGCCAAGCCGACACCTTCTTTTCCAGGTGGCTGACGCGGCGCCGGATCAAGTCGCGTTCGAGTGTCAACAATTCGGCCACCGCGTCCAAACGCCGACTTTCCACCGCCATGGCGCGCAACTGTTGGTCCAACGCCGTCAATTGGGCCTCGACCTCCGAACGGCGAGCCAGCGTGGCGGCCGCAGGCTCTTCCGGTGATGGCCCGATCGCCAGACGCTTTCGCACCTCGTCCAACTGCTTGTTGGTCTCGTCGGTCAGACGCTGCAATTCGGTCCGGCGTTCGCGTACACGGGTCGCCGCCTCGCGAGCCGCCAATTCCTCGCGAGCCTCGCGCAATTGGTCTTGGTGTTGATCCAGGATTGCCTGGAGTTCCTCGATCGAAGCATCGGGGGGGAAACGGGACTGGATTTCGGGCAACGGTTCTTCGAGTTGCTTGCGCGCCGATGCGATCCTTGCGGGCGCCCGCTCGATTTCCTCATTCCACGCTACGGTTTGGCGAGCCGATTCTGCCGCCGTATTCAGCCACTCTTCGGCTCGGGCGTATCGCTGCAACAGTTCGGCTTTCAGCGTTTCGTCCAAGTCGGTCGCCGCTTCCAGGCTCAGCCGCCGACGATTGAGTTCCTCGAACGTCAAGAATCCTGCCAGCGGCGTAGTTATCTTCCGGCCGGCCCCTTCGTCCGCAGGGTCTTCCGTAGGAAATCGCCTGGCCGACGCCCCGTCGCTTGGTGGTAACGTGGCCGGATGATCGGATGGTCGCGAGTCAGGTTCGTCCGGGGGTTGCAGGGCCAAAGTCGCAGTTTCGATCGGGACCGAAGGGACCGCCCGTAACGGATTGACCACTGTTTGGCCCTTAACCAATGGGATGGTGACAACCCATCCTGCGGCAATCGCCCACGCGACAAACGGGATAATTCCGGACATTCTATGAAAACGCATGATTCAAGCCTCGTTACCGTTCAGAGTAAAGCATTTCGCATGAACTCGTCCAGATGAGATTTCCGTCTTGCCTTGCACCCGGAACCGCGGCGGACTACTTGACTTTTGCTTTTGTTCGAATTATTCCTTAATTTATATCAAGATCCCCAAGCCGCCGTCTCGACACGTTCGTCATCGTTTCGCCCGGCGGCCAGATTTGCAATCAGGAGCATAAGCCAATGTCGCAGTACAGTCGTTTCGTCAAAAGATATTTGCGGCCAGCCGGTTGGGGCGTCGCGTTTTGCTTCCTCGGATGGTTCACCAGCAACGCGACCTGGGCGCAATCGCCCAAAGAAGACATGAAGCGATCGCAAACGCCGCCGGTCGAATGGATGTTGAAGCCGGTCGAGTTGCCCACGGCGGTCGCGACCACCGAGGCGGAGATGCAGCCTTACACGGAGCGAATCGGTGGCACCGATGTCACCTTCGATATGGTACCCATTCCCGGCGGCAGATTCTTGATGGGCAGTCCCGAGTCTGAACCCGGGCGACGCGATGACGAGGGGCCACAAATCGAAGTCGAAATCGAACCCCTCTGGATGGGCAAACACGAGGTGACGTGGGACGAGTTCGAGTTGTGGGGAATGGGGCTGGATCAACAGCGGCGAAGAGTTCTGGGACTGACCAGCACCGAGTACGATGATCTGGCCGACACGGTGTCCATGCCGACCAAACCGTATACGGACATGACGTTCGGGATGGGTCGCGATGGATACCCGGCCATCTGCATGACTCAGTTGTCCGCGAAGATGTACTGCAAGTGGCTGTCGGCAAAGACGGGCCGCTTCTACCGGCTGCCGACCGAAGCGGAGTGGGAATACGCATGCCGCGCCGGGACCACAACCGCCTATAGCTTTGGCGATGACCCGGACGATCTGGATGACCACGCTTGGTACTACGACAATTCTGACGATCGGTACCATCAAGTCGGACAGAAGAAACCCAACCCATGGGGACTGTACGACATGCATGGGAATGTGGCTGAATGGGTGTTGGACGGATATTCACCAGAGGGTTACAAGGCGTTCGTCGGCAAGGCTTGGAAGAATCCGATGGCACCTCCCACAGAGGTTTTTTGCAGGGTCGTTCGCGGGGGTTCCTGGTTCGACGACGCCGACCGGCTGCGGAGTGCTGCGCGGAGTTATTCGGAAGAGGACTGGAAATCGCAAGATCCTCAGATCCCGCAAAGCATCTGGTTTATGACCGATGCTGATTATGTCGGCTTTCGAGTCGTCCGACCGTTGCGCACCCCGACTCCGAAAGAAGCGCTGCGTTACGATCTGGATGAAATTCAGAAACGCGACATGATCGAGTACGCTGCTGCCAAGGGCCTGCCCACGCCGTGAACGCGACGAAATTCAGCTTGGGGAGAACCAAGAACTTCGATATAACAGGTATCCACGGAACGACATTTCGCTAATAAGTTGAAATCGTAACGTCCACGGTTGCCGATGTCACTGCGCCGGCCCAGATTTCTGATGAAAGGTGGAAGATCCGTCGATGCCTGGAACGCTGGAAAAACTGCAAACGTTGAACAGTCTGCTGCGCACCATGATGGCGGTGCTCGTCTTCGCGGCCATCGGGGCGGTCAGTTGGCTGGGCTATCAGACGTATCATGCGGCGGACCAGGAACTGTTGCGCGCCCAGCAGGAACTGGATGCCAAGGAGGCCGCCTTGGCTGACACGCGTCAACAACTGGCCGCTCGCGACGCAGAGATTTTCGAGCATCAACAGACCATCGCCGACCAAATCGCCCAGATCGTGGACTTGAACGAGGATATCCGCCAGAAGCAGGCGGAGATCGCGCGGCTGGATACGGCGCTGCGATTGCACAAAATGGAACGGCGGCTGGCCCGGATCACCGTGTTGGACGTGGTCGAAGACGAAGAATCGGGAAAGGTCGTTTCGACGATCGGATTCGTCGAGTTGAACGAGATGGACGAGCCCATCGGGGAGCCTCGCCGATTCGAACTCGAAGGGCAAATGGTTTACGTCGACTATCTGGTGGTGAAATTCGAGGATAAGTACGTCGAACAGGCGGACCTTCAGCGTGGAACTTCCATCTGTCTGTTCAACCGCATCTTTGGTGAATTTCAGACGCCAAGGGATGGATTCACGTTGGACGAACCTGGTCAAAGGCCGGGCGTCTACGAACGCGGCAGCGTGATGTCCGAGTTCGAAGCGAAGATTTGGCGCGACTTCTGGCAGATCGCCAATGACCCCAAGCGAGCCGCCGAGATGGGGATTCGGGCGTTGCACGGCGATGCCGTGTCGATCAAGGTCCAAAAAGGCAAGACGTATCGAATCACGGTCCGAGCCGCCGGAGGCCCGGAGATTCAAGTCGACGATCAAGGTCTTCGTTCCTGATCCTGCGTCTGCGTTTTCTTCCATCTCCGGTCATTGAGAACTTCTTCGCCGGGTTGTTCCGCTCGCATGTCCCGCCTTCGTTGCGCTGCCAGCAGGGCTAGCCCACACATCGCAAGGGGGAACCTGACCGCCGATCGCACATTCCGTTCAACCTGATCAATCCCACCATCCGATACATCCCTAGGAAAAGAGAAATCCGGTTCTTTCCGTCCAGACAGCATTCGTCTGAAATGAGTGGATTCATCATCGACCCTGATCCAGGGAAGTTTCCGGATGACCATGGACCTGCGATTCAATTCAAGAGAAGGTTGGCGAGATGGGATTCACAGCGGCCATCGGCATTGCTTGCGTCATCAGCTTGTCCGCATGCGGCGAGGCGGGGCGAATCGAACTGTCGGATCGAAAGCAGACAGCCAGCGCTAGCGTAGCATGTTCGGCCGGAGCGGTGCAAGCGTGCGCTCGTGGTCCTACCAAGACGACGGTCTCCGACGAAGAAGCGGCTGTCGTATCGAGCCGGCGCCGCGTGACGCACGCTCGCCGCACGGTGGAATCCGATCAAGATACCGTCGAACCTTCGGTCATCCCCTTGGAATCGCCCAAAGCCTTGTCCATATCGATCCCACCCGGGAAAACGTCCAGCCGCCGGACCATCGTGCCCGATAACGCTTTGGCCGAAATCGAACCACCGCAACTCGAGATGCCAGCCGCCGAGATGCCAGCCGCCGAGTTGCCAGCCGCCGAGTTGCACGAAGGCCAGCATGAACCGCCTCGGAAAGGCCGGGAAGAAACGGGGACAAGCAGCTTGGCGCCTCGTGATCTTCCACGATTTTCCCAGTTTTCGCTCGGAGCCACTCCCATTGCTTCACAGCCTCGGAGTGAGTTGCCGCCTTTACCTCCGCTCCGCACCGACGACAACCAGGCAGAGCCCACCTCGAACCAACCCGATCGAGCCGAGTTGGCGCTTGCATCGCTTCACATATCCGGGCAGAAACCCTCGGTCCGACAAGTCGCGACCGATGTCGCCCCCGGTTCTTTCGACGAACCAGAGTTGCACGAACCGGGCGGACAACGCGATGCGGATGCGGATGCGATGGCAAGCCTTGCGGAATCGTCCGAAAAGTACGCTCAGCCCATCGCCCCCAGTATTTTCCAGGTTCCGTCGGTGATTGGTGACGTACCACACGATCCGGCGCCCGTGGCAGAACTGCGACCCACCAACAATGCTTCCAAGCTGGAGTTGGGCTTGAAAGAAGTACGTAGGTTGCATACGCGAGAGCCCGTCTATCGAATCGTACCCAACGGCGAACACGTTTGCGAAGTGGTGATGCTCAATCCGCGAGAAATCGTGCTGATCGGACAACAGTATGGCACGATGCAGTTGGACTTCTGGTACGACAGTCAAGGCGTTCATCGAGCCAGCTACTCGATAACCGTCCACAAGGGACCAACGTCCCGGAAAGCTTCGATGGAAGAGTCACAGTCGATCGAGTCGTTGATCCACCAGCTTTTTCCGGGCAGCCGTATCGAATGCCAGCGTGAGCCGACTCGTCTGATCGTCCGCGGGTTCGCCCAGAATGAACGACAGGCGATCAACATTATCTCGACAATTCGACGCTCGCAATTGATCCCCGTCATCGACCTGATCAAGGTCCGAGCACCCGAACGGCAAATCCAGAGTCCATGACCAATGAATCTCGTCGAACGAATCCACGATTGAATAGGAAATCCAAAGGGGGGAATCGTCGTGTACACACGAACCAGCGCCATCGCGATACCGGTTGCAGCCCTGTTACTGGGGGTATGTTCGACTAGTGCATGGCAAAATGCGGGCGCGCAAGAGTTGACTCGATCGCCGTCCGCCACGATCATCATGGATGATACGCTGGAAGCACGGGGAATTCCGGTGCCGACTCCCAGTGTGGCGGACGGAATGCTGCTGAGTGAGCGAGACTATTTCTCTCCAGCACTTTCTCCCGACTTCGGCATGGGTTGCTGGCCGGCTTGGTACGTACGCGGCGAGGCACTGCTGATTTCCAATGAAACCTACGATCGCGTGTCGCTTACCCGCGACTTCGACCTGGCTCCTTTCGGCTACGAGGAGGCCATGCGAATCACCGCCGGGCGTCGCCGAGACTGTTCGGAAGGTTGGGAAGTCTCGTATACGGGCCAGCTGGACTGGATATCCGAGGCCGAATTGTCGGGAGTGGACTTGTCAGGCACCCGGCTGGTATCCGCCGATGGGCAGGTGAATCTGTCCGCATTTCGCCAAGCCGATTTTCAGTATCAGCGATACAAGTCGTCCATGTACAGCATCGAGGCTCACCAACGTTACTACGATTGGGACACCATGACATGCCTGCTCGGACTTCGCTACCTGGACTTTCGTGAATCGTTCGATTTCTACTCGGTGCGTCCGGTCAACGAGGACGTCCAGACGGGAAGTTTCCAATTGGGGCTTCAAAATCGGTTGATCGGTCCACAAGCAGGGATCGAAATGCTGCATCCGGTCGGAGCAACGAACATGTTGACTGTCAGCGGCAGGCTCAAAGGCGGTGTCTATGCCAACATCGTGGACGGACAGACGCAAGTGTTCAACGCGGGCCAGCTCGAGTTGGACAATCGCAAGAGCAAGGTTCAGATCGCCGGGATCGTCGAACTGGGGTTCAATGCGCATCTGCAAATCACGCGGCATTTGAGCGCTTATGCCGGGTACGAACTCTGGTACATCCCCGGCGTTGCTTTGGCTCCAGCTCAACGGGTGTCTCCGATGACGCTTGATACGGGCAACAGGATCCGAAGCGATCGAGAAGCCTGGTTCCAAGGTGCGTCGCTAGGCGGGCAGTTCACCTGGTGATTCCGCACGTGTCCCGTCGAAGCCGAAGGGACTTACGGCGCGCGAGGATTCGATTTCCTCGTTCGCCGGGCAGCGAGCGCCTCATGGCGTTCTGCCATTTCGTGATCACCCAGCGCCAAGTAGACCCGGGCCAGCGTCGCGTGAACCTCCGCCTGTTCCACACCACTGAGCAATACGGCTTCCAGATCGGTCAGCGCCTCCTGCCATCGTTCGAGTGCAGCCAGTATCCTGCCTCGAGTCGCCCGCATCTCCGGTTGGCCACCTGACATGCGAACGGCGATTTCGGCCAGACGCAACGCGCGGTCCCGTTCGTCACCCTCGCCGCTTGCCAGGGCCCATGCCAATTGGTTCAACAGCGACGGCAGACGGGAATTCAATCGATACGCTTGTTCCAGATGCCGTCTGGCATCGACCCAACGCTCGTCGGCGGCCAGCGACGAACCGACCAGAAGATGCATCGTCGCCGGGCTTTGCCCCGTGGCCAACAGATCCCTCAAACGTTCCCGCATCTGATCGCCGGACATTCCCGAATATCGCAAGTACATCGCCAAGCGATCGACGACTTTGGGATGATCCGGCGCGACGGTCAAGGCTTTGGTCAAAAGATCCAGGCGCCGGGGCAGATGCCTGACATCGCTGATTTCCCGCTGATCCACCTGGTACAGATAGAATTCCGCCAAAGCGTCTCGTACTCGCGGGTCATCGGCCAACGCCAGACCTTCCCGCAAGGTTCGTTCGGCTTCTGCCAGATTTCCGTCCAACTGATGGACCCGGGCCAAGGAGACTCTGGCCTTTGCGTCCTCAGGATCGCGTTCGACCCGCGCTTGAACGTGTTGACGGGCATGACGCAAAACGCGGAGCAAACGCACATCGTCCTGGCGCCGCGAATAGAATTCGGCCAGCGGAAGATAGAATTCGGGACGCCTGGGCGCGGATTCTTCCAAGTACCTGACGGCTTGAGCCGTATCGTTGCTTTCCAAGTATAATTCGGCCAGCTTTTCTTGCGCTCCATCGCGCAGTTCCGCAGCTCGCAGGGCTTGCTCGAAATGATGGATCGCCTGATCGCGCCAATCGACATCCTCGGAATGTTCGCCGCTGCTGGCATGTTGCAAGTGCTTGCCCATCCAGAAATGAGCCCGCGGGTATCCGACGCTCGGGTAGGGCGCCAAGTCATGCATCAGACGGAGGGCTCGCGAGGTGTCCCCTTCGGATTCGGCCAGGCGCGCCAAGGCGAATTGGGTTTGTGGTCCCGGTTCGTCCATCAGGACCAACTTCCGCACGTAGACCTTGGCGCTGCTCAGGTCGTCGTTCTCCAATGCCCGTTCGACCTCAATAACGTACCGGGTGATCAGATCGCTGCTGGGTGCACGGCGGCTGTGGACGGCGAGAAGCATTAGGCTGACTGCCAGTATCAGAGCGGGTGCTCCCTGCACCAGCAGTTCCAAATGGCGAGTGAAAAACCAGGTCTGGATGCGGAAAAGGATCGCATGTTTCCATTCAAGCAATCGTTCGGCCAACGTTACAGACTCAAACTCCTCGTGCATGATCCTCAGCCCCCTTCACCATAAGAGTTCCGAGATTTGGTCGACGCTTGCTCGAAATGCCTTGGTTGCTTCGGCTCGCTGCTGCGAGTTCAAGGGCAGATCCCCGGTGACCGACAGAGAAATCTGGACTTTGCTGGGAGCGGGGTCCGCCTTGCCAAAACGTGCAAGGATCTCCTCATGCAGGCTTTCCAACCGTTGCACGAAGGAAGGTCGTTCACGCTGTGACGGTTCGATCACCTGGCCGTCTTCGGTGCGTTGATGAACGAGAACAAAGCCGCGCCGCCCTCCCCCATCGCGCATCCGCAACTCCAACAACGGCCACTTTGACTCCCGGTCACCCACAATACGAGACGATTCGATTTCCCAACCGCGAATCGCATAGGCATGAAGGGGCTGGTGACGAGCATCCAAAGGATAATCCACAGAGATCACCGCTTCATCTCGATTTCCGACAAATCGCCATACCACGGAATAACGAGCCAGGTCGCTATCTTGAGTTCGCACCAACGCCTTGCAGTCCACAAGCTGCCAGGATTCCGGCATCCCTCGCAGGCTGACCTCCGTCAAAACGTCGCACCAGGGCACGTTGGGCTGGTCCGGGGACACCGTTACTGGCTGAGCGGTTCCCCGACCGCCTGAGCCAAGGGACTCCCAGGCCGACACCTGCCAAAAACCGACCGACAAGAAGCCAAGCGTCGCCAGACAAAATACACGCAACGCACCCCTCGATCCCATCGGCGCAGACGATTCGTCGACGGCCAATTCTTCGTTCGCCGAAAATGCCTCAAACTCATCCTCGTCCTCCTCCTCGATCAGCCGGGCGAACGGCCAATCAAACAAGAAGAGCAAAAGCCGATCGGTGCTGAGCAACATGAAGAAAACCACAACAAATGTTCCCCCATGGAACAACGGTCGCATCGCATCGGACGCGACGTCGATCCAGCCCGAAGCCGAAGAATAGACGGTCAATGCAAAACCGAGGACGCCAAATCCAATTCCCCAAAAAACGGAAGAGGCGATCAACAGACTGCTATGAATGATGCCGCGCTGCAGCCACACGGCCAGCACGGCGGCAGCAGATACTGCTGCGAAAGTCAGAGCGATTCCACCGCCAATGTCTTCCACCGGTAAAACGCGACCTGGCAACTCCAAGACAAAACCGGCCAAGACGTGATTCAAGCCCCATAGATCCAACAGTGCGCTGCCGCCCTTGCTGGACAGATCCTGGATCACCAGCGTCAAACGCTGATCCCAACGGAACGGCAAAGGCAGCAAAAGCCATAATAACATCCATAGCGGCAGCAGACGCCAAGTCGTCTCCGACCCGAAGCTCAGCAATAAACCCAGAAGACTGACCACAAGCGAGACCGTTCCCAACCATGGCGACCGCAAAGCGACAGCCGCCGCCAACAGACCGAGAGCCATCATCAACACCATCGCACTGGCCCAGCCGGGCCGACAGACTGCCGAGGTCTCCAGATTTCGCCACCGCTGGACCACAAGCCCCGCAATGGCGAGCAGCAGGAACGGAGCATGGGCATAACAATCGATCTGCCAAGCTCGCTGAAATTGAAGCCAAACCAGAGGCAAATGACACAACACGATAAGCGCACAGGCCAACTCGGTTCGGCGTAGCCAGTTCCATCGGGCAAGATGCGGCCCTGATCCCCTCGAAGTCCGCATCATTGTCGCTGCCATCATTCTATCCTCTTCACCTGATCGAGACGGCATCTCTATCAAGCGTTAACACTTGGGCTTCAGTCTCTTCCACCAACAGGCGTTGTCTTCGTACCAGGTAATGGTGTGCTTGAGTGCGGAAGGCCAATGGGAACGCGTTGGTTTCCATCCCAAGTGGCTTTCAATTTTCGTGGCATCGATCGCGTAGCGACGGTCGTGGCCGAGTCGATCGGGAACGTATTCGATCGCTGATTCGTCCTTGCCCATCAAACGAAGGATGGTATGCGTTAATTCGAGATTCGATCGTTCGTTATTCCCGCCAATGTTGTAAACTTCACCCGCACGCCCCCGCTCCAGTACACTCAACAAGGCTTCGCAATGGTCTTCCACATACAACCAATCGCGGACATTTTTGCCGTCTCCGTAAAGGGGCAACTTTTTTCCTTCCAGCAGGTTGGTGACGAACAGCGGGATGACCTTCTCCGGATACTGATAAGGACCGAAGTTGTTCGAACAGCGAGTGATCGCTGCGTTGGTTCCGTAGGTCTGGTGGTAGGCTTGTACCAAAAGGTCGCTTCCTCCTTTGCTGGCACTGTAAGGACTGTTCGTGTGCAAAGGCGTCTGTTCGGTGAACTTCCAGTCCGGCCTGTCCAACGGGAGCGATCCATAAACCTCGTCTGTGCTGACGTGCAGCAACCGCTTTTCGGATGCGGGTCCCCACGCGGTTCGTGCGGCGTCCAGCAACGTCTGCGTGCCCAAAACATTCGATTCGACAAAAGGTCGTGAATCGGCAATCGAGCGATCCACGTGGCTTTCGGCAGCCAGATGCGCGATCGCATCGCAGTCGCACAGCAGATCTTCGACCAAAGCCCGATCCAGAATATTGCCGTGAACGAATCGGTATCGAGGCTCGGAACCCAAATCTTCAAGATTTTCGGAATTCCCCGAATAGGTCAACGCATCCAGATTCGTGACCCGCCACCCGGGCCGATGGGCCAACACGAATCGCACCAAATTCGTGCCGATGAATCCGCACCCCCCCGTGATCAATAGATGCATGCCGATGCCCTGCCTTTAACAGAACGGGCGACTGCATCCCGACGACTTTCGATTGCCATCTTCAACGCAGTCAAACACCTGACAGAATACGCGTTCTTCGAGCACGACGTTCGGCACGCAGGCGAGCGCGACGTTTGATCTCGCTGGGTTTTTCGTAGTGTTCCCGCCGCCGCATTTCCTTCTTGATGCCGCTCCGCTCGACCAACTTGCGGAAACGGCGAACTGCCTCTTGGATCGATTCTTTGTCGCGCACGACCAACTTGACCATTATTGCTCCTCGAACAGTTTGGTGGAAAAACACATAGGCATCACCGAAATCGGGGTACTGGACGCAAAGCCAACCAACTCGCCAGTGTATACGATCGTTGCTCGATGTGTCCAGACACCTGCACGAGAAAAATTACAAGCGGTCCCCTGGAAGCACAGGCCACTTGATGACAAGATGGAAGCTTTGGCTTCCTATAGTACCCGACCCAACAGATTGAGGGGTTTCTTGATGAGCGACCCTGTGGCCGTTGTGCTCGCCGCTGGCAAAGGCACCAGGATGAAGTCCGACCGTCCCAAGGTGCTTTGCGAAGCGCTGGGGCGTCCGCTGATCGATTATGTGATCGATTGCTTGGAAAAAGCCGGGGTCGACCGCATCCTTGTGGTGATCGGTTATCGCGGCCAGGACGTACGCCGGGCGCTGGCCCAGCGATCGGGATTGGAATTCGTCGAACAGACCGAGCAACTGGGAACGGGGCATGCGGTGAGCGTGTGCTGCGATCGCTTGGCGGCACACGTGGGGCCGGTGTTGGTCGTGACCGGAGATTCGCCGCTGATTCAAACCGATTCGGTCAAACGACTGCTGGCCGAGTATCGATCGGGGCATCCTGCGTGCATTCTGGGCACATTGCACAAGCCAAGACCCGATGGGTTGGGACGGATCGTACGAGATGCCGCGGGCCAATTCTTGGGAATTGTCGAGCAGAAAGATGCGACGCCCGAGCAGTTGAAGATCACCGAGGTGAACATGAGCACCTACGTGTTTCACGGCCCCGACCTGCTCGATTCTCTGAAAGACCTGGGCACCGACAACCGTCAGCGGGAGTACTACTTGACGGATTGTCCCGGTATCTTGCGGACCAAGGGCAAGGACGTGCGGGCCCTGCCCGTGCTGCGACCGTGTGAGGCTTTGAGCGTTAACACGCTGGAAGAATTGGCGGTGGTCGAGGACGAATTGAGAAAGCTGGGGTTCTAGATGCGTGAATTGAAGATTTTTTCCGGTCAAGCCAATCCTGCATTAGCCCAGGCGATTGGCGAACACCTGCATCTGGAAATGGGACGCGTCTCGCTGGGAACGTTCCCGGACACCGAAGCGTACTGCAAAATCGAAGAGGATGTTCGGGGACGCGATGTGTTCTTGATCCAGCCGACATGCCCGCCGGTCAATGATACCCTGATGCAACTGCTGATCATGATCGATAGTTGCAAGCGCGCCAGCGCGACTCGGATTACCGCCGTGATACCCTATTTCGGCTATGCACGGCAGGACCGAAAGGACGAAGGGCGTGTTCCGATCACGGCGAAATTGGTTGCGAACATGATAACGCGGGCGGGCGCGGACCGAGTTTTGACGATGGACCTGCACGCCGCTCAAATTCAAGGGTTTTTCGATGTACCGGTGGACCACCTTTATGCCGCTCCGGTATTGAATGCATATTTTCAAGGAATGGGCCTGAAGCCGCAAGAATTGGTCGTGGTCAGCCCGGACGAAGGTAGCATCAAGCGAGCGATCGGACACTCGAAACGGCTGGGCGGGTCGCTGGCGATCATCGACAAACGTCGCTGCAGCGCCATTGAAACCCAGCAGGCAACCTTGATCGGCGGTCCTATGAAAGGTCGCATCGCAGTGATGTTCGACGACCTGATCAGCACCGGGGGTTCGATCTGTGGAGCCGCAAGATTGGTCCGAGAAGCCGGCGCGCGAGAGGTCCACGTCGCGGCAACCCACGGCGTTTTCTGCGGCAAGGCGATCGAGAACATCCAGCAGGCGCCTATCGATCAAGTGGTCGTCACGGACAGCATACCTCTTAATGAACGCCAATTGATTCCCCAGATCAAAGTGTTGAGCGTTGCACCGCTGCTGGCCGAGGCGCTGCGGCGAATCCATCACGATCAATCGGTCAGCGCCATGTTTCGCGAATGAATTGCATGACCCTGGATTAGTTCGGGAAGTTGCCGGTAGGGGACCAAACGCTCGTATTCCATCAAACCGGCCAGCGCTTGACAGTTCAGACGGCGGGCATGCTCTTCCATGATGGCGACCGGATTCAATCCACCGGCCAGCACCACCCCAGCTCTTCCCGGAGCAACCGGAAATCCGAGCACAGGTTGCTCGGGCCAGCCGATTTCGAGAAATCCGCCCAGACCGATTTCCGAAACCCGCTCGGCCAAAGTTACCACCAAGTCTCGGCTGTTTTCCGGAATCTCGCGAAATCCCGCGCCAATCCGTCCGCAACCGTCGCGGATCACCCCCGAACAGTCCGTCATTCCACTGCGGATGAAGACCTCCAGTGGATCGAGCGTCGAACTCTCGTAATGAATGATCTCGACAAATCGCAGGGGGCGTCCATGACGCAGCTCCAACAAGCCGCCGAATCTCGAGGTGCTGGGAATGCCATGCTTCAGCAATACCCCGTTCAACGTGACCGAGCAAACCGTGCAAAAGCCCACCATTCCCGCCGGTATCACCTGGTCCCCCAAGACCTCGCCGGGCTCCAGCACCGCCAGCAGATTTCCCATGGCGCAACGCCGCGCGAAAACGGCCGCGATGTGTTCCGCATGAGAGATCAATTGTTCGGGTGGAAGCAGTGTCAAATTAACGACGACCAAACCCCGACACGCCTGCAAATCAAAGGTCATGTCAAATGTCAGCTTGTCGATCTGAGCTGCCAAACAGCCGACCCGCTGCAGCACCTGCGCAGCTCGCAACTCGGCCAACCCCCTCTCGTTGATCGCCCGTCGCCGACCTCGGGCCTCGATCAACCCCTCGCCATCCAAGCGCTGCAAATACAGTCGCACCGTTCGCTCGCCCAGTTGATGCCCGGCAGCGGCCAGATATTGTACAAGATGCCCGGCACTGCTTGGCTCCGCCATCTTGCTCAAGGCATGCAAAATCGCAGTTCGATTTCGGTCTTTCTTGTCCATTGCGTTGGCACACTTGAAGGGTGTTACACCGATGAATCCATAGCCAAATGCTTCCAATCATGCGGCATTTATTCCGCAACAGCGTATCGGAATGTACCGGTTCCTACTAGTCGGCGCTTAGGGCTGCTAATTCAAAACGCCCTGTTTTCCACATTTTTGGAAGAATTCACCATTTTGCTCTGCAACTCTTTTCCGCGAAGAAGGAAATTAGTATAGTAAGCGTGCCGATGATCGGCAAACAGATGCCGCAACAGGATAGATCGACGATCCGCAGAACAGAATCCGGGTTGTTCGGAAATTCCCTGACGAGCGGTGTTGCTATCGGCCCGCAATGGCGTTCGGTACCCTAACTTATTTCATGGCCTGAGGAGCTTTACTGCAATGCAACACGGAGTTTTCGATAAGGATGGCGGACGATCTGCTCGAGTGGCAGCCTTTATGGAACAGGTGGTGCGCAAGAATCCGGGTGAATTGGAGTTCCATCAAGCGGTGCAGGAGGTGGTCGAATCGGTGATGCCGTTGGTCGAGGCGACACCTGCTTACCGTAAGACGCGAATTTTGGAGAGAATGGTCGAGCCGGAACGCGTGATCATGTTCCGCGTCCCATGGGTGGACGACCGTGGCGAAGTCCAAGTCAACCGGGGTTTTCGCGTGGAATTGAACAGTGCCATCGGCCCCTACAAAGGTGGTCTTCGCTTTCATCCGACGGTAACGTTGGGGGTGTTGAAGTTTCTGGCCTTCGAACAAGTGTACAAGAACAGCCTGACAACTTTGCCGATGGGTGGCGGCAAAGGTGGGTCAGATTTCGACCCCAAGGGCAAGAGCGATGGCGAAGTCATGCGGTTCTGCCAGTCGTTTATGAGCGAGCTGTTTCGCCACATTGGTCCTGATACAGATGTCCCGGCAGGGGATATTGGTGTCGGAGGTCGTGAGATCGGCTTCTTGTTCGGACAGTATCGCAAGTTGGCCAACCGCTTCTGCGGCGTGTTGACCGGCAAGGGTCTGGAGTATGGCGGATCGCTGCTGCGTCCCGAAGCGACAGGTTACGGCGCGGTGTATTTTGCCCAAGAGATGCTGGCCACGCGCGGCGAGAGCGTGCAGGGCAAGACGGCAACCGTATCCGGTTCGGGCAACGTGGCCCAGTACACGACCGAGAAACTGAACGAACTGGGCGCCAAGGTGATCACGCTGTCCGATTCCAATGGCACGATTGTGGACAAGGCGGGGATCGATGACGAGAAACTGCACTGGGTCCTGGAATTGAAGAACATCCGCCGCGGTCGGATCAGCGAATACGTGGAAAAGTTCAAGGGCTCGGAATACCTTCCCAATCAGGGACCTTGGGGCGTCCCTTGCGATTTGGCGTTCCCCAGCGCCACGCAGAACGAGATCAACGAGCAGGACGCTCGGAATCTGGTCAGCAACGGGTGCGTTTGCGTTTCCGAGGGGGCCAACATGCCAACGGTGCCTGCGGGTGTTGACGTGTTCTTGGAGGCCCAGATCCTGTACGGCCCAGGCAAAGCAGCCAACGCGGGGGGTGTAGCAACATCCGGTCTTGAAATGAGTCAGAATGCCGGGGTGACGTTATGGACCCGTGAAGTGGTGGACGAAAAGCTGCAGGAGATCATGCGGTCGATCCACTCGAACTGCGTCCAATACGGCGACCAAGGCAACTTCGTCAATTACGTGCATGGCGCCAATATCGCCGGGTTCGTCAAAGTGGCAGACGCCATGCTGGCTCAAGGTATCATCTAGCGTACGGAGCGAACGCGATGGCCATGGATTCTCAAGTGGGTACGGGGTTGTCGGACCTGGACCGGTTGTTGCGAGGTTTGATCCCGGGCGATAATCTGGTCTGGCAGTTCGACCGCATCGAGGATTTGGCGCCCTTCGTTCCCCCCTATTGCCAACGGGGGTTGGACGAGGGGCGCAGCGTGGTCTACTTCCGCTTCGCAGATCATGCACCGCTGGTTCCGCCGTCGCTGCCGGTCCGCGTTTGCGAGTTTCGGCCCGACCAGGGATTCGAGCAGTTCATCATGGCGGTGCATCAGGTGCTGCACGAATCGGGACGCTTTGCCTACTTCGTGTTTGATTCGCTGACCCATTTGGCCAAGACCTGGTACAGCGATCGGATGCTGGGCAACTTTTTCCGCTTGACCTGTCCCTACGTCTACGATATCGAGTCGCTGGGCTACTTTCCGATCCAGCGGGGCTGCCATTCCTTCCATGCCCTGACACCGATCACCAACACGGCTCAGGTGGTGCTGGATGTGCATCGGCACCGGGATCAGACTTACTTGTATCCGAACAAGGTCGAGCATCGTTATTCGCCGACCATGTTCATGCTGCACGCTTGGGAAACCGATGGCTTTTCGCCGGTGACGGAGAGTTCCACCACCGCCGAAATCTTGACGACCATGCCCTGGTCCGGCTCGGATTTCGAGCGATTGCGCGAAGGGATCTGGAACCGCAATCTCTTGCAAGCGGCCGAGACGTGCGACGCCGTCAAGCAGGGAAAGCGATCGACCGAAGACGCTCGCACAGCGCTGCAGACGGTGTTGCGGATGATGATTTCGCACGATCCGCGAATACTGAACCTAGCGGAGAAATACCTGACGCTGGAGGATGTGCTGCGCATCGGGAAACGGATGGTGGGTACCGGATTGATCGGTGGCAAGGCGGTCGGGATGCTGTTGGCTCGCGCCATGCTGAAGAAAGCGGACCAGCGTTGGGCAGACCTTCTGGAGCCCCACGATTCGTTCCACATCGGCTCCGACGTCTTTTACTCGTTCCTGGTCGAAAACGGCTGCTGGTGGATGCGGCAGAAGCAGCGAGATCAGGCTACCTTCCTGGAAGGTTTGCAGGAGGTCCGCCGCCGGATCATCATGGGGCCGTTCCCCAAGTACATCGAAAATGAATTCGCGGAGATGCTGGCCTACTTCGGGCAATCGCCGATCATCGTCCGCTCCAGCAGCTTGCTGGAGGACAACTACGGGAACGCGTTTTCCGGAAAGTACGAAAGCGTGTTCTGTGCCAATCAGGGATCGCACCAGAAGCGATTGGCCGATTTCCTGGCCGCCGTGCGAACGATCTACGCCAGCACGATGAGCGAAAAAGCGCTCCGCTACCGCGCCCAACGCGATTTGCTGGAGCAGGATGAACAGATGTCGCTGCTGGTCCAGCGAGTCTCCGGTTCGCGCTATGGCCAGTCGTTCTTTCCTCAGATCGCCGGAGTCGCCTATTCACGCAACCCGTATGTCTGGAGCCAATACATCGATCCCGAGGCCGGGATGTTGCGGCTGGTGTTCGGGCTGGGGACGCGCGCGGTCGATCGGGCCGATGACGACTACACGCGAATCGTCGCGTTGAACGCGCCCGAGCGGCGTCCCGAAACCGATTTCGAGGAAGTCCGGCAGCATTCGCAACGCAAGGTGGACGTGATCGACTTGGAGGCCAATCAGTTGACCGCCTGCCAGTTCGTCGACCTGGTCTCCCAATGTCAGGATCTACCTCTCCATCTGTTCGCCTCGCCCGACGAAGAACTGGCAAAACGCCCCGAAGCACGGGGAATGGCCCCCCATGCCACGTCCGTTTTGACGTTCGATGAATTGTTGACGGAGACGCCGTTCGTCCCCGACATGCGGCAGATGATGAGCATCCTGCAGCAGTCTTATGGATGCCCCGTGGATGTCGAATTCACGGCGAACGCGTTCCCGAAAGCCGGCTACAGAATCAATCTGGTCCAATGCCGCCCTTTGCCCATCCCGGCCGACGACACGCTTTCGGAGATGG
>SKKK01000575.1 GCA_007121535.1 Planctomycetaceae bacterium | reverse complement strand
GTTGCCCGAAAACGACTCCCGACCCCGTTGCGTCCCCGTGGAAGGCCACGTCAATTGGCAAGAAACTTCTGGCCGGGTGCTTAAGCGATCAAGATCAGAACCCAGCGGAAGTGGTGGACGTTCCAAGTGAACGTGGGTGAGCCGAGGGCTCGTCAAGCGAGACTCCGCCGGGGGTAAGAGCCTGTATTCGGTGTTCACGGCTTGTAAACGGGCTGTGATATTAAGATGAACATCCACAAACGCGAGGCACCGTGCCTGGTACCGCACGAGTTCAGTTTGTGGGAGCAGATCAGCAGCACGAAAGGTGCCACCCACCTAATGCCCACCAAATAAAGAACAGCAGCCGGATAGCAATTACTTGTCGGTGGCAGCTATTATTGGCTCCCCCCCGAAGTCTTTTTCCACAAAGAACCTGCGCACAACGCAACCGGCTCAAATTACGGGGTCGGGGCTTGGGGATCTTGACGGCATCGAGACAATTGGTCATCTTTCAAAAACAAATTCCGTCAAGGCGGGGCGGACTTACGTGGGAGGACCCCCTTATGTCGGATGAACAAATCGCCGGTGCGTTATCGGACGGCGATGGCTTCGGCCCATGGTTCGAGAATTATGACACGCAAGGGTTCCACGACGAGTTGATCGACTCGCAGGGACAGCCGCGACCGGGGGGCGAACTGTTGGTGGAAAAGCTCAACTCGCTGGGCCGTGACGAACTGATCCATCGGCAGCAAGCGGCCGAGCGGCTCTTGTTCCGCTTGGGCATCACGTTCAATGTGTACGGCGAATCCGAAGGGACCGAGAAGATTTTTCCATTTGATCTGGTCCCGCGGATCATCCACAGCCGGGAATGGGAGCGTTTGGAACGCGGCTTGCAGCAGCGGATCAACGCCTTGAACCAATTTATCGACGACATCTACCACGACCAACACATCGTGCGCGACGGCGTGTTGCCCATGGAGATCCTGGCCAGCGCCAGCAGTTACCGCAAGGTTTGCCGTGGGTTGGAACCTCCGCGTGGCATCTGGTGCCACATCACGGGAACCGACCTGGTTCGCGGCGGCGATGGACAGATCTACGTGCTGGAGGACAATCTGCGAGTTCCCTCGGGCGTTTCCTACGTCCTGCAGAATCGCATGGCCATGAAACGCAGTTTTCCTCAGATCTTCAGCGCGTCCCGAGTGCGGCCGGTAGATGATTATCCCAGCCATCTGTTGGCCACGTTGCAGCATCTGGCGCCCGATGCGGTGGATCAGCCGACGGTCGTCCTGTTGACTCCCGGGGCCTTCAACAGCGCCTATTACGAGCATTCGTTTCTGGCTCAGCAGATGGGAGTGGAACTGGTCGAAGGCCGCGACTTGGTGGTCCGCGACGGCTATGTGTGCATGAGAACCACCGCCGGTTACGTTCGCGTTGACGTGATCTATCGCCGCATCGACGATGATTTCATCGATCCTCTGACGTTCCGTCCGGATTCGCTGTTGGGCGTTCCCGGTTTGATCGACGTGTATCGCAGCGGTCGCGTGGCACTGGCCAATGCTCCGGGCACCGGCGTGGCCGACGACAAGGTAATCTACGCCTATGTGGAAAAGATGATTCGCTACTACCTGTCGGAAGATCCGATCATCCCCAACGTACCGACATACGTCTGCTTCGACGATTCCGAGCGACAATACGTGCTGGAGCATCTGGACGAATTGGTGGTCAAAGCGGCCAACGAAGCGGGCGGCTACGGCATGCTGATCGGTCCGCATGCGACCCAGCAGCAGCGGGACGAATTCGCGGCCCTGATCCGCAACAATCCACGCAACTATATCGCTCAACCCACGTTGTCGCTTTCCCGCGTCCCGACGATCGTCGGTGGTCGTTTGGAGGGGCGGCACGTCGACTTTCGCCCTTACATCCTGTACGGAGAAGACATCTATGTGCTGCCGGGCGGATTGACTCGAGTCGCCCTGCGAAAAGGTTCGCTGGTCGTCAATTCCTCGCAAGGCGGCGGCAGCAAGGATACGTGGGTCATCGCCAGCGAACAGGAGCATTATGACAACTAGAACCAATAGAACCCTTGTTCCGCGCACCTTCGAGACCTCGCGGATGCTAAGCCGCGTAGCGAGTTCCGTCTATTGGATCAGCCGCTACGTGGAACGCGCAGAGAATCTGGCGAGGTTCATCGACGTGACGTTCAGCTTCATCCTCGATTCGCCGTCAAACGTGCGTGAACAATGGCAACCGCTGATCAGCACCACGGCCGACGATGCGATTTTCGAGGAAAGGTACGGTACCGCTTCACGAGAAAACGCGATCCGGTTCTTGGCCTTTGATTCCCAGTATCACAACTCGATCCTGTCCTGTCTGCGGATCGCACGGGAAAACGCTCGTTCGATCCGCGAAGCTATCTCGACCGAAATGTGGGAGCAATTGAACAGCTTCTACCACAGCCTCATGGCGGCCACTCGGCATCCGGGCATCTTGGATTCGCCCCAGGATTTCTGCCAGGAAGTCCGCTCGGCCAGTCAGCTTTTCAAGGGCGTGACCGACGCGACGATGTCGCATGGCGAAGGCTGGCATTTCGCGCGCTTGGGCCGGATGTTGGAACGCGCCGACAAGACGTCGCGGATCCTGGACGTGAAATACTACATGCTGCTGCCGACCATCAGCGACGTGGGAACGCCGACCGACGACCTGCAATGGTCGGCCGTCTTGCGATCGGTCAGCGGCTTCGAGATGTTTCGCAAACGCCACGGGATCATCACCCCGCACCGGATCGTCGGTTTCTTGGTGCTGGACCGGTTGTTTCCGCGAGCGATCATGCACTGCATCGACAGCGCGAACCAGTCGCTGCACGCGATTGTCGGCAGCCCGGAAGACACGTTCTGGAACCCTGCCGAGAAGGAATTGGGCCAATTGCGCAGTGCGCTGGCCTACTCCGACACCAACGAGATCTTGCGCCATGGCCTGCACGAGTTCCTGGATTCACTGCAGGTCCGGATCAATCAGGTCGGGGATGCGATCTTTCAGACGTTCTTCGCCGTCGAAACCGACAATCCGTCATAGCAAGATCGTCCGACATGGGCTACAATCCAGGCATGAGAATCCTAATGCCGCCACTCATGCTTGTGTTGTTTGTAAGCCCGATGATCGTCGCGTTGGCCGGTGCTCGCGTCCTGGGGATGGACCACGTCACCATCCAACGTGGTGGCCAACCGTTGGATTTGACGGGCAAGATTGTGACCGAGGCCCTTGATGGCGGAGTACTGCTGAAGGATCGCGAGGGCGTTCTGTGGGCGATCCCCGCCGAACAGATCCAGCAGCGAAGCGAGGATGACAAGCCCTTCACGCCGATGTCCCGAGCCGAGTTGTCGGCTCGGTTGATCGAACAATTGCCCGGATTCCGCATGCACTCGACGGCCAACTATCTGTTCGTCTACAACACCACGCCCGCCTACGCCCAGTGGTGCGGGGCATTGTACGAGCGGTTGTATCGTGCTTTTCGAAACTACTGGCAACGTCGCGGATTCGCGTTGCGCGAACCGGACACGCCGCTGGTGGTGCTGGTGTTCGACTCACGCGAATCCTTCACAGCCTACGCCCGTTCCGAGCTAGGGGATGCGGCCGGCAATATCGATGGCTATTACAGCTTGCAGACCAATCGCGTGGCCATGTTGGATTTGACCGGATCGCGAAGCAGACCCGGCGAATTTGCACGAGCCACCTCGGTATCGCAAATCAACCGATTGCTGGCTCGGCCCGGCGCCGAATGGATGGTGGCCACCATCATCCACGAAGCGACTCACCAACTGGCCTTCAACTGCGGCTTTCATCAACGCTTGGCCGATGTCCCGCTGTGGGTCAGCGAAGGCTTGGCCATTTACTTCGAAACGCCCGATCTGGAAAGCACGCGGGGCTGGCGAAATATCGGCGGAGTCCATACGTTGCGGCTGGAGCACTTTCAACGATATCGCAAGCGGCGGAGTCCCGATTCCTTACAGACGCTGATCACCGACGACGATCGATTCCGGCATCCCGATACGGCCAACGATGCCTATGCGGAAGCGTGGGCGCTGACCTATTTCGTGATCCGCAGATATGCGAAACAGTACCACGAGTACCTTCAGGTCATGGCGGACAAGCCGCCGTTGATCTATGATAGCCCTGACGAACGTCTGGAAGAGTTTCAGCGCATTTTCGGCGATGACCTACAGGCGTTTGACGCCGAGTTCCTCGACTACATGGACACGGTGCGCTAGTGCAACGTCCAGGCTTCGTCTCTGGGTAGCCGCACTC
Source organism: Planctomycetaceae bacterium (assembly GCA_007121535.1). GTDB lineage: Bacteria > Planctomycetota > Planctomycetia > Pirellulales > Pirellulaceae > SKKK01. The sequence continues at coordinate 5,188 of SKKK01000575.1, read as the reverse complement.
GCCAGAGTGCGGAATTCCAACAACAAGGAGAAATCGAATGATGGTTCGAACGGCTGTGCTGATCGTCGTTGCACTGGCGACTTGGATGGCTTCCGGCACGGGCTTGGCGGAAACGAAGCCGAATGTCATCGTGTTCTTTGCCGACGATTTGGGCTATGCTGACCTTCAATCGTACGGCGGCAAGATCCCGACGCCGCACATCGACCGTCTGGCCGCCGAGGGTATGAAGTTCACCGATGCGCATTCCACGTCGTCGGTTTGCACCCCCACGCGGTACAGTCTGCTGACCGGGCGATACAACTGGCGTTCGCGGCTGAAGCGAGGCGTGCTGGGCGGCTTGAGCCCTCGTTTGATCGAACCGGGGCGGATGACGGTCGCCTCGATGCTGCAAGCCGAAGGCTACCATACGGCCTGTATCGGCAAGTGGCACCTGGGCATGGACTGGGTGGTCAAGCCGGGCAAGGAGATTTCCGAGTTGAGCATCGAACCTCGCGAGCAGGTGTTCAATGTGGACTACTCGCAGCCGATCACCAACGGGCCGGGCAGCGTCGGATTCGATTACTTTTACGGGATCAGCGCGTCGCTGGACATGGTGCCGTACACGTTTATCAAAAACGACCGCGTCACCGAACTGCCAACCGAAGACCGGGATTTTCTGATGATGTGGGGTCGCGAGGACGGCGGTCGGACTCGAAAAGGTCCCACCGCACCCGACTTTGATGCCATGGATGTGTTGCCCATCATGGTGCAGCAATGCGTCCAGGTCATCGATCGCAGCGCGGAAGACGCTCGCGCTGGCAAGCCGTTCTTTCTGTACGTCCCGTTCGCTTCGCCGCACACCCCCATCCTGCCAAACGCCGAATGGCAGGAGAAGAGCGGCGTGAATCCGTACGCGGACTTTCTGATGGAAACCGACGCGGCGGTCGGCGAGATCCTGGCGGCGGTGGAGCGGCATCAGTTGACCGACAACACGCTGGTGATCTTCACCAGTGACAACGGCTGTTCCCCGCAAGCGAAGTTCGGGGAATTGGCCGAGCACGGTCATTTTCCCAGCGGACCGCTACGAGGCCACAAGGCGGATCTGTTCGAGGGCGGCCACCGCGTCCCCATGGTAGTTCGCTGGCCGGGACACGTCGCCGCTGGCAGCACGAGTGCTGCACTGGTCTGCCAGATCGATCTGCTGGCCACGTTGGCCGAGATCCTGCAGGTCGATCTGCCCGACGATGCAGGCGAGGATAGCATCAGCTTCCTGGCGGTTCTTCAAGGCGGCCAAGGACAGCGAGATCACCTGGTATCCCACTCGGTCAACGGTTCGTTCGCCATCCGACAAGGCGATTGGAAGCTGCTGTTATGCGCCGGTTCGGGAGGCTGGAGCGCGCCGCGACCGGGCAGCAAACAGGCAATGGGCCTGCCGCCGATGCAGTTGTACGATCTGAGCACCGATTTGGGCGAGCAGAACAACTTGGTCGACGAACACCCGGAACGCGTTCAGCAGTTGATCGCATTGTTGGAACGCTTCGTCGCCGAAGGACGCAGCACGCCCGGCCAGCCGCAAGCGAACGACGGGCCGATCGATATCCGCATGGGCATAAAATGACCCCGTTACGCACTGCGGGGTGGACAGAGTTGGGGTCAGGTCTTGACATTTAACTTTTTCGGCAGAGAGGCTCGCCATAAAGCTAGTTAGCAAGACCCGACTGTAGACTCAGCAAAAAGTTAAATGTCAAGACCTGACCCCGAGTGCGTTCTTACGATCTGGAGCTGGAACGTGGCAACGGACGAAAGGCGCGCACGGCCCATTTACGAGTCTCGGCACGCGCCATCCAATTACCGGTTCCGACCCACCGCAGTCCACGAGTCCAACAATACGTGCGAGCGGGCGGCAAAAACATTGAAGCCTGGGTGGTCGTGGTTGAAGAGATCAATCCGCCGGCCGACGTGGAGCCGATCAAGTGGGTCTTGTTCACGAGCGTCCCAGTTGTTTCCTTTGAGGATGCATGGCAGGTCATCGGTTGGTACGAAAATCGATGGCAGGTGGAAGAATGGCACAAGGCTCTCAAGACGGGTTGTCGGTTGGAGTCGCATCAATTGCAGAGCATGGACCGCATGTTGCCGTTGACCGGCGTGCTGAGTGTCGTGGCGGTGTTGTTGGTGCAGTTAAAACACGCTGCACGGACACAGCCCGACGAACCCGCCTCAGAATTCGTCCCGGAGTTATGGTTGAAACTTCTGCAAGCCAAAGGTAAAACGGAGACCTGCAATGTTACGAATTACGAATTCTGGCGAGCGGTGGCGAAGCTCGGTGGCTTTCTGGGACGTCGCCACGACGGCGAACCTGGTTGGCAGGTGATCTGGCGGGGATGGAACGAACTCCACTCGTTAGCTGAAGGTGCGATGCTCCTCAAAAGATGTGGGTAAGTGTCAGGTCTCCGACCCGACCCGGTCGGGACAGAGTTCCAACCTACAAGAATGCACGCACCGTGCGCCCACCTTACATCCGAAGACTTTTTCCGCAACAGAAAGATCCCGTCATGAGAACCAAGACAAGCATCACACCAATCCTGATCGTGCTGTGTTGGCTGAGTACAACGCTCCCCGTTTTGTCCGAGTCGCTCGAACCGACTCGACCGAACATCATCTTGATCATGTCGGACGACATGGGGTTCTCGGATCTGGGCTGTTACGGTGGCGAGATCGAAACGCCTTATCTGGACGGTCTGGCTCGCGATGGGGTCCGCTTTACCCAGTTCTATAACACGGCGCGCTGCTGCCCGACGCGAGCTTCGTTGCTGACCGGCTTGTACCCGCATCAGGCCGGGATCGGGCATATGATGACCGACCACGGGTTGGACGGGTATCGCGGGGATTTGAACGATCGATGCGTTACGATCGCCGAAGTTTTGCGTGAGGTTGGGTACCGCAACTATGTGGCGGGCAAGTGGCACGTCACGCCCAATGTGCCGAACCCCAGCCAAGCCGACAAGAAGAATTGGCCCCTGCGACGAGGCTTCGATCGCTTCTACGGCACGATCCATGGCGCGGGCAGTTTCTTCGATCCCAACTCGTTGACCCGCGACAACACTTTCATTTCGCCGTACGCGGATCCTGAGTACCCGGTGGAAGAATTCTACTACACCGACGCGATCAACGACCATGCGGTTCGCTTCATCGGCGATCACGCTCGCGATCACGCCGACCAGCCGTTCTTCATGTACGTGGCTCACACCGCACCACATTGGCCCATGCACGCCAAACCGGAGGACATCGAGAAGTATCGCGGAAGATATGACGCCGGCTACGACGCCATTCGCCTCGCGCGGCTGCAGCGGATGCGGGAGATGGGCTTGATCGATCCGCGTTGGGACCTTACTCCACAGCGAGGCGGTGAGTGGGAAAACGTGAAGGATCGCGAATTCGAACTCAGGTGCATGGAAGTCTATGCTGCGATGATCGACTGCATGGACCAGGGGATCGGTCGCATCATCAAGGAATTGCAGCGGACCGGTCAGTTCGAGCGGACGTTGATCATGTTCTTTCACGACAACGGCGGCTGTGCCGAAAACATGGGACGTTGGCCGCGCGGAGCGAAGCCGAGGCCCGACAAGCCCACCCTGCCCCCGCTTCCCGACGATTATCTCCAAACGGACATGATCCCCAAGCAGACTCGTGACGGCTTCCCCGTTCGACAAGGATACGGGATCCTGCCGGGCGCAGCGGACACGTTCCACGGGTACGGCGAGGCGTGGGCGAATGTCAGCAACACGCCGTTTCGCGAATACAAACACTGGGTTCACGAGGGCGGAATCTCGTCGCCGCTGATCGTCCATTGGCCCGAAGGCATTCGGGCTGGCGGCCCGGAAGCTGACCGTTTTGGCAGATTGGTACACGACCCCGCTCACCTGATCGACCTGATGCCCACCTGTGTCCAACTGGGCGGCGCCGAGTATCCGCAGCGCTTCGGTGGACAGGAGATCCTGCCGATGGAGGGCGTCAGCCTGTTGCCCGCGTTGAACGGCCAGCCGCTGGACCGCCAGCAGCCCATCTTCTTCGAACATCAAGGGAACCGGGCGATGCGGGACGGCCGCTGGAAACTGGTCGCCAAAGGACCGGCCGCCGACTGGGAATTGTACGACATGGTGGCCGATCGCACCGAGATGAACGATCTGGCCGCCGCCGAACCGCAGCGAGTCCAGCAGATGGTGCAGCAATGGGAGGCATGGGCTCATCGTGCGAACGTCCTGCCCTGGATCTGGGAACCGGCGTACGGCGAACCGGCCCCGCCCGCCAAGAAACCCAAGCAGGCAAAGCAGCCGAAACCGAAGTCGGCGAAGCCGAAGACCGCCAAGCCTCAAGTCCAACGCCCGAATATCCTGTGGTTGACCGCAGAAGACTTGAGTCTGAACCTGGGGTGCTACGGCGATCCGTATGCGAATACCCCGGTGCTGGATCGTTTGGCCGAACAAGCGGTGCGCTACGATAACGCGTTTGCCACGGCCTCCGTCTGTTCCCCGGCGCGATCGACACTGATCACCGGCTTGTACGCGACGTCGATGGGCACGCAACGTCTGCGTTCCCAATTTCCGGTACGTTCGGAGATTCGACCGTTCAGTGCTTATCTGCGTCAGGCCGGTTACTACTGCACCAACAATGTCAAGACCGATTACAATTTGCAGAACGAGGCGGCTTTCATCGCCGACGGTTGGGACGAAAGCTCGCCGAAAGCTCATTGGCGGAATCGTGAACCCGGCCAGCCCTTCTTCGCCGTATTCAACTTCATGACCACTCACCAGTCGCGCACCAGCGTCTGGCCGTACGAGCAGTTCGACCGTGAGATCGGTTCGCAACTGGCACCCGAGCAGCGTCACGATCCTGCCGAAGCCAATCTGCCGCCTTACTATCCGGACACGGAGGAAGCCCGACGCGAATGGGCTCGCTACCACGATTGCATCACGCTGATGGATCGCGAGGTCGGCCAGTACCTTGACCAGCTTGCGGAGGACGGATTGGCCGACGATACCATCGTCTTTTTCTACGGCGACCATGGCATGGGCATGCCGCTGGGCAAAAGACTGCTGCACGATTCGGGCTTGCGAGTGCCCTTGATCGTCTATTTCCCCGAAAAATGGCGGCACCTGGCTCCGGTCGCGCCCGGTGAGTCGACCGGTCGGCTGGTCAGTTTCGTCGATTT
>SKKK01000542.1 GCA_007121535.1 Planctomycetaceae bacterium | reverse complement strand
TCTCAAGCCGAATATGCCGATCTGGTGCGACAACGTGTGCTGGAAGCAGCACTGGCCTACTACGACGTAATGGAAGCTCAAGCCCAGGTCGACCTGGCGGAACAGGATTCCGAAGACCTGTTGATGGTCGAACAGATAACCCAAATCGCGGTCGACAATGACGCGATGCCTCCGGTCGAGCTGAACCGTATTCGCTTGGATCGGCTGAACAGCCAGCAAACGCTGCGCGAAGCCAAACGTGACCTGCGGATCGCCAAGGCCGAATTGCGAGCCTTGATGGGCGGCGTGGTACCGGTGGTCACCACCAGCGACGACGATTTCCGAGTGACCGACCAGTTGACGGTCGCCGTCCAAGACGATCTGCAGTTCGAGCAACACGACGATATCGAGCAACTGCTGGCGATCGCCGAGAGCCAGCGTCCCGACATCCAGGCATTGCGTTTGGATATCCTTCAAAGTCAGGCGGAGATTGAGGTCCAGTGCCGCGAAGCCTATCCCGAAGTGACCCCCGTGCTGGGCTACACCCGCCAGTTCCAACGGCGAGCCATCGGGTTTCCCGATGCAAACTCGTGGGCCGTAGGCGTCGCCTTTACCCTGCCGATCTACAATCGCAATCAGGGCAACCGGTTGCGAGCCGACGCGCAATGGCGGCAGAGCGTCCTGGAATTGCAGGCAGGTTTGGTGGAACTGCGAGCCGAAGTGACCAGCGTGGCGGCTGAGCTGGACACCGCTACAGCCAATGCTGCTGCGGTGGCCGAGGACCAATTGCGTTTGGCCGAGGAAGTTCGTGATAGCATCCGTCAAGCCTACGAAGCCGGTGGACGACCGTTGATCGACGTACTGGATTCTCAACGAAATTATCGCGAGACCTACGAAAACTATATCAATAGCCGCATCGATTACTTGCGAGCTGCCGAAAGGTTCCGAGCCGCGTTGGGCGGAGATTCGCGACCTTGACAGGTCAACTCGGCGTCCCATAAGTTGACACGCTGTTTTTCCTGAGCGGCCTGACGGCTGCAACTCGATCAACTTTCGTGCTCGTGCTCGTGCTCGTAATCGCAATTGCTATTGTAATCGGCTTCCCGAATTCGAGCACGAACACGAGTACGTCCAAGAACACGACACAACGAATGTTCAACAAGATGATGACATGAGCCAACCTCCAGAATCTTCAACACCTGTTTCGCAGCCCGATCCGACGGGTTCGCGGGCGCCAACGGCAGCCAGCGTTCCCGCCGATCAAACCTCGATTCTTTCACGAGTGCTGTTCTACTTACAGTTCTTCGGAGCGATCGCGGTCACGCTGGGACTGCTGATCTTCCTGTTGTTCTGGTCGCCGGCCTCGGACCGAGACACCGAAGGTCGCGATGTGCGGGCCACACCTCCCATTGCGTTGGCGATCGAGGCGCTGGGTGACGGCCTCTTTCGCCTGGATGCGGACAGCTCGCTGGGCCGACAGTTGGATACTTACGTGACGAAAAGGCAATCGGTGACCACGGCCGCGTTGCGCGTGACCGGCACGGTCGCGGCCAGCCTGCGCCCAGTCGGACCGGACCAAGCGATCCAATGGCAATTCAATGACCCGGACGCGTTGGCCGCTTACTTCGAATGGCGTCGCGCCGCGATCGATAGGCAGTTTGCCGAACGGCAAGTGGAACGCATGGCCGAATTGAACGAGGTCCGGGTGACCAGCCACCGCACGATCGTCGAACGGCTCGAGCGGCTGGTCGCGGCCGGGACAGATTCCAAGGCGGACCTGCAACTGGCACAAGCCGAGTTGCTCGAGGCCCGGATCGAAGGCAGCCGCGAGATCCACGAATCCGAATCGGAATTGTCGATCGCGATTCAGGAAAAGGCGGTCGCCGAGCGCCAGTTGCAGTTGATGGGACTGGATGTCGAGATGCTCGAACAGGCCACCTCGGATATAGATATCGTGGTCGCGGATGTTCCCGAGCAGTATCATGCAACGGTGCGGGTCGGCCAGAGCTGTGAAGCGCTCTTTTTCGGGATCCCGCGGCAGATCTTCACCGGAACGGTCCAACGGATCTCACCCACCCTGTCGATCGAACGGCGTGCGTTGCGAGTCCTATTCTTCGTCGACGACCCGGACGATCAACTGCGACCCGGCATGTTCGCCGATATCGGACTGGGAACCGACCCTCGCGAAGCGATCCTGGTGCCGGCGACCGGCATCATCCACGTGGGACGCGACAGTTTTGTGTTTGTTCGCGTCGATGGACAATCGGATGTGTGGAAGCTTACCGGAATCGTGGCCGGCGATGTTCGTAATGCTCAGGTCGAAGTCCTGGAGGGCCTGAGCCCCGGGGACGAGATCATCAGCCAAAACGCTATCCTCCTGAAACCCGTCGCGGCGGCCAGCCTGCGTGCAGACGCTCAGAGAAATCCATGATCGCTTCGCTTATCGATACCGCTCTTCGGCTCCGCTGGGTCGTGCTGGCCATGCTGCTGGTGCTGATCGTCGCGGGGATCTGGTCGTTCCAGCAACAGCCGGTCGACGCCTATCCGGACATCTCCGAACAAATGGTCCAGGTGATCGCCGTGTTTCCCGGCCGGGCGCCGGAAGAGGTCGAACGTCTGGTCACGATCCCGCTGGAAAACGCCATGCTGGGACTGCCGAGAGTCGAGGTGGTCCGCTCCCGGACCATCTTCGGCCTGTCTCTGGTCCAGATGATCTTTCACGAAGCAGCCGACCCGTACTGGGCGCGGCAGCAGGTCCAGGAGCATCTGGTTCACCTGGAATTGCCCGAGGGGGTTGATTTCGAACTCGGACCGCTGGCGACCGCCTATGGCGAGATCTATCGGTACGAATTGGTCTCCGATGGGCGGTATAGCCCGATGGAACTGCGCACGCTGAACGACTGGGTGGTCATCCGTCATCTGATGCGAGTCCAAGGAGTGGCCGAAGTCGCCAACCTGGGCGGCCTGGAACGCCAGTTCGCCGTGCAGTTCACCCCGGCCGAACTGCGGCGGTACGACGTGACGCTGTCCGAGATCGAGGAAGCCATCCAGCAGAACAATGCATCGGGCGGCGGCAGCATCATCCCCCAGGGCGATCTGTCGATCGTGGTTCGAGGCCGAGGCCAGATCGAATCGATCACCGATTTGGAACAGACCTTCATCCGCAGCGTCAACGGCTCGCCGATCTATCTGAAGCGGAAGACGCTGGGGTCAGGTCTTGACATTTAACTTTTTTGACGGAAAGTCTCGCCACAAAGCTGAATGTCAAGACCCGACTGTAGATTCAACAAAAAGTTAAATGTCAAGACCTGACCCCTGTTCCCCTCCTTCCGAGCCAAGCCGGCCAAGGTCGTTCACTGGGAACCGTACGTGAACCCGACGATGGAGGTCCTCGATACGCCGACGCTGATCCGGATTGCCAAGGAGGCGGACGCCACGGTGATCGTGGACAACACCTGGCTCACTCCCTACCTGCTGCAACCGTTTCGTCGGGGCGCCGATCTGGTGATCCACAGCGTCACGAAATACATGGGCGGCCAAGGCAACGCGATGGGGGGCGTGGTGTCGGGCAGAAAAGACCTCGTCGGCCGGATCGAGAGCGCCCAGAACTGGCTGGGCGGTCTGATGCGGCCCATGGATGCCTTCCTGGTGACCCAGGGGGTGAAGACGCTGCCGTTGCGGATGCGACAACACAGCCGCTCGGCCCGGTTGGTCGCCGAGTTCCTTCGATCGCATGAGGCCGTCTCGCGGGTGCATTACGGCGGCTTGCCGTCCTGGAACCGCAACGCCGAACCGGACGCTCCGAAAGGCTTCGGCGGAATGCTGGGCGTCGAGTGGAAAAGCGACGCGGTCCACCAGAACCTGGGGCGGCACGTCAAGCTAATGATCAACGCCGTAAGCCTGGGCGATCCGGTCACGCGCGTGTCGCAACGGCGCGAAGAACCCGACCGCGGCATCCCCGCACGGTACACGCGAGTCTCCATCGGTCTGGCAGCAGGCCACGGCGAAGCGTCTGGGATTGAAATCCACGTTACGTCCCCCCGGGCCGCCCAAAAACGCCTCCGTCCCGACCGCGGAACGGTCGCACGACGCAGCAAATCGACACAAACGAGACCCGACCCCGTTTCCCCCGTTTCAAACGGAAAGTTATCCGCTCCAACGTCTGCAGGTCGAAGGCCAGCAAGCCGGCTTCTTCGACGCGTTCGGGGCTGTATCCCCCGTGTTCGCCGAGCGAGTACGAGACCAGCAATTGCTCATTTCGCTGGTCGGCGAGCAGGGAGATGGGCGCCCCGGCCACGGGAACTTCTTGCCAGGCGCCGCGTGCTTTCGTCGATGCGGATCAGGCTTTCCCGATCCCGGTCATGGACGTACAGGACGCCGTCGGTGGTCGCCGTCATGTTCCAGGGATACCGGAGGGTTTGCGGGGGAACGCCGCCCACTTGCCGTACCTCGCCCACCTCGTCGGGCGCCAGCAAACGCACGGATGGAACGGGGCTCCCGGCATCCGATGTGCTTGACAGTGCCGGTGTTCCCGGCCAGCATGAGAGGCGTGCAGGTAGCGGAACTTGCGTTTTGTACCCAACAGTCCGGAATTCCACGCCTTGCGGCACGAAGCGTGCCATGGAAGTGGAACATTTCGGGCCATTCTTGGAGGAAGCGAACATGTGGGTTACCCGAGCAATTACCTTGTGGAGTCTGGTGCTTGCCACGCTGGCGATGGGTCAGGAGCCGTTTTCGCCGGTTCGGCCGGTGGTCGAAATCGAGGAGGAAGTTTACAGCTATGAGCCGGCCGACAACGGGGCGAGTCCCACTTGGTGTTTCGGTGCACCGATCCTGGTCCGCTCGGGGGAAACCCTGTTCGCTTCGGGCCTGGAGACGCTGGCGGATGCCAAGCCGCTGCATAATGTACGGTGGATGCTCTTCCGCCGCGATGCGGAAGGTTGGGAATTGCAGCAGGTGGATCCCGTCGATCGAACACGGGAGCCATGCCCGCTGGTGATTCTCCCCTCCGGCCGGCTGATCATGTCGACCAACCCGACGCTGGTGACGGACCCGGAGCGGCGGGCGGGACCGGCGCGGCCGGAAATGCTGGTATTCGACGCAGCCGATCCGCAGGCAGCCCCCCGGACCCTGCTGCCGGAATGGGAGGGTCAGCCGAGTTTCACCGAGCACACGTACCGGCTGTTCGGAGCCGACGCGGAACACGGCGAAGTCATCATGCTGAACAATGTGGGTTACAGCCATAAAGAGTGGGCCTTGTGGCAGCGGGACGGGACGTGGGCCACGGGGCGGCTGATGAATGTGGCCAGTCGCCCGGGCGATCTGCATGCCTATCGGCCGGGCTACAATTGGCACCGGTTCAATTACGGCAGTGTGGTGCTCCGTGACCGGGCGGCCTTTGTCACGGGGTGCGTTTCGTATGCCAATTGGGACCGTGCAGGGGAAGCGGAACTGGAAGAGATCCTGGCGGGTCAGACCGCGCGCAACCGCTTGGGTTCGCTGGCGAACCGGCGGCGGATGATGTTCGCCTGGACCCCCGACATCACCACCACCCCGTTTTCTCCTTGGCTGGAAGTCGGCAGCACGATGTCCAACGGAGGTTGGTTGTTCCCCGGCGACTTGTACGTGGCCGCCGACGGCACGGCGCACGTCGTCTGGTACGAAGGGCCCATGGATCGGCGGCTGCGCGACGAACACTTTCCCGATATCGAGCTCACGCACGCCATCCGGCATGCCATGGTTCGCGACGGTCAGGTGGTGCATCGGGCGACTCTGATGGAAGGGGGGGAAGGGTTGGGCAGCGAATTGCCGCAGAGCATCCAGCCCCGGTTCCACATCACTCCGGACGAGCGGTTATTTGTCTGGATTTATGTGGGCGGCCGCAACCGGCACGGGGAACCGGTTGCGGAGAACCGAATGATCGAATTGTCGGCCGACGGGACGCCCGGTGAGCCGATGTCCGTGCCTTTGGAGCACCCGTTTCGCGTGGCGTTTACGGCCACGCCGCGCGGTGGTTCACCGCCGTCGAACACTTTGGACCTGTTTGGCATCCGAGCCGGTGGCCCGCCCACGACCCTATGCTACGCCCGTGTCCGGCTGGACGACTGAGCCTTGATTGGGCCAAGACGTGCGGTCAGACCCGTTCCCAGCAATGGGGTCGGGTCTCATTCTTTTGCGGAAAGTGTGTCCATTTTAGCGTCCTTTCGTAAAAGTAAACGTGAGTTACGAGTCTGCGTGCAATAGCGATAATTGTCAAACTGCAAAATAGGCCGCGACCTTACCTGCAGCTTTACGCCAACTTACCCGCGTCCCAAGACACAGCGACGGGTGTGCATCACCGATTGTCAGTCGGAGCGGCGCACCCGCTAGGCTTGTCACATCAGTTATTCGCCTCCAGCCACGCCGCGTGCAGTATTGTCACCTTATCGCACTCGACAACAGGATACTCACGCACCGTGATCGAGTCGGCGCCGGTCGTCTCTATCTCAAAGCCGGTGCGCGGGCGCGGATACCCCTCCTCGCGTGGCTGCGGCCCTTCGGACAGAACATACCAGGCGCTCTCGGCCAACTCCTCGGGCAAAGCCTCAGCGAGGTTGAAGGTGCGATCTGATACAGAGTCCACGCGCAACGTCGTGGTGGCCCGGGGCAGTTCGACGACGGTGTCGCCATGTTGCAGATGCGTTCCGGCCAATAGATAGGCCCGCAGTACGTTGCCGGCATCGTCAACTGACACGAAGGCAAACTCACCGGCCACCGTCACCGCCCCGTACTGGCGCTGCTGCTGGTCTTTGGCCGAGATGATGTAGTCGGTGCGGCCCTCGAACTGTACCTCGACGGCCATCGCACCGGTCTGCTCATCGTTCTCCAGTAATTGCGCAGACATTACCGGCGAAGCTTCGGTGGTGTACGGAACGATGACCGCGGCGTAGCGACTTGCCAGGACAGTGCCATCATGGGCGGCGCGGTTCTCGGCCAGTATTTGCTGGATGGCATCCCGACCTTCGACAGCCTCTAAGCGGTGGCGCCAGCCGGGTGCGTCGGTGATGATAATCCGCTCCACCGTGTCGCTGGTGTTGAGCATGGTCAGATCCAGCTTCACGTCATTATAGCGCCAGGTCAAGGTGACCGGCTCGGTGGGCGTGACGGCCCTGGGGTTATCAACCCAGTAGCTCCACGTCTCGGACAGCTCCACCGGCTGGGGCGCGAGCTGTGCCGGCTTCAAGTCCACCAGCGAGCCGTTGCAGTGGAAGGTGTACTGGTGGGTCTCGCCCCCCTCGACGCGGAAGAAGTCCACGATGTAGTGGCCGCCTTCGGGGGTCTGTATGTGGGCACAGGTACGGCGATATTCCTCACACTGATCGTAGCTGCCGAATCCGGAAGCCTGCACCATCTGGACGCCCGGCCCTAGGCCGAACAGTTCCAGATTGGAGCCCCGAGGCGTGCCGGACTGATTCTGCTCATCCACCACTACCAGATTGTGTGATAGCGTTCCCGAAGTCCAGCTCTGGCCCAGACGCCCGTCCGGGGTTCTATGGGCACTGCCAGAGAAGTAGCCGCGGTCAGAGACCAGTTCCTCGCCAAAGGCATAGTAAGTCAAATTCAGAGTGTCCGAGTGGCGGTGCCCGGTGTGTAGCGTCCATCGGTGTTCATCCCCGACGAGGTACAGTGCGGTGTTGTTGTCTTCATCATCACCGCGCAACACTGCTACGTGCCAGCCGGGGAACCACTCGGAGCGTAGAGGCAACTCGCCTATTCCTTCAGCACGCAGGTCCGGGTCGCGGTACCACAGGGCGTATTCGGTGCCCCATTCGGCCAGGCTTACGTCTTGTACGGTTTCAAGCAGATCGCCATAGGGACCGCCGAGCCTCGCGGCCAGCACCTCGAGGAACAGCGGTTGGATGACCCGCCTGTGGTGGCTGACGTTACCGATTATCGGAAACTGATTACCGGGTGGAGCGATCTGGCGCACCTTCGACAGCAGTGCCCGATGGAAGTGGCCGTGCTCGTAAGGGTTGAAGTCGTCAATTCGGGCCCCTTCTTCGGGCTGGTAGCCGGGCGGATCACTGTAGCCGTACAGCAGGTCCGGCAACTCGCGCATGTTGCTGTAGTTGTGGGCCGAATAGCCCGGTGACTCCGAGTAGAAACCGTCGAAATGGTACCGTGTTTCCAGGATTTCGTTGAAGCCGTCCACCGCACGACGTACCCGCTCGGGCTGTTCGAGCACAATCCCTACCGCTGCACTCAGAGAACGCGTGGCTATGCCCTTGTTGCTCAGGTCATCCCAATGATCGTAGTCATTGGCCCCGGCGTCAATCAAATCCTCGATTATACGCCGGTGCATCTGCTCATCGGCAACCGGTGTGCCGTCAGGATACCGTGCATCGCGCACCAGGTCATAAGCGATGGTCATGTTCAGCAACGGGCCTGAATCACTGCCCTTGCCATGCGGGGTGAGCCGCCCCGCGCCCCAGAAGCCATTGGAAAGTGTGGAGTAATCACCCTGTTCGTCGGTACCATAAATCCGTCGGGCGATCTCCGGCGCGCCGGCATAGGCGTGCACAATAGCGTCAGGCGGAAAGCGACCACCGGGAGGGGTATTAATATCGCCCATTGAGGCAGCAACTTTGGCAGGTGGCCAATCGGCAAACGGTCCATGGTAAGACTTGTAAAGGTAGTTAGGAAACACCTCGGCGAAGCGATCCAGAATCCACAACGTCCGCTCGGCGTACGCAACGTCTTCGGTGATGGCGTACAGCTTAGCCAGCCTCAAAGCCTGTTCCCATGCCCATCGCGCTCGGTAGAAGCGGATCAGACTGCTGGGGCTGTTTAACGTGGGCACGTTGCTCACACCCAGCATCGCGTACTGGGCCCGCTCCTCGTCGGTGGCGTCGTCCGGCAGGGCACGCTCTTCAGGCGTCTGGTAGTACGCGATCACCTGGCCCATCCGCGGCAACTCCAGCCGCCCCGTTTCGGGATAATCCTCGTTGGGAAAGACGGTGTCGCAATCCGTGCAGGTGATTCGGTCCGGGTCTTCAACGGTCCAGGTCATGTTGCCCGGGCGTCGGCGGAGGATGGGGTGGTCGGGGTTGAAGCAGGCGGGACAGCCGCTGTGGTAAGAAGTGCCGGGAGTCAGCTCCGGAATCAATTCTACGAAGAACTGCCGGTCCTGCTGCATCGCGAACTCGGCGGCCTTCTCCCGACCGCGCACCCTCTTTTGCGCCCACTCGTACCGCTCGATGTTGCGCCGGGCGTTTTCGATGTCGTCGGGCTTATACATTGTGCGGGGCTGAGCCAGCGCAGATGTGCAACTCAGCACCAACACCACCAACAGCGACGACACGAAAGACAATGCAAGGCTCTTCGACATGGTAATCTGGCTGGACAGTACGCCACCGTAGGCATAGTTTATTGAAGTGCTCTAACGCGCGCGGGCGCGTTTTTCGAGTTCGGCCATGGTTCCCTCATCATAGCGCTTGAACTGCTTAGCAGCGCGC
>SKKK01000379.1 GCA_007121535.1 Planctomycetaceae bacterium | reverse complement strand
CCAGCAACGGCGTCAGATGCTTCGCCGCCGCATCCGAGATCATCAACAACGGGTGATGGGCTCGACGGCCGTAGCGGCTGTAAGAACAGGCCAGCAACTGGGCTACGAAATCGAACTGCCCTTGCGCGAAGGCTTCCTGCAAGGCGTGCAGCCGCTTGATCGGTTCGGCCACCTGCACGGCCTCCAGCTTCGCCCGCTGCTGGGGCTCCAACTTCGGGATCTCCAGCCAGCGTCCTTGGGTGGCCTGCGACAAATCGACTTGGCCCAGCACGAACTCGATGCGTTGCCGACACTCCGCCAACAACCCCGCAGCCAAGGCTCGGTGCCCTTTTTTCGCCAGCCGCCGCCAGAAGCTGCGATTCAAGACCAGTCTCCCCTTCGGACACCACAAGCCTCGCGCATCAAAAGATCGCGAATCGTCTGCCGGATCACAGCCATGGGTTGGGGTAGCGAACCTGCGTCAGGCAGCGAGCCACCTGCCAGGCCAGCGTATCCAGCAGCACCCCTGCGGGGATCCAGTTCACCGTGGCTTGCTCGGCCAGTTCCGCCAAGTCCTTGATCTCCAGCCAGGTTTGCAACGGTTGGGGAAGCAGCTCTTGGCGGAAGACGGCATGCCATTTGTGGGTCGAGTTCAAGCGGAACAAGACCGCCAACGTCAGCAGGCGAATGAGCACTGCCGGCAGCGTCACCGAGGAATTTTCGAGCGAATAATGGCTGAAATGAAGCAGAACTGCACCGAGCTAGCCACCCGCCGCTGGTTGGCCACAAAGCTGAATGTCAAGACCCGACTGTAGATTCAACAAAAAGTTAAATGTCAAGACCTGACCCCGAATTCGGTGATCACCTTGTCCATAAAGACGTCATGAGCGGCAACGATCAAATCGTCGAACAATTGACTCTCGTAACACACGGCGACCAGCGGACAATCGGGCCGGACCTGCTGCAGCAGGCGGTCATAGTAGCCCTGCCCGTTGCCCATTCTTGCCCCTTGTCGGCTGAAGGCCACACCGGGGACCATCACGATGTCCAACTCGCGGGGATCGACTTCCTTGCCCGGCTCGCCCCAACGCTCTCGCGGCGGCTCCAAGATCTTCCACTTGCCGACGATCAATTCGTCCAGCGTCTCCAAGCGCCAGAGCCCCAGTTTGTTTTCTCCCCGTTCGTCAACGGTACAGTAGGGGACGACGATGCGTTTGCCGCCGGCCAAGGCTGCGGGCAGAGCGTGTCGCGTTCGCAGTTCGGAGCGGCAATCCAGGTACCACATGGCGGTCCGGGCTTGTTGGTACTCGGGCAAATCGACGAATCGGGCGATGGCTAATTCGCTGAGCCGATCTTTGTCCGGCTGGGCGTTGCGGGCGTCGTAGGCGGCCCGACGCATTTGCTGTTTGCGTTCCATCGTTTCGGACTCGTTATGGCTCATCGTTGGCAATCCTACGGGGTTAAGTGCTGGTCCCATCGATCGGCCGGAACCGGAGACCAGCGGCTTGACAAAAGGCTGCGCTCGGCCAGATGCAACGGGTCCAGCGAATGGCGGTCCACCACGACCAGTAAGCGGCGAAACACCGAGGAAGCTCGGAGAATCCACGCCTTCTCCGTCTCGCTCATCCGCCACGACGACCATTGTCGCAGCTTTGGGTACCGCTCCAACACGCTTCCCAAGCGCGGGTCGTTGCCGCCAGCGGCTCGCAACGATTGGCACGCCAGACACTTCCCTCCGCTGATCGCTTTCGGGCTGACCTGCTGAGCGCACATGGTGCACGCGATTCGATGGTCGGCCATCAATTGTTGCCCCGTGACGGGACAAGGGACCAGCAGGCTGCGCAACACGCGTTGCCCGGTCAAGTCGCAGACGGCCAGACTGGTCTCCACGACCCGTCGACCCGTATGTTCGCACTCGGCGATCGCTTCTGCCACGGTCATCACACCATCATCGTCCAGTACGACGTGAAACGATTCGCGGCCCGTGTGAGGGCAACGAAAGGGCGGCGGCGAGATCTCGCCGTCGGCCAGCCACTGCGCCCAACTGCTGAACGGAAGATCGGCCCGCGTTTCGCCGATCTCGAACGTCAATTTGCAGCGCAGGAACTTGCACCACACCACCGTAACCAGCAGCGGCTCGACCGCTTTTTCCAGATGCGTTTCGGCCAACTGACGCCGGCCCGTCGCCAACCAGGTCGCCAAGTCGACGGAGGGGACACCAGCCGGACGGGACAGTGGCGAAAGCTGGTCCAGATGCAGTGACGACACCAACCGAGGATCGACCGGTTGGCCTTCGACCGTCGAGAAGCGATGCACCAACTGCAGCGGCTGCGAGTTGTCGTCACAAACGACCAGGCCCGTCGAACGCAACAGCGGCTGGACCTCCAGCGAGCAGCCGCCCAGCATCACTCGCCCGCCGTCGACGGAATAGGCATCGAACAGCCGCGGAGTCAATTCGTGGACGCTGCCCGGTTGGTGCGTCGGCGTCGCATGCGCCACTTGGTCCACGCTTCCCAGCATCCGCAGCACGTCTTGCCAGGACGCCGGTTGCGGCAGCTCCGATGCCGCGGCCCCCGCCGCGTCGCCACCGGCAACCGGAATCGCCTCGCAGCCACCCAAACGATCGCGATACTCGTCCGGCACCCGAAGCCACTCGATGCCAGCGTCATCCGGCACGATATCCCAACGCAGCGCAGCCCAGCACCACCGCAAAAAGCAGCCCATATCCTCGCGGGCCAGGCAGGTCGTCGATATCTCGTCGTGGTTCACTTTGTCGGTTCTCGATGGAACGGTGATCGGCATAGGTAACAGTCTGGGAAAGCAACAGGAAATGTCAAGAGCGGTATTCCAAGCCGCAGCGTCAAGGCGGATGCAACGCCATCGAGATTGAAAGGAGACGCTTGGCCGGGATCACCCGGAAACAAGTGACCGTGTTACGCCAGACCGAGGGCTGTGAATGGATCAGTGCCTTGCGGCCGGAAGCCATCCGCAAACTGGTATCGGCTGGCGCCATTCAGCAGGGTTTGTTCGATGAGCGACCCTGTTCGAGCTGAGCCACCCGGACTTTTCCGGAGAACGTTTGGTGGCCTGTCGGAATCCGGACATGACGGGAACGGACGATCCGACCAGTCCCCGGGTTGCCGCGCGGCTGGCCCGATGCGAACAACACTTACAGAAGATGACGAAAGAGCTTGATCGGCTTCAACAGCGGACCCGGCAGGGAGAACTGTACGGCAAAGATGCGATTGGGGTGCGAGTCGGCAAGGTAGTAAACCTGAAAATTGTGTTTATTTTTGAAAAAAGGTCGCTCCATGCCACCCAAATGGACCCTGTCGACATTCTTGGCCAACGATCGCTCTTTACGTCGAGGGGCAAAACTGGTTACCATGTGCCAGCAATACGATCAGTGAAGGAGTACTGAGCATGAACGGACTGGCGCTGCTGATAGCGACCGCTACGCTTGGACTGGATTATGGATGGCAGCCCACCACCGATGGGCAATTGGAGTATATTGTCCAGATCGAGCCCGTGACGCTGGTCGCGTTGCGAGGCGGTCAAGAGCTGGTCAGCCAGATCGACCCTTACGTCCACGGCGTTCGCAGGTTCCGCATTCGAGTTGGCGGAGATATGGTACCACGTCGCGGTCAGCCGCCTCGACAGCCGCCGCCGCCGTTGGGGCTGCCGGTGCCAGCGGGCGTCCAATACGGCTGGCGAAGCATCAATAACCAACAGATGGAATTCATCATTCAATTGTCGCACGAGCGGTTGGTGTTGATGCGAGGGGGCGAGGATTTGGTGGGCGAATTTCCCGCCGAGTTACCCAACGTGACGCAGTTGCGAGTCCGGTCTGGCGTGGAACCGCCCCCGCGCCAAATGCCGCAAGTCGCTTCGGCCGAATTGGAGGTGCCGCAGCCGGCAGCGCCTGACCCGGCAGCCCGAGACATGGCCACACCGCCGAATGATCGTTCCATCGCCCCTTCCTCTCAACCCGGGCAGACGATTTCTGACGCGGATGCGGATCCCTCGACGCTGTCTCCGCCGCGTCCGCAAACCGGAGATCGGTCGCCTCAGGAACCTGCCGATTCCGATCGTCAATCTGAGCGACCCCAGCCAGCCAACGAGCAGAATGACTCGCCCACCGGTGCCGCTCCGGCGACGGCACCTCGAAGTGATCCAAGTTCTTGGTCGTGGTCCTCGCCCGATCGACCGGCGGGCGAAAGTCAGTGGAGCAGCGAGTCGAGAGCGTTGACCGACCAACCGCCTGCTGCTACCGCCCAACCGCAAGGGGGGGCCGGGCAACCACAAGCTCCCCCATCAAACGCGTGGCAATCCGGATCGGTACCGGAGCGCCCAGCACGAGACGGAACCTCCGACCCGAAACCGGATGCCCGGACTCCGCAACCACCCGCCTTTTCAGATTGGGGACGCGATCGAACCAGCGAGACCGCCGATCAAGAACCGACGGGCGCGTCGCCCAGAGGCAGATCGGTTTACGACGATCCATCCACCACACCCCAGGCACCAACACGATCGACGATGCCGCCCACCGTTCCCCTGCCCTATACGCCTCAATGGTCCACCGGCCAGTCGCCGCAGGAATCGCACAACCTGCAACCTTCCCGGGGAACCGATTTGACCCCTACCCAGTCGGCACCGTGGGATATGACGGCCGATCCGCGTCTTCCTTGGGAGCGTCGGCTGTTCTCCAGCGACTTTCCAACCAAGCCCGTGGAACCCGCGAAAGATTTTTGGGCCAGCTTGGCGGAAACCGCTCAGGATCCAGCACTCAACTACCTTCGTGACAGCGGCTCGGCCGAAACGAATTGGGGAACGATGACCCTGGTGCTGATGGGCTTGTTCATCTCGCTGGGCGCGAACCTGTACATGGGCTGGATCGCCGTGGACATGTACCATCGTTACCTGGAACTGGCCGACGATCTGGCCGAGACCGAATCACCGTCCCGCAGCTTGCGGGACCCACGGGAAGAACCGTACGACGATCCGCTGGACGACCAGGATGATTGGGACGACCTGCCGCGCGGCCGCCGAAGGGCGAGCATGATCGCTTGATCCCCGAAGGGCGACGTCAGGAATCGGAGTCCTTGTCCGAGTTGTCGGATTCCTCTTCTTCCTCGTTCGCACCGAACGGACCAGCGTAGGCGTCGTAGATCGCCAGGATGTTCAAAAGACCGGCGATCATCGTGTACAGGGTTCCCAGTTCGAAGCGGTAACTCAGCCGCTCGTGCCATTCCGCCAGTTCATCGGGCGACTCGGGCCGAACCGGCTGCTCGGGCGGCGCCATGAAACCGTTCCACAAGGGAGGCTGTTTGGGTTCCCCAAACACGCGCCTGGCCTGCAACAATGCTGGCAAAGCGGGCAGTCCAGTGCCCAACTGGCATAAGTACTGCCAGCGCTTGTCCGTCGGCGTCCACGAGGCGTATACCACGTGCCCCTGGCCCAAAAACAGTCCAAAGAAGTACATACTCAGCACCACGGCCATCAGCAGAATGCCCTTAGCGTACCTCCGCTGGTACAGGTGGCCCGCCCCGGGCCAAAGCCAAGCCAAAAACGCAGCCAGTCCTGCGTTGCGCAAGTCGATTTCTACCATGTCGTCCGATCGCCGTGGGCTGCCTTGCTTTGCCATGCGAGCCGATACCTTCATCCGAAAGGTGCGAAAACCAACTATTCTACCCCACTTTCCGGCGATGACCAGAGGCGGGTCACCTGATGCATCGCAGGCCGCGTTCGGCTAAAATACCGCGTTTGGGAAACAACGCGAACGCAACCGCGCCCTGGTTGGGTTCCGCAAGTCGATCTGCGTGGAAAGCGACGGAAATGAGTGCACCACAAGTGGTTATTGTCGGAAGGCCTAACGTAGGTAAGTCCAGTGTGTTCAACTGGCTTGCCGGACGGCGTTTGGCCATTGTGGACGATGTGGCTGGCGTGACGCGCGATCGCATGACGGATCTGATCGACTACGAAGAACGGCAATTCGAATTGATCGATACGGGCGGCATCGGTATCAACGACGTCGATAACTTGAGCGACGAGATCGAACATCAAATCGCCGTCGCGTTGCATCAGGCAGACGTGATCCTGTTTCTCCTGGACGCTCGCAGTGGACTGGT
This sequence comes from Planctomycetaceae bacterium, assembly GCA_007121535.1. Taxonomy (GTDB): domain Bacteria; phylum Planctomycetota; class Planctomycetia; order Pirellulales; family Pirellulaceae; genus SKKK01. The sequence continues at coordinate 20,928 of SKKK01000379.1, read as the reverse complement.
CGCCTTGGACGAAGAAGTCGCTCGGCGGTTGCGCGGGATCGATCGTCCCGTCCTTTTTGTGGCGAACAAGGCAGACGCGTCGTCGCTGGACGTTCAGGCCGATGAATTCTACCGGCTGGGTGCTCAACGGGTGCTGCCGGTCAGCGCTCAACAAAACCGAAACAAATACGAGTTGCTGGACGCCATCTTGGCCGCATTGCCACCGGCAGACGTTCCGGCCGACGATCGCCCACCGGAGATGAAACTGGCCATCGTTGGACGAAGAAACGTGGGAAAGAGCACCTTCATCAATACGTTGGTCGAAGACCAGCGGATGATCGTCAGCGAGGTGCCCGGCACGACTCGTGACAGCGTCGACGTGCGTTTCGAGGTGGACGGAAAGACCTTCCTGGCCATCGACACCCCCGGCGTCCGTCGGCGGAAGAGCATTCGCCAGGACATCGAGTTTTACGGGCTGCATCGCGCTCAACGCAGTGTGCGCCGAGCCGACGTGGTGCTGATGTTCTTCGATGCAGGCCAACAGATCAGCCAGGTGGACAAGCAGTTGTGCCAATACATCCAGGAACACTTCAGGCCGTGTGTTTTTGTGGTCAACAAGTGGGATCTGATGGCCGAACACATGCCGACCGAGCGGTGGGCGGACTATCTGCGCGACACTTTTCCCAGCATGTGGCACGTACCGATCGCTTTCATCACGGGCATGACGGGCCGGAACGTGAAGAAGCTGATCAATCACGCGCAAATGTTGTTCAAGCAATCGCAGCAGCGCATCGGCACCGGGGAACTGAACCGGTTGATCCACCGAGCGTTGGAACACCATCCGCCGCCGATCTTTCGCCAACGGCGGCCGAAAATCTTCTATGCGGCACAGATTCAGGTTCAACCACCGACCATCGTCATCAAATGCAGCAATCCGAAAGCGTTTTCACCCAGCTACCGCCGCTATCTATTGGGGTACTTACGAGACCAACTCGATTTTGGTGAAGTGCCGTTACGGTTGCTGTTCGACAAACGCGGCGGCGACGACGCCTCGACGGATTCCCCTCAGGACGCAGGATCGGCGAAGAAGTAACGGTCGGATTTTCCGCGAGCGGCAGAGCGCCAGGCTCTGTCAGAAAACGGGTCTGACCCTGTCCGGCCGCTTGGGGACCAACCGCGAAAAAGACCCCCGTCCCCCGCTAATCGTCGCGACGGAGGCTGGTTCTGCCGGGCGCCCCTTTGTCGGCCAACCAGTCTCGCCAGGCTTGTTGATCGAAACGAAAATTGACGCCCGGCCAAAGCGTGGTTAGTGCTCTCAATACTCCCTCGTTCCGATGTTCCTGCTGAATGATCTTCGGCCGTCCGCCCACACCGAAGCCGCTGCCACCAGCGCCGGGCGCATCACCGAATCCCAGACTCAACTGGCCAGGGTTCCCAGCGGGCTGCAACAGGTAACGATGTTCGGTGATCAACGCATCGATCAACAATCGTGTGGACTGCGGATCTCCCAGGACGGCCAAGCAGACCCCGGCGCGATTCACCACCTTGTTGTCCGGTGATTCCAACAGGGCCTGAAAACGCCACACGGCCTGTTGCGTCCCGAATCGTTTCAGTTCGTCCAAAGATGCGTCGCGGATGTTGGCATCAGGATCCTGCATCGCTCGCTCGACGAATACTTCGATCGATCGGGGCGTCTGAAGCCGGCCGAGTACCTGGATGCAAAGCCGGCGGAGTTCCGCCGGGTCCTTCTCGTTTTCGATAATCTCGATCAATCCGGCCGTCGCGGCAGGGTCGTCGATGGCTCGGATCGCCGCCCAGCCCTGCCTCTCTTGACCACGCGCCCTGAGAATCCAGGTACGCCAACTGCGAATCTTCCGCAACCACTGCTTTTCAGCCAGATCCGCCTGTTCCCTCGCCTGTTCCAGTGCAACGTCTTGAGGTGTACGCCAAGCTCCTCGATAGCGGATATAGCCTTGGTCCTGCATCCATTGATCGGTCTTGACCCATTGATTCTTCACTCGGCTGAACCCCAGCGCGATTCGTGCTTCACGATGATCGGGGTCCAACCGCAGGATCTGGTTCAAATGATGTTCCCGTTGCGCCGGGAGATTCTTCACGCGACATTGTTCGGCGATTTCCCAATGAGCTTCGACGGTATCCGGAACTCCAGCAGCCGCCTGCTGATACCAACGAAGTTCTTCGGAAAGCGTCAAAACCTGCTGGACCTGATCCGCGTGCAGCATCAGACGAGCACCGTCATCGAGCAGAATACGATAATCTTTGCGGGGCTGTTGATCCGGATTCAGGAGTTTCCCTTCGATCTGGCCGCCGTTGGTCAACAAGAAGACGGCTGCCCGGACATGCTGTCCGCCCACGCTGGCCCACATTAGCAAGCACCCAATGATGGCCAAATGCATCCGACTTGAAGCCATGACACCATCTCGAATCGGCAAAACCAACTCCATTCAGGACCGGCAAATTGAATGACACTTCACCGCTCTTGAATTATACCCTGCAAAAGACCGATCCTGCAAACAAACTCAGCGGCGCGAGAAGCGAGCGGCCTGGGCGACGATGTCCAGCCCCACCATCTGGCTCCAAGCCTCCAGCAGATGCCCGCAGATTTCGCCCCGGTTTCCGTCACCGATGGGACGACCATCCAGCTCGGTCACGGGCCAGACACAGGGGCTGGTGCTGCAAAGCATGACTTCGTCTGCGTGACGCACGTCGTCGACGGTGAGATCACGATGGTGGAAGCCGATTCCCAACTCTCGGGCCAATTCCTCGATGACACCTACACTGACCCCTGGAATAATCTTCTCTTGGGGGGGCGACACGATTCCTTCACTGCGGCGGAAGATAATCACGTTGGCCGTCGATGCTTCCAACACGTGGTTGTCCAAGTCCAGCAGCAAGGCGCGCGCTGAGGGTTGCACGCGGCGTGCATGGAGATCGGCCAAGTAATAGTGCATCCGGCTACGGCATTTCAGTTCGGCGGGCCAGCATTCGACGGGGACTTGGCGGATCGGGCTGACCACCAACGACTGCCCCCTTTGGTAGGAGTCCACCCACAGCCGAAACGGGAGCGGGTAGGTATGCATGCAGACTGTCGGACCGAAGGGTATGTCCGGTGGAATCGCTTGGGTCATGGTTGCGTAGGGACCGGGGGTCACAAAAATCGACAGTCCCAAATCATCTTCCGAGTGTAGCCGAGCGCGGTTGCGCGACACCAATTCCGCAGCCGCTTGAGCCAATTCCGCCATATCCCACGCGGGCGTCACTTGGACGATTTGTAGCGAACGCCCCAAACGACGCAGGTGCGTGTCCAGCCGGAAGAGTTGCCCACGAAACGTTCGAATCTGTTCCGCGACTGTGACGCCCAGTACGAAACCGGTATCGAAAACCTGAACGGACGCCTGACGCGCCGGGACGAACCGGCCATTCAGATAGGCCACGTCCTCCGAACTAGATGCTGACGTTTTTCTTTTCATCATGCCACGTTATAAGGCCTCGGCAAGTCGCCGCAACTCATCCCAAATACGGATTAAGGTCGTGGATTGTACTCGACTTGATCACGTGCCACCATGCCGACCGCTGTGCCCGAACTTGAGTCTTCCGGCGGAATCGTTCAGAATGGGAACTGAGCGGTCTCGCAGGCGTGGGAAAGAATCGCATCGAGGAGACGATATTCGTGAGACTTCGGGTGGGCATTATCGGGCTGGGCGACACGTGGGAACGCCGTTATCGACCGGCGCTGCTAGCGCTGCGCGAATGGTTCGATGTCCGTAGCGTGTATTCGCCTGTGGCCCTGCTGGCCGACAAAGCCGCTCGACGTTTCCGCGCTCAGGTCAGCCACGGTTTTCAAAAACTGGTCCATCGTCCGGATATCGATGCGGTGCTGGTATTGGCGACCGACTGGCTGGGAATCCAGCCGATTCTGGCCGCTTGCCGGGCCGGCAAGGCCGTTTACGGCGCGGGGGCTTTCGATTTGGACATGGATCAAGCCGATGTGCTCAGGCAACAGGTGCGGGAATCCGGCATCGCCTATATGGCCGAGTTTCCGCGTCGTCATGCTCCGGCCACCGTCCGCTTGAAGGAACTGATCGCTACGCGGTTGGGCCAGCCACGCTTGCTGTTCTGTCACCATCGAGCCCGAGGGGGCAAATCCAGGGGAAGGCGGCGTGCGCCTTCGGCCAGCGATTCGTATCGGTTGGCCAATCTGGTGGATTGGTGTTGTTATGTGGTCGGCGCTGTTCCGCGAGGCGTGTTGGGTATCGAGCATCCGGCAACGGCTGCGGCGATGTCGCCAGACACCAGCGCCCCGCCGCAAGTCCCCCAGTCGAACGATGGTCGGCGGTCGGCAGACTACCGTCTGGTCAGTCTGGATTTCTCGCCTGACGGCCCAGCCGGCTCGGGGCCGATCGCCCAGGTCAGTTTCGGGAATTATCTGCTGCCGGATTGGCCCGAAGCCATCTCCTTTCGCCCGCCGGCGCATCTCCAGGTCTGCTGCGAACATGGTGTGGCTTTCGTCGATTTGCCCGCGACCGTCGTGTGGTTCGATCGAGCCGGCCCGCATCTGGAGTCCTTGGAACACGAGCGGCCGGTGGGCGAGCAGATGCTGCGCCAATTCCATCGAGCTGTTACCAGTCTGGTCTTGCAGCGCGACGATCTGGAGGATGCTTGCCGCATCACACGGATCATGCGATCCGTTCAACAATCGGTCCAGCAACGGTGCTGGTTGACGATCGACCCACAGCCGAATGAGATTCTGAACGATTTTTCCGCAACCCAAGATGACCGAAAGGAAACGATCGATGCCATCTAACCATGCCATTTCGTCAAAGAGATTTTCCCACGCTTCGCGTTGCGGTAGACGCCGATTCCTGCAAGCGATGGTCGGTGCGTGTTCGACCATCGGATTGCCCCGATTTTTGCCGAACTCGGTTTTCGGCGCCACGGCGCCCAGCAATCGCATCCACGTTGGCCTGATCGGCTGTGGCCACCAGAGCCAGCGGATCGTCCCGTCTTTTCTCGTCCACGACGACGTGCAGATGCTGGCGGTCTGCGACGTGAACCGTCGCGGCGACGGGTATTATCACCCCGATCAGATCCTGGGTCGGGAAACCGCGCGAGGATGGGTCCATCAGCACTACTCGGAGAAGACGCCCGGCGAATCCTTCCGAGGCTGTGACGCTTACAACGATTATCGGCACCTGATCGACCGGCCGGACATCGACGCGGTGGCGATCGTCGTCCCCGACCACTGGCACGCATTGATCGCGATCGCCGCGATGCAAGCCGGCAAGGATGTGTACTGCGAGAAACCTCTTTCCTACACGATCTACGAGGGCCAGCAGATGGTTCGAGCCGTGCGAAAGTACGATCGCATCTTCCAGACCGGCGCCCAATTCCGATCCAGTCCGGCGGTGCGTCATGCCTGCGAACTGGTCCGCAACGGACGGCTGGGCGAAATCCGGCTGGTCCGTTCGTGGGTCGATCCGAACAGCTTCGAGTGCCCCGGGCCCGGCTGGCAGCCGCAGCCGGTGCCGGACGGTTTCGATTACGATCTTTGGTTGGGCCCGGCGCCCGTGTCGCCGTTCCACCGCGAACGATGTTTCTTCCGCTGGCGCTATATCCTGGACTATTCCAATGGCCAGACGGTGAACTTCGGCGCTCATACCAACGACATTATCCAATGGGCCTTGGGCACCGAAGACACAAACCCGGTCGAATTCGAGGACAACGGCAGCGAGTTCCTGCCGCCGGGCAGTCTGTTCGACGCAGCGTCCCACACCGCTTTCCGCGCCCGTTACGCCAACGGCATCGAACTGCTGTGCGAAACGCGAAGACCTTCGGGAGCCAAATTCGAAGGTACCGAAGGCCGCTTGGAAATCACGCTGGGCGGGCGGCTGGCCACGTACCCCGAAAACATCAAGGATTCGGTCATCGGACCGGACGAGATCCGTCTGCCCGCGAGCAATCCGGCGCACACCAAGCACGTTCGCAACCACGTCGACGCCGACCACGTCCGAAATTTTCTGGACGCGGTGAAAAGCCGCCAGGACCCGATCGAGCCGGTCGAAACGGGACACCGCTCCGGAAGCCTCTGCCTGTTGGGCAATATGGCTCAGCTTCTCAAGCGGAGATTCACCTGGGATCCGGTCGCCCAACGCAGTGACGATCCGGACGTGAACCAAATGTTGGCCCGGGAAATGCGATCGCCTTGGAAGCTGGATCCTGTATGATGTCAGGTGGGTTCGGGCATGGCGGACGAGTGGTGTTCGACGATCAGCCATCGGCCGTCGATCCACTGATAGACGAAGGTAAAGCGAGCTTGAACCTTTTGGACGGGGCCCGACTTGAACTCGAAGGTGTAAACGCCCGAGTTGATCGCGATGCCGCCGTAGATTCGAACGTTGGCTTCCTCGATCTTTCCCACCGGCCCTTTTGCCAGAAAACTGACAAAATAGTCGCGGATCTCCAGCGGGTTGTGTCGGACCATATTGGACACGGTAGGTTCCAAGTGAGCGTTGTCTGCGTACAGCTTGACGACTTCGTCGGGATCACCGGTCTGCAACGCGGCATTCCATTGATCGAACAGCTTCAGGATTTCGTCTTCCAACTTCATTCGGTCCACTCCTTTCACGTGAACGGAAAGCTCCGCAACTTGTTTGTCCAAATCGGATCCGTGCCCACAGCATTATTAGGGTGAAGCCGATGCCGCCGCAAGTACTCCGCCATCCAAGAAGTTTCCCGTCCGCGATTCGGGTATCCCAAGTATCGACGAAATAACAGCCTTAGCGGAATGGCGCTAGCCACCGGCCCCGAAACGGCCGGACCGAACGGCGGCTAGTGCCGTGCCGCTGACAGGAAGACGCGACGGTTATTCCTTTGTCGATTGGCTTGACCGAAACTGGCGCGCGAGTTCCAGTGCCTGGTCGCGGGTAGCAATCCGATTCTCCAATTGAGCGTCTCGGACTCGTTCCAAGATCAGGCGATAGATGGGGCCCGGCGGTAGACCGATGGCGTGCAAATCCTGGCCGGTGATCAGCGGAGGCGGGTTCCACTGCTGGTGAGGCAATGCTCGTTTCTCGCGGCAAAACCGGACGTTGTCGGTCGTCCCATCGACCACTTCTGCAACCGCCCGGGCGTAATCCAGCAGCGGGCCGCTGAGCGGTTGGATCAACAGTCGCTGCAGACGCGGCCAAGGCTGCTGGCGGGCGGTGCGAACCATCGATTCATGACGGACCAAGAAGTCGATCTCGGCGATCTCTTCGTTGCTCAGCCGCAAACGCCGGCAAACTCGATGAATCGTTTGCAAACCGCCTTCTCGATCATCGGCCAACGAGCGCAAGACGGCAGCCATGGCGGTGGCCGGTGAGGGCTCTTCGAGTCGATCGAGAATCGTCAAGGTCTGGTGCCAGGCGATGGCCAGCGGGTCGTTCGGCGGAGCTTGCACGGCTGGCTGCAGTTCGGGAAAGATCTTCGTCAGCAGCCGGCACTGGTCCAACAACTGCATGCCCGTTCGTCGCCGTGCATGGGACAGGATGCGGCGCAATTCGGCCGCGATCCGCTCAGCGCTGACAACCGTCAGTTCGTCCGCCGATCGGCGGATCGCTGCGAGCGTGCCCGCTTCGATCTGAAAGTCGAAGACCGTGGCGAACCGGACGGCCCGCAACATGCGCAGCTTGTCCTCGGCAAAGCGGTGCGCGGGGTCTCCGATCGCTCGGATCAATCGCCGTTGCAGATCCTGCTGGCCGCCGACGTAATCGATCACCCGTTCTGCCAACGGGTCGTAGAACAGTCCGTTGATCGTGAAGTCGCGGCGTTGGGCGTCTTCCGGCGCCGAACTGAACGTGACGTGATCCGGATGGCGCCCGTCGCTGTACGCAGCATCCTGCCGGAACGTGGCCACTTCGACTTGACCGGCCGATTTGGGACCCAGCACGACGATCACCCCGAAGGCTTGCCCAATGGCCAACGTTCGCCTGCGACCGAACATGCGTCGGACCTGTTCGGGGATCGCATCGGTTGCGACATCGTAGTCCTTGGGTGTCAGGTTCAACAGTTGATCGCGCACGCATCCGCCAGCCCACAACGCTTGGAATCCTTCCTGACGCAAACGGCGGACAATCTCCAACGCGAATTGGCGACGGGGATCGGAAGATGAATCAGGTTGCTGGGAAACATTCACGTTGCGGCATCTCTCGATTGAATCCAACGTCACAAAATCAGCATGGCATCGCCATAACTGAAGAATCGATATTCCTCGCGAATCGCCTCGTCATACGCCCGGCGGATCAGATCATCACCGCCGAACGTGCGCACCAGAACCAGCAGCGTGCTCTTGGGCAGATGGAAATTCGTCATCAGCGCATCGACGGCTCGAAATCGGTAAGGCGGCCGGATGAACAGGTCCGTCGTGCCCTGCCAGCCGCGCAAAGGCCCGCTGGCCGCCACGGTCTCCAAGGTGCGCACCACCGTCGTGCCCACCGCAACCAGACGCCCCCCGTGATCTCGCACACGTTGCAAATCGTCGGCTGTCGACGGGTCCAGTTCGGCCCATTCCGAATGCATCACGTGATCGCTCAAACGTTCGACCGAAACGGGCCGAAACGTCCCCATCCCCACGTGCAAGGTCACATGATGAATCCGGACACCGTGACCTCGGATGCGGTTCAGTAGATCTTTCGTAAAATGCAAGCCGGCCGTGGGCGCAGCGACGGCCCCGGGTCGCTCGGCGAAAACGGTTTGGTAGTGCTGGCGATCCTGGTCGACCATCTGGCCATCGCGGATGTACGGCGGCAAGGGCACGCGTCCAATCCTGTCCAACAGATCCAGGGCCGGTTCGCTGGTGTCGGGCCGAGCCAGCCATTGTCCGTCCGGCAGCTTGGAAAGCAGTACCAACTGGCAGACGGGATCGTGCTGACGGTCCACAAGCGTCACCGATTCGCCGGCCACCAGTTTCCCGCGCGTTTTCGACATCACCTGCCAAATGCCCGAATCATCGGCGGCCAGAAACAGGCCGGACCAACGGCCGGAGGTTTGCGTTCGCATGCCCACCAATCTGGCAGGGACGACTCGGGTGTCGTTCAACACCAGTGCGTCGGCCGGATCGAGGAATTCCAGCAAATTGCGAACGTGGCTATGTTCCCAGCAGTTCCGCTGACGGTGTACCACCAGCAACCGAGCATCCGAGCGGCAGGTCAGTGGCTGCTGGGCGATCAGGTGGCGAGGCAGCTCGTAGTCATAAAGGTCGATCTCGGCCATGCGTCGTCAGGTTCTTGGCGTGGAACGCTGAAAACCCGGCGTCCCAGTCAGGCGGTGGGGGACAATACGTGAAGACCGCCAAGCCGCCACCCCCCCACCGACTAGGAGTCATCCAACTCGGGGAAAACCTCCGAGGACAGTCCTTGCCTGCGGATCGTGGAGCGCAACCGGGCGACGAAATCGAATTTATAATTGGCGACCTGTTGTTCGGACAAGCCCAGTTCGGTGGCAACGTGCTTGTTGGCCCAGCCGCATACGAACAGCAGTTCGATGCATTTCAGCTTGGTCCATTCACCCCGTTTTCGCCAGTGTTCCACCTGCGACTGCAATGCCCGGACGACCGCTTCTTCCTCCAGGCCGCGACGCTCGACACTTCGAGCGATGCTGCTGGCCACCCTGGCGGACCCGGGGATCTGCCAATCGGGACTGCCGCTTTCGGAACTGGGCATCTGCAGCGTGGGCCGGCGGCCTTCACGGCGAAGATGATCGGTCAATTTATGAGCGCAGATCGAAAACAGATAGCTTTCCAGCGACCGGCGACCGTCGTAGTTCGGCAGGCTGCGCAAGAAGCCCACGAAGGTCTCTTGGACAATGTCCTCGGCGACGGAGCGATCCTTGAGCCGCGTTTCGGCGAAGGCCAGCAAACGGCCCTCGAAGCGCGCGATCAAGTCGCTCCAACCTTCCGGCTCGCCTTGTCGCACTCGTTCGATCAACAACGATTCCGTCTGAGAAGGTTCGGGCATCCCCCTTGGCCCCACTCGACACGCTATTTCTGGAGCATACGGCCCGCCAGCACGGCACCGACGGTCAACAGGATCAGTATGACAACCGAACCGACCAACGGCAAGGGTAGCCATATGGCAGCCCAACTCACCGGCGGCGACGTGGCCCGTACAGGCACGAAAAACAACAGGCCGGCCACGACGATCGCCGCCCCGACCACGGCGGCGATCACGGCACTTGCGGCCCATTTCAAGGGACGCGAGTAGAAACCGCGAGTCGCGGTGTCCAGACGAAAATAAGCGAATACGACGCCCATCAGCACCAGCAACAAGCCAAATCCCACCGCGATCGTTACCAGCCGCTGTTGGACGATCCATTGTTTCCAATGCTGCTGCAGTTCGGACCGACGACCGTCCAATTCTCGGCGAAAAGCCGGGTCGAAGGCCAATTGAGCGTGCATCTGGTGCATGGGACCGAACGAGACTTGGATCACCTCGTGGTAGATCTTTCCGGGCGGGATGAGCCGCTCTTCGATCTCGTCCAGTTCGTAGCGGACAAATCGGGATGGGCGGAACCGTTCGTCGTAAACGGGGCCCAGACGCCAATCGATGTAACGCTCGACGGCCTCCTGCAACTCGCGATCCAACGCCTTGCGGCACTCGCGTTCGGTTTCGTGCGGACCGGACGAAACGGCCACGGTGTGGATGTCCCCCGTCTGTACTTCGTCGGCTTCGACCCAGTCGGGACGCGGCGGAATGATGATCTCGCCGGTCTCTACCGTGATGTCGCTCGACAATTCGCCGGGCGCCGGATCAGCCGCCTCTTGCGGTTCCGCTTGCTGCGGCTCCGTCTCTTCCGCTTCCGGTTCGCTTGTTTCCGGTTCATCCGACTCTTCGTCCATCGCATCTTCCGCTTCGGCTTCTGCCACAGATTCGTTGGCAGTGGCCGATGGGACGGGATCGACAGCGATCCCGGTCACCACGGAGCGTGGCGCGGGTACAGAACGTTCAGAATAACTCACCACACCCAACACCAACATCAGCACCATCGCCAGGGCCAGCATTCCCAGCCCCGTTACCGGGCGCGAGTCGACGATCCGTGTGATGGCGGCCAAAACGACGATCACCAGCAACAGCAATACGATCAGGGTCATGGCTTAGCCTCCGCCGTCAGCAGGGTCTTCTTTTCGTTGATCCAAGGGGCGGAACACTGGACGGCCACGGACATCGTCGCCGCCAGCAGATAGCCCCAAGGTTGAGGAAACGGTAAGAACATCGTCAGAATCCAAGCCCAAAAGACACACATCGCCGCCGTTGCCCAACTCAGCCGCGTCTTTCGCAGGGGATCGGTCTGTCTCCACCACCGCAGCAACAGGAACAGACCACCGAAATAGACCATGTACGCGGCGACCAGCGGTTGGCCGTCTGCCGAAATCCACCAGCCCGTGAGCTGGGGGTCCGAAAAGACGCGGGCCGTCCATTCGTCATGGTTCACTGGCTGGACCATCAACCAGTTTGCCGTGGCAAACGCGACCAACCCCAAGGCCAAACCAGCCAACAGCATCGTGATTCGCCTGGCGGCTTGATCGTTGTCGGTACTCTCCCACTGCTTTCCCAGCGCCAAGATCATCCACGCGCCGATCACGCTGGTCATCGTCAACCACGCAAAGGTAGCCCAGCCCGATACCGAACCGTCCAGCGTCTGGCCTTCGAACATCAGGGCCAGCAGCATCAGGCCGCTGGCGACCATCGCCGCCACCAACATCGAACCCGACAACTCGGCGATCCGTTCGCTGACCAATTTGCGGCCCAGCCTGAGCCGCATCTCTTTTCGCCACCGAGGATCATCGCGTCGCAACGCAACCCATGCGCTCGCCTGCGATGGCGGATACCGCCAAAACAACGCGCGGAACAGCCGATATCCGGCCCAGCCCAATCCGAACAGCAGCAGCAGCGGGATCACCTCGGGACGTACGACAATCAGCACGATCAACAAGAGGGCGACCAGCAGCTTGTTGTTGGACGCCAGACGAGCCAGGTCTCTGGCAGTCATGGGCTGCGATGCGGTTGGCGAACCGGTCGGTGGAACCCGGCCACCCGTTCCTCCGGGCCGTCGCTGACCCGAACCTTGCCTCGGCGGTACCACCTGGGCGACAACGACCGGGTGCTGTTTCAGCGGCCCGAAGACCATGTCGGCCTCCGGCGACGCTTCGTCCCCGACAAAAACGGGATCGGCCCGGTCGATTGCCGCCGTCTCGATCACTCGGACCGGATCGCCATCGCCCACCGCGTTCTCGATCGCATCGATCATCTGCGGCACGTTGGCGAATCGCTTATCGGGGTCCTTCCGCAGCGCTCGCTGGATGATCGCCCGGAACGGCTCGGCAACGGTCGTCACGTCCGGGTTGTCCGTCAGGTGCTTCATGATGATCTCCTGACTGGTTTCACCATCGAAGGGCACCCGCCCGGTCAACATTTCGTACAGCAAGATCCCCAATGCGTAGATGTCGATGCCTTTGCCGTAGACGCCTCGACCGATCTCCGGCGCCATGTAGTGAAAGGTTCCGACACTTTGCGTCTGGCCGCTGCGACGGCTGGCTGAAATCAGTTTGGACAGCCCGTAATCGCCAATCTTCACAACGCCCCGGTCATCGAAGATATTCCCGGGTTTCAGGTCGCGATGGACGATCCCCTGGCTGTGCAGGTAGGCGACCCCCGCGCCGATCTGTCGAAACCAACTCAGCGCCTGGTCTTGCGGCATGCCTTGCGGATATCGGTCGATCACATCCTTCAGGCTCTCGCCGGCGATGAATTCCATGACGACCCACGCCTGCCCTTCGTCGTCATATTTCACGTCGTACAGATCGACAAGATTCGGGTGCTTGAGATTCAGGCACTGGCTGACGCCCCGCACTTCGATCTCCAGATTTCTCTGGACCCGTTTCAGGGCAACCTCTTTCCCGGCATCACTGACCGCCAGGTACACCTCCCCGAACCCGCCGGCGCCGACGCCACGGTTGATTTTGTACCCCTCCAGCGGTCGCTCACCTGTCTTGTAGGCAAATCTCATCTTCCCGCCCGCGTTTCGCTCAGGCTGTGGTTTGTGGAGCCGAGGTCCGGCATCACCAGGATCAATTGGTAGGTTAGCGGTTCGGAGTGTCATTTGTCCAGCCTTCCCCAATGTCGGCCCTTTTCATGTGACCGGTTCGAGACTGAAGGAAAAGTCGTCTCCCAACACGTGGGAATCTCCCCTTACGGGCGACTGATCGTCGCAAAATCGCCCATCCACATGGACGCCTTCCTTCGCTCGGCAATATAAACGCCCTTCTCGCCGAAACAGGACCACGTCGTTGGACCAGTCTCGGCAGACAACATGATTCTGATTTTTGGGACCCAGCACGCACGATTCGGCCATCAGCAACACCGCGTCCGCCGCAGGCTGCAGGCGATGCGAGGAAACGCGTTCCAAGCGCGCCGTGGAACTGAGCGGGTGCGGCTGATGGAAACGTAAACAAACGCTGCCACCCAGCCGGATTTCGTCCCCGTCAGCCAAAACGGTGGTTCGTTGGATCCTCCGCCCGTTCACCCACACCTCGCCCAGCGGTTCGATCAAATACCCATCTTCGCGTCGAATCCGAGCGTGCTGGCGCGACAGGTCGCCCTGGATCGGCACGGCGATCCGGTTGCCGGGACTGTTCTGTCCCAGGACGATCTGGTCGTCCAAGCAGACCAGAAACCCACCGACGCCATCGACCCACAACACGAATCGATGGTTCGCTGGCGAGTTGGTCGCAACGGGATCGTCATGGTCGGCTGGTTCGTCCAATTCGAAATCCCGCTCGGCGTACCAGGTCATCGTCGCATCCAGGGGTTTGTCACCGCGATCCGGGCCTCCCACCGCCAGCCAGGCACGTCGGCGTGCGTCGGCGGCCAGCGTCGATTGCGGGCACCGCTGCAACAGTTTGCCCGCCAGTGCCAACGTCTCGGTCCAATCGGATCGCGACATCGCCGCGTGCAATCGCTCGGTCAAACCTTCCACTTCGCTCGCCTCCCGCTGGCAACGTTCGGTTTGATTGCGGATGCATGGCAGATCGGAACGCAAGGTGGCGGCTTGTTCCAGTTGCGCCAAGGCGTCGGCGTGTCTACCGCAAATCCGCAGATTCCGAGCCGACTCGATGCGTTTGGCGACTTCCAGCAACGTCCGCACGTTGTCGCTTCCGCCCGCGTGCCGCTGGAGCGTCTCCAAACGCGTGATCACCTCGATGGTTTCACCCCCCGCCAACCGCTGCTCGGCTTCCGCCAGCATGCGGCTGACCATCTCGCGGCGGATAGACTGGACTTCTTCCGACGGAGCACCTAACTGGCGGGCCATTTCCAAATCCTGCCAGCCGTCCGAGGCTTCCCCCGACCGCAGACGCTGGCCAGCCCGCTGGGCCAATTGCTGGGCGATCAGTACGGAAAGCTTCTTGCCGGGCAGGTATCGGTGCAAATCGCCCCGACGGACAAGCGCGATCGCTTCGTCCAGCCGACCGGCCCGAAACGCTTGCTGAGCCTCGCGAAGCTGTAATCGCCAGCTATTGAACATCACCGTACCTGCCGTCACCATGTCGCGAATATCCTACGTCTTTTAACACTTTCCGCCTGCCAAGGACCCGCACGGCGATACCCGCCGATTACGTAAGCGGCCGGGCGCTAGCCCCCGGTCTCGTCGCGGCCGGGCGCTAGCCCCCGGTCTCCTCGTGGCACAGGAACCGGTGGCTAGCGCCAGTCCGCTTACCCCATTCGCGGAAAAAGGGGGACTCGGCCGAACACCAAGCCCCCCGAATGCTGCGTCGATCCTTAATCCCGGACTTCCAATCCCACGTACGAGGCCGAGGTGCCGTCACGCTTGGTCTCGTACTCAGTGATCCGCTCCAAGATGCTGGTGTGGTCCTCAGGATAATCCAATTGGATCTCGTCCAACATGACATCATCCGCGTGGACCAGTTGAGCGTCCACCTCGATTCGCGTCTTGATATCGTTCAACAGTTGACGCGTGCGAGACAGTTGGCTGTCGTCGATGTGAAATTCGCTGGCGGCTTTGGCCACTTCCACCATCTTCAGCCGCGCTTCCAGATTCTCGACCTCGACCTCCAACTGCCGCTTCGCAGCGATCATCTCCTTCAGCTTCTCCTGAGCTGCTTCGAGACCACGGCGGCGAGCCGAGAGGATCTTTTCCAAGTTCTGCAGCGTCGTCTCCCGCGTCTGATACCGCTCGAAACGGTTGCTCAAATCATTTTCCACCTGTTTCGCGGTATAACTACGACCCGCATAGACGAAGTTGCTGTCACCCCGCGACAGGTCGTCTCGCAGCCGCTGAATGTCCCGCCACAAGCCTGCCACGTCATCGCGATCAGCAACGATCCGCTCTTCCAGCTTCCTCAGTTCGAGTTCTTCCCGTGCAATCTGCCTCTTGTGAGTGCTTATCTCCGGCTCTAACGAGGCGATCATCTTTCGCGCTCGCTCCAACTCGAAGTTCAAGGGAACACTTTCCCTTACACTGCGGTGGACTCGACCCGCCGAGGTTACCACATAGCTGAACGTGTCCCGGCCGAACATCAGGGCCAACAGTAACAACACCAAACCCAATCCAAGAACACCTCTCTTCAACATGACCTAGTCCCTCCCACTTAACAAATGTGCTTGAAAATCGTGCATTCCGATCGCTGGCCTTCTTTTGAAATCCGCCACCAAGCGAGGGCCACCTTGCACTAAGTGATTCGCTCCAGCGCGCCTTTACTTGCACGAATGTGTTGAAAAAATTTCAGAAATCCGGTGTGGGACGCCACGTTCGCACGGGAAGTTTGATCTAGCAAACTACCGACCACGCTTCTGATCGATCGAAAAAAGAGGGGGCTGGGCACAGCAATTGCTGGAACTTTGGAACGTCTTTCGACCCGTTCTGTCGAATAACCATGATTTCGGCGAACCCATTCCATCAACAAACCGAAAAAGGGGGATGCATGACACACCGACACGACTGGCATTTCGCGCCGCACCTTCAACGAGAAGCATTTGGCTCGCACGGTTCGGTTTTCGAGGAGAACGGCGAACTGGACGAATTCACTCGATGGTTGGACGATCAGTTGGAACAGCTTGAAGCCCGGCATGCACCGCGAACCCTGCGAGTCCTTGTGGTCATGGTACTCGTCCCACAACAGTAGTGCGTTGTCCAGGCGAAATCTTGGGGTCGCGATGAGTGAGCGGCACGGCACTAGCCGCCGGTGGCGTTCAGAATCGGCGGCTAGATGCCTTGAACAAAAACTTGAAGCAGGTCTGTAAGCCGGGTTCTGTACCCATATCGGGCGATGGTCATTTCTCTAGGACGCCGATTGCTCGACGCCTCCAGCAACCTACCCGAAGGTCGATAGCGAACCGGACCGATTCGCATCCGCCGGAGCGGATTGCCCCCTGTTTGGTCTTGCTCCGAGTGGGGTTTACCAAGCCAGCCGAGTCACCTCGGCTGCTGGTGCGCTCTTACCGCACCGTTTCACCCTTACCTGAGCCCGTTTCGCCTGGGCGGCGCGACGGGCCATCGGCGGTCTGTTCTCTGTGGCACTTTCCCTGGCCTCGCGGCCGGTCGGCGTTACCGACCACCCTGTCCTGCGGAGCCCGGACTTTCCTCTCGCCGAACGAGCCCGTTGTGGGCCCGTCAGCCAGCGACCATCCGACCTGCTTCAAGCCTAACATCAGTCTACCACGATCGCTCGATTGATCCGAGGTGCCTTTCACGAAAATCCGCTCCGATTGGCGCAACAAAGACGCGTCGGCCTCGTGGTCGGAGCGATTGCCAAGAACGAGGAAGTGCTGCTGGGGTTTGGCTCACGTCAGCTAGGGGATTCGCGACCTCCCGACGCAGACACGGTGCGAGCGTGCGGGTCGCGCGATGGGAATGAACTGGATTCGATCGTTCGATAGCAACATCTCGCGAAATGTCATCTGGCACACCGGGGGAACCGGTGGGTTCCGTACGTGTCTCGTGTTCACCGAGGATCGTCAATTCGGTGTCTTTGTGTTATCCAACACCTCCACGGGCGTCGACTCCTTGGCGGACGAAATCCTCGCGGCACTTGTTCGAGCGTATGAAATGTAGATCGCCTTCGTCGAAGTCTGGATCAAGACCCGTACACGCTGTACGATGACTTGTGCGAAGCCAGCGGAGTCGGCCTCAAAGCTTGGAAAGAGGACGAGATTCGCTTAGAATTGGACTTTTCGGGCACTTATTGCTGTGGACTTTCATCCTCTTGCAGGCCCCTGCCATAGGAGATCAAGAATGAGTGATGTTCCGTTGATGAACCGTCGCCGAGCTTTGCAGCGCGGCGTCTCCGCCGCCGCGGCGGCTTTTGCGGTCCCTGCGTTTGTTCCAGGCCATGTATTCGCATCTGCAGGTTCGCCGGGAGCGAACGAGCGAATCGTGGTGGGGATTGTGGGAATGGGAATACGCGGATGCCAACTGGTGTACAACATTCCCGAGTCCGGCCGAATTGCGGCAATCTGCGACGCGGATTCCCGCAAAACGGCGCTTGCCGCGCAGGAACTGGGTGACCATTGGCACGTCCAGGCGGATTACCGGAAGCTGTTCGACCGCAAGGACCTGGATGCCGTGCTGATCTGCACGCCGCATCACCAGCACGTGCTGCCGGCCATCTTGGCGTGCCAGGCCGGGTTGCACGTGTTCGTGGAAAAGCCGCTATCGCGGTACGTCACCGAAGGGCGTGCCCTGGTCAAGGCGGCACGGAAATACGGCTGTGTGGTGCAAACCGGTTCGCAAGCCCGTTCCATGGAAATGAACCGTTTCGCGTGCGAATTCGTCCGGGACGGCGGCATTGGCCGGGTTCGCGTGGTCGAGGCCATCAGCTACGGCTACTCGCGGCCGTACCCGGCAGACGGCCTTCCCGAAGAACCGGTGCCGGCGGGACTGGACTGGGAGATTTGGCAAGGCCCCGCTCCCCAGCGTCCGTACAATGCCCGACTGACCGGTTATTGGAGTGCCGGTGAAGATACCTGGCGAGGCTGGCTGCGATCGCTCGCCGGGGAACGTGCCGATTGGCAGGACGGGCAGTGGCACCGCACGTGGCTCGGTTGGCAGGATTACTCGGGGGCCTCGTTGGCCGACATGGGCGCACATGCCTATGACATGATCCAGTACGCTCTGGGAGCCGATGACAGCGGTCCCGTAGAGTTCTGGCCCGTGGGCGAAGGGGGAGCCCTGGACTCCCGAGTCGATTTCCGGTACGCCAATGGCGTGGAAGTCCGACTGAACCGCGGGCGTCACGCTCCCGGTCCCGCGACGGGCGCCGTGTTTACCGGCGAGAAGTGCAGGATCGAGATCAACCGCAACAAGTTCACCACGAACCCGCCTGATTTCATCCGAAATCCTCCCGATCCGGCTCTGGCAGAGAAATGGGAGCAGGGTACTTGGCTGGCGCGGTGGCACATTCAGAACTGGTTCGACTGCATCCAGTCGGGCGAGCTGCCCCATGCCGACGTGGAGATCGGCCACCGCACGGCGACCCTTTGTCACCTGATCGGCATCACGCGTCAACTGCAACGGCGATTGCGATGGGACCCGCAAGCCGAGCAGTTCCTAGGGGATTCCGAAGCCAACGCGTTGCTGGAGAGGCCGCACCGCAAGGGCTGGGAGTTGCCTGAGTTGTGAAGGGGCGGAAATGCCGGCCTGAGGCCGAGGGGATCAGGAGCCGTTTTCCGCCAACGATGGATCAGACACGACTGCACCCAAAACCGCTGCCTTGATGCCTGGGATCGGCTATTCGAACGTCGCGTCGGTGTCACACGCGAACTCACAAGAGCGATTGACAAGTAAACACCTGTACTGTCGCCGATCGCCTCTCGAACAGTGTCGAGAGTCGAGAACTGTACTTGGACATTTAGGTGATTCGACCACAGCCGCCACCAGACCTGTCGATCGACGAATTGGCAGATCGGCAACCTGCCGGAATCCATCTGGGCCTCGGATGAACACCCGGTGCTGGTCGAGTACAAGATGGGGAAGATGGCCGGCGATTTGGAGGAGTAGCATAAGAAAGCGGTCGGCGAACTCTGGCCTGCCCGGAGCCAAGGCCGGTGCCGGTTCGCTTGGATCGCCGACAAAGACGGGCACGAATTGAAGGCCAAACTGGATGGTGAGTCTACGTTCGAGTAAGCGGAATGGGGTGTTGGGCAAGTCGGCAGTGTCGGCGGGGTGGGAAACCGGCCATTGCGCTGCGAAGCCGGTGAGCGGAACGGGGCTGGCCGCAGGGGCGAAAGCGAACCAAAGGGGGTGATCCAAAGCCCACCGGCCCAGGTCCCCAAGAACCAAATGAAGAAGAGAAACAGGACCCCGACCGCGGTCGATGCCTTGGCCTGCGCCGATCGCGGTCGTCGAAACGGGATCAGCAACAGCGAAAGAAGCGAAGCGACCAGAAGGGCAATCAGCAGATGGGTAACGAACATGGATGTTCACCTTGCAATGGTAGCGCTGCGGCACTGTGCTGACAACTAGAGCTCTCGCATGGTCAGCACAGGGCATTGGGCGTGCCGCACGATCTTCTCGGCAACGCTGCCCATCAGCAAACGTTTCACACCCGTTCGACCATGGGTTCCCATGACGATCACATCGGCCTGCTCCTGTTTCGCCAAGTCCAGTATGCCATCGCTGGCAGGGCCTTCGGTCACCCGGTGTTCGAAACGAATCGCCGGGTCCGCGGGCACAACTTTTCGCAGTTCCTCACGAGCCTGTTCGATCGCTTCTCGTTGACTCTGGGACAGATCTGTCCCCCCGAGGGTCACCGGGGGCGCGACCGTGCCCGGCGTCGCCGCCGCAACCGGTTCGACCACGTGTACGATCAGCAGAAGCGAATCGCTGTCGCGAGCCAATCGTTGGGCCGTGTCGAAAACCACTTCGGCCGCCGAGGAAAAATCTGTGGGATAGATGATCCTGTTCCATTGAGACATTACTTGGACTCCTTGTTGCTTGAATCAACGAATCGATTTTCGGCAGAGTGCCTTTCAAAGGGTCAGAAACCTCCTTTTTCCACAACGTAGCATTTGGGATGCCGCGCGCAGAGATTCCCGGTTTCCACGCCTTCTGGTCCTATCGCAGCGTACGCACGCCGACTGGATGTCGCATGAGTGCGTCATTTTGGCGGAGTCGTCCTCCGGGCACGACTACTGGCTGGACTCGGATTCGTAGCGGCACTCATCCGGCGGAGGTACCGCTTCACCCCGCAAGCGATAGCGCGTCACCGCTTCAAAACGTTCTTCTTCGACAACTTCCTCGCAGATTGCGTTCAGACGCTGCTGGATGTCCTCGATTTCGGCGCCTGTTTGTTTCGCGAGACCAAGCTTATCCGAAGCGGGGATGGCCGCGACGGGATTACCGAGGCTGTCGAATTCGTCCGTCTCGCGAATGCGTTCTCGAATCGCCTCGTCGATCCGTTTGGTCAGTGCATTTCGCATCGGGCGGTGGTCGCTCATTGCGTTTTTCCTCCAAAGTCTTGCGTCAACAGCGGCGCAAACAGCTCGACTGGCAGGGGGAAGACGATGGTCGTGTTATTCTCGGAGCCCACGTCCGCGAGCGTTTGAAGGAACCGCATCTGCATGGCCATCGGATGGTTCTTGATGGTCTCAGCCGCTTCCCGCAGTTTCCCTGCGGCCTGGCTCTCTCCCGCAGCGTGAATCACTTTGGCGCGACGGTCCCGTTCACTTTCCGCCTGGCGGGCCATGGCGCGTCGCATCTCCTGAGCCAGGTCCACGTGCTTGACCTCGACCAGCGCCACTTTGACGCCCCACGGGTCAGTCTGCTCGTCCATCACCTGCTGCAGTTGCTGGTTGATGCGTTCCCGTTCGGCCAACAAATCGTCCAGATCCGCCTGGCCCAGGATGCTGCGAAGCGTCGTTTGCGACAGTTCGCTGGTGG
>SKKK01000142.1 GCA_007121535.1 Planctomycetaceae bacterium | reverse complement strand
GGCGGCTAGCGCCGTGCCGCTCACAATCCGCATTTTTCGCCTAGACAACGCACTAGGTTGCCTGTCGGGATCATCGAGCAACGCGGACCATGTTGGTAATCTCTGCAACCGCCATGTACCGCCCCTGATGTCCAACACGACTTCGGGGTGGTTCGGTTGTCCAGCTTGGCCCGCCATCTATACCTAGTCGTTTCGGTCGCTGCCAGATGTCGCGTATTTCGGCACCTCACTTGTTTTGGTCCGGCTGTGCAGAAGTGGCCAAGTCGTTAGAATCCCTCATTGATCAAACGGTACTTGTTGGGAGCGCAGTCATGGCTTCGTTTCGCCTTGCAAGAAATCGTATGCAGGGGTGGATGCTGCTGAGCGTCGCGATCGGATTGGCGACGGGTTGCCAGCCCAGGGTTGAATTTGCACCTCCACCACCGCCTACGGTGGTCGTCAGCCAACCATTGGTTCAGGATATCCCAACCCACATCGAGGAGATTGGGGTTACCGAGGCATCGGAGACAATCGAGATCCGAGCGCGGGTCGAGGGGTACTTGGAGGAGATTAAGTTTCATGATGGGCAGGAAGTGCGGGCCGGTGACTTGTTGTTCGTCATCGATCGTAAGCCATTCGAGGCCGAGCGGACAAAGGCATCCGCCGAGCTAAAGTTTGCGATCGCCGGGAAACAGGACGCGGAAGCCAAGTACCGACGGGCGTGCTCACGGATGCACTGCTGGTTCCGGAACTGGCAATCGGGGCGGATCAGCGAGGTCGGTACCTGCTGGTCGTCAACTCGGAGGATCAAGTCGAGCGCCGAGATGTGACTTTGGGACGAAAGACCGGAGCGTTGCAGGTCGTGAGCAGCGGATTGAATGCCGACGACTGGGTCATCGTCGAAGGCATCCAATTCGTTCGGCCAGGCAGCCGCGTACAGCGCGAAGTTCGGCCATTGACACCGCCGGCGGCTGAAATCGTTCCTCAGCAGACCGAAGCGTCCGAGACGGATGCTCCAGATCGTTCGTGAGTTCCGACATCCATCCTCCGTACTTCGAGTCCCAAGATGCTATCTCGCTTCTTCATCCAGCGTCCCATCTTCGCGACGGTCATCTCGATGGTGATCCTGCTGGTGGGCGGTGTCGCCCAATCCTGGCTGCCCGTGGCCAAGTTCCCGGAGATCTCGCCACCGACGGTCAAGGTCGCTCCTCCAACAGCGCGGCTGACGGCTCGTACTCGTCGACGGTCACTTTCGACATCGGCACCGACATGGACATGGCGACGGTGCTGGTACAAAACCGCGTCGCGATCGCTAATCCGAAATTGCCCGAGGAGGTGCGGCGTCAGGGAATCACTGTCAAGAAGCAATCGACCCAGATCGTCCAAATGATCACCCTGTGGTCCCTTCCTGCAGGATTGGCGAGCCACGATCATCCCCTGCGTGGCGATCCCCGTTGCGCTAGTGGGAACGTTCGCGATCATGGCCGCCTTTGGTTTCTCCGTAAATATGCTGACCTTGTTCGGCATCGTGCTGGCCATCGGGATTCTTGTGGACGACGCGATCGTGGTGGTAGAAAACACGGCCCGGCATCTGGACCAGGGGTTGGATCCCAAAGCAGCGGCGACCAAGGCGATGGAGGAGATCACGGGTCCGGTGATTGCCACGACCTTGGTCCTGTTGGCCGTCTTCGTTCCGACAGCGATGCTGGGCGGGATCACGGGCCAACTGTTCCGCCAATTTGCATTGACCATTTCGGGTGCGGTGGTCATCAGCACGGTCAATGCGTTGACGCTCAGCCCGGCCCTTTGTGCCCTGCTGCTCCGTCCTAAGCCGGCCGGCAGTACCCGCCGTTTCGTTCTGTTCCGTTGGTTCAATGCGGGCTTTGATCGAACCACCAGCGGGTATGCCCGCGCGGTCGGCGGTTCGGTGCGTCGAGTTGCCTTGGTCATGGCAGCTTACGCGTTGCTGCTGGTTGTGACGGGAACGGGACTCGCCCATTTGCCCACGGGCTTTGTGCCGGACGAAGATCAAGGTTACGTTCTGGCCAACGTGCAGTTGCCGGATGCCGCCTCGCTGGAACGCACGCAGGCGACGATGCGCAAGGTCGATGGCATCCTGATCGGTTCCCCCGGCGTGTCCGATGTCGTTTCGGTCGCCGGATATTCTCTGCTGAGCGGAACCAACAGCCCAAACATGGGCATGGTCTTCATCATTTTCGACCCCTGGGAGGCTCGACGTGACCCGGCGTTGTCTCAGGAGTCCATGTTGCTGACGTTGCGTAACGCCTTTAACGAGATCCGCGAAGGCATCGTTTTCGCCTTTGTTCCGCCGGCGATCGATGGGCTGGGCGTCGCAGGCGGGTTTCAAATGCAAGTCCAGGATCGACGTGATCTGGGATTGAACGCCCTGGAAGCCGCCGCCCAAGAAATGGTCGCCACCGGATCCACCCAGTCGGGCCTGCGGAATCTGAACACGACGTTCAGCGCCCGAGTTCCCCAATTGTTCGCCGAAGTGGATCGAGCCAAGGCGGCCAGTCTGAACGTGCCGCTCAGTTCGATATTCGGCTCGCTGCAAGCCTATCTCGGTTCGGCCTACGTCAATGACTTCAACCGCTTCGGACGCACTTATCAGGTCCAGGTGCAAGCCGATCGGAACTTTCGCGGGCAAGCCGAAGACATTGAACGTCTGGATGTCCGCAACGATCAAGGGGCCATGGTTCCCCTGGGAACGTTGGTCAACGTCCGACCGTCCAGGGAAAAGTTAGGTGCCACCCACCTAATCACCCTTTGTTTGATTGCTCAAGCGAGGAAGACAGCAAGCGGTGGCTTTAGGATCGCTCGGCAGTCTTTGCCTTTGGCGAAGACGCGGGCGGTGCGGGATCACGATATGGTTGGATTCGTAGCCTGGCATCGCTCACTCCGGCCTTTTGGCGAAGAATTGTTTGCAGCGGACGGAAACGGGATCTGCATCGTGCAGATACCAGCCCGCTTGAGAATATTTCTCGCTGCGGGCGCGGGACCACTGACGGCAGATGGGATGCGGCCGGTCGAATAGATCGAACAGCAGCAAACGCTGCTGGTCCCGCGGTTCGATGGTCGTCCGGTCCAGTTGGGCAGGCAGGCCGGGTCCACGATCTGCGCGGATCAACCGCACCTTTCGTCCCTTCGCACAGACCTCCGCATCCGGCTCGGACTTTATGCGTAGGCTGTAGAAAAAAATGTTCGGTCAGATTGCGTGCGAGAACAAAGCAGCTTTCGTGCCCAACAGAATTGGACCTGTCCCTTTTTTCCTTTTTCGCACGCCACTTGCCATGCACGGATTTTCAGAGTAGCATATCCGTTGCTGCATGGGCATGGGAACCCTCGGACCGATCCGTCCGTGTTCTGGAAATCGTGGCTTTGAACGTCACTTGTTCTCCTGCTTGAAAGGAAAGTGTCATGTGCGAATCTTGTGCTTCCAAGCTGAATCGGCGCGAGTTTGTGGTCGGCGGCTCGCTCGCCGCATCGCTGCTGTCGGCTTCATGGCTGCGGGCCGCCGAGCCGGGGGCGGCCGGGGCGGGTGGACTGCCGCCGCGCGACAAGGCCCCGGCACGGATCAAGGCCGTGTTTCTGTACCCGCTTCCCGAGGATTACGACGAGGGCAATCGTTGGCACCCCTATCCGGGCCGCTATTATCGCCATCCGGAACAACAAGAGACGTTCACGGAGCACATCCGGGCGATGGAGGAGCGAATCGGGATGCAGATCGAGATTGCCCCCGAACCGCTCAGGACGAAGGACCATGCGCATCAGTACCTGGCGGAAACGGTCGCCGAGCCGCCTGATGCCCTGCTGATGATCTGCCTGTCGAATGCGTCGATCGCGGATGCTCAGCGGATTGCCGAGCAGGTCGACGCACCGGCGATCGTCTACGTGCCCACGGGCGCGACGCATGGGCGGCCGCCGGCCGGATTGATGGATGCCGAACGAGTCCACTTCATCATGTCGGTGGAGAATTGGGACGAGATCGAACGGTCGCTCCGCGCCGTCCATGCGAAGAAGATGTTGGCCCAGAGTCGCGTTCTGCGAGTCGGCAGATACGGCATCGTCGAGCAGACGACGTACGGCAATGTGGGCAGCGAGGTCATCACTATCCCCGCCGAGGAGTACAATGAGTTGTTCGATTCGATCGCGGCGGATGCGGCCATCGCGGCGGACGCAATGCAGTTCAAATCCGACGCCCTGAAAGTCACGGATGTCGCCGATCACTACTTCGTCGAAGCGTTTCGTGCCGACCGAGCCGTCGGCGCCCTGCTGGACCGCTATGCGGCGGATGGGGTGACGATTGACTGCCTGCTGCTGGAGCACCGCAAGCCTTGCGTCACCTTTTCGCTCCGCAATGGCGACCTGACCGCCACCTGCGGCTGTGAGAACGACCTGCGGGCCACCATGACCTTGCTGCTGAACCGCCATCTGTTCGGCCGAGCCAGTTTTCAGCACAATTCCGGATACGACTTGGTGCGCAACCACTACTATGCAACGCATTGCACCTGCGCGCTGCGACTGAACGGCCCGGACGAACCGCCTCAGCCGTACAAGGTGCGGCCTTTCTTCCATCATCTGCCCAAGACCCCTGCGCTCGACGTGCAATGGACGCCCGACACGCCGGTCATCCTGGCTCAGATGCTGTCCGAGCAGGACATACCCTACTTCACCGGCCGCGTTGTCGGCTCGCCGGCCTCGCCACCCACCGGCGGCTGTGCCACTCGCGTCCTGGTCGATATGGATGTGGACGACGTCAGCAAGGTCTGGATCACGCATCATTCCATCCTGATGGTCGGTACTCGGGAAGACGCACGCGCCTATGATATTTTCCGACGATTGTTCTGATACCGGTCGGCGATCGCTTGCAGCCTGTTGACTCGTGCCGGACGCAGCAACGTCTGCGACGTGGTCGGCGGGTACAAGGCATGGGTCGCGTCCAAGCTGCCAACGCGGGGTGCCGCTACGGAGTGTGCATCGGGCTATGGGACGCGGTGATGATGGCGTTGCTCAGTCTGCTCGTCGGCCTGGTGGTCGGACTGTCGCTGGGCCTGACCGGCGGCGGGGCGGTGCTTGGATCAACTGCGCGGGCAGGTGCCGGCCAGCGCATCGGACTCACGCCGCCCCGAGTCACCGAGGCGACTGCCTCGGCTTCCGGTTGGTGCGAAAGCCGATCGAAAAGCTGGCCGGATTCTGGTCCGGGGGGGAACCGCGATGAAAAGCTTCCATGGCAGTTCATCGGGGCCAAGGTAACGGTTGTTCGTCAGGGCCGCGCGACGGACTGCGCCGTCAGATGGAACATGGGCAGCGAGCCACGTCAGGTCGATCTGACGCCGATAGTCGACGGCGAACCCGAGTCGCGCCTCGTGCTGCGACGTGCTTATTCCGCGATAGCTCTACGCATTCGCACCCGACATCGTGCGATCGGGATCAACGAGATTCCGTCGTATCGCCACTGATGCCCCCGATGCCCGTACGGGGACAACCGGCACAGCGGCCAGCAGCGACGAAATCACGTCCAGTTGGTACGGTGACCGCTCCTTCTGGAGCATCGCGGCACGCCATACAATGCGTTAGAGTCCGCAGTTCCTGAACCGAATGGACCTATGACATGATCGCCTGCATAGACGTTGACTATCGTGATTCTCACGCAGTGGCCGCTTGCGTGTGCTTCGAGCACTGGGACGACGGTACGCCGGTGTTGGAGTCCGCCATCGAGATCCGCGATGTCAAGCCGTACGAACCCGGCCAGTTCTACCGTCGCGAGTTGCCGTGTATCCTGGCCGTGCTGCAGACGCTGCCCACCTTGCCACAGATCGTGATCATCGACGGATACGTCTGGCTTGGCGAGCAGCGGCATGGTTTGGGAGCCCATCTGTACGACGCGTTGGACGAGCAAGCAGCGGTCATCGGCGTGGCCAAAACCCGGTTCGTGGGTGCTAAACCCGTCGCGTTGGTCACCCGCGGTCGCAGTCGCACGCCGCAGTACGTTACCGCCGCAGGGATGGACATTACCGAGGCCGCACGCCATATTCAGACGATGCACGGCAGCCATCGGATTCCCACGATGCTCAAGCGAGTCGACCAGCTCAGCCGCAGGCATCTGCGATCGAAGTCACGAGGAGTAGCAGCCTATGGTGTGACGGCGATCCGATGGACGAATTAGTCAGCCGCTGTTCCTGAGATACCGCCGCTTGAACGCCGACGAAGCGACCAGCAAAATGCGAATACGCGATCTTAGTAAATGTACGGCACAGTATTTTGGCGGACAGCTACGTCTTTTCTAACCAACAAACTCTGTGAGCCTGACGACCGGAATGCCATCTGCTTCTCTGGCGTGTTCGCCCCGCATGTACGGGATGTCTTGCTGAAACGGAAATCGCTTGATGAATACCTGGCTGAGGCGGATCGGATTCGTTGTCCGGGGGCATAGGCATCCCGAAAGCCAATTGGCAAGTCATGGGCAAACGGTTTCTGGGCTTGGTGCGAAATGATCGGACGATGGTGGTCACCTCGATCACGGCGTTCCCGCACCAGACAACACTTCGATTCCCAGCCCTTGTCGCACAAGGATGACCACGGGCGCAACTGGCACAGCGGCCGGCAGCGGCAGAATCACGGCCAGCGGATAGTGCCACCACCTGACCGGCTTCGCACCTCGGTCCCTCGGCACCGTGCAGGCGGGCAGTCACCGTATCCACCGTCCACGTCGATCAGACAACCCGGCCGATGGCGCCGTACGGGCACTGGGCGTCGCCGAGCGGGTATCGGTACGGGGGACGGTGGTGAGTTCTGGTCGGGGCGTTTGATCTCACCGCCGTTTGGTAAATTCCGCCCAACTCGCCCACGAATTAGCTTTTCTTCCCGCGCTCGAAACCGGCTGATTTTTTACGAAACGAGACTCAGCAGTTCCCGTTTGGTACGAATCGATGGTTTCTGCATCCTCGATTTTGCAAAAGGCAACTGGGGGCAGAGAAGGCTCATTTTGTACTTCTTCCCGGATTGAAATCCCGCCAGGCACGACACCGATCAGCACACAGGCATACGTCACCGGTTTCAGTTGCACCGAATGCCGGGGAGGTCGCAGCGTTCGCAGTCCCTCGATGGGGAGTGAACACACTGGTCGGCCTGTTTCGGTGACCGGCACACCCACGATCCCGATTCAACTGCTTGACAGGCAGGGGATTGAAGCGATAATGGTTGATCAGCGGCGGACGGGATAGTCCGCCGCCCCGGTCGGCCTATTCCTTGGGTGCGGTATCCGGGATAGGCCGTTCTGGACAATCATTGGTTCGGTTGATACGTTGCCGGAGGGGCACTCAGCGCCTTGGTCTGCTTCCTCGTCAAGGTGTGCCGATGACCGCCGCCCCACGCATGTGACCGCCTAGCCTTCGCAAGCAGGCGAATTGGGCAGGGAAGGGTGTCAGCGGGCAACTCCGCAGCAGAAACTGGACACCCCGTCCTAACAAAGGTGCCGTGCGGTGTCCATTTTTCGCTGACCCTATTCATAGCAGTTCGTCCCGTACCGAAGAATCCATCGGGCCATCCGCACGCCCTGTCCCCGACGATGATTGCACCATAAAACATACCAGAATACTGCAATACACGCGATCTTCCCCGGAACAAGCGAAACATGAGCAGGAAGAGTCAGAGAAATATGGCAGAAAGCGGCAAAGAACGGGCCATTAGGCTTGCGGTCTCTCGGCGGACGACGTTCAAAATTCTTATCAGTTGGCCGTTCTGGGCGGCCTGTCCGCAACGACAGCAAGGGGTGAAACGGCGGAGGGCGCGGCGGGATCCGAGGTGCCCGATATCGGCGGCTTCGCCCGGGAGCGAAGCGTGCCGAACCCCGAACTGCCCCAGCTCCGCGACATCCAGCCGATGCCCGACGACTATTTCACGCCGAACCGCTTCGCCGGCAAGACGGTGATCGTGACGGGCTGCGCCCGCGGCCTTGGCCGTGGCGCCTGCCTGCGGCTTGCCCGCGAGGGCGCCAAGGTGGTCGGCGTGGACTGGATCGAGGATCTGGGGCGCGAGACCATCGCCATGCTGGCCGCTGAGGGCCACGATGCGCGATTCGTGCTCGGCGACGTCGGCACCGAGGAGACCTGCGACCGCATGGTCCGGGAGGCGGTCGATGCCTTCGGCAGCGTCGATGCGGCACTCAACAATGCTGGCGTTATGGACGGTGGCTTTCCGGGCGATCCCGTCGATTTCGAAGGCCAGCGCGATCTGCTGTTCGCACCAATACACAAGGCGACGCTGGACTATTGGGAGCGGGTCCACCGCAGCAACATCACCAGCGTCTTCCTGTCGCTTCGCGCCGAGTTGCGCCAGATGATCAGCCAGGGCACCGGCGGCTCGATCGTCAATGTGGGCTCGATCGCGGGGCTGATCGGCCTGTCGGGCAACCCGGCTTATTCGTCCTCCAAGCACGCCGTCACGGGCCTGACCCGGAACGCCGCCCTCGACTATGCGCCCTATGGTATTCGCGTGAATTCGGTGAACATGGCCGCCACCGATACACCAATGATCCAGCGTGCCGCCGAGATCGTGGCACTGTCGAACGCGGAGGGGCCGAACCCGGGCATGGGCCGCACCAAACTGTCGTCGATCCTCGCCTTCGCCGACGAGAACAAGCGGCCCTCGACCGTGGCCGAACAGGTCTCGATGATGTGCTACCTGCTCTCACCCGAGGCCGGCAATATGACCGGCGGAACCTTCGCCACCGACGACGGCTGGACCGCATACTGACGGCCCACCATCAGCAGGGTTGTCAATTTTTGGGGCCGCGAACAAGGGGGACAAAGTCTTTCTGCTCGGCGAACTAGGTTGGAGAGACTACGGGAGATCGACGGTCGGAGTCTGAAGCGGCAGTTGGCACGGGTAGCGGTTCAAGAACGTGAAGAGGCTGAGTCGCGTGCCGAGTTGGAGCATAGACGCTTCGAGACAGCAGTAGCGCTGCGGAACCAGTTGTCCCAAGAGCGGGATCGTACTGAGAAGCTGCGTGCTCATCTGGCAGGGCTTCAAGAGCAACACCAACCGTCCAGGAAAAACATCAACGTCTCCGGGAGCAGCACCAACGTCTTCAGGAAGCACACCGCCAGTCACCGCATCCACCGTCCACGTCGATCAGCCGTCGCGACATCGCCGAAGCGATCGTCCGCGCCAACTACGGGCTGCGAGTGGGCAAGTTCGAGATGGATTTTGACGTCGGCGAACTGCGTTTTCAGGTGTCCCAAACTTTGGCTGGCGATGCGGTGGGCCCGGCGGTGATCGACCGGATGATCGGGACGGCAGTGAACATGATGGACACGTATCTGCCGGCGTTTCTGGCGGTGGTGTAGGGGCACGAAGAAGCTGGGGACGCGATTCGACGGGTGGAAGCGGGGTGGTGTGATCGAGAAAACGATTGACGTGTGGGGATGACATCTGGTGTCAATAGATCTTGTCCAGCCATCCAAAACGACACCGCCCGCGTCGGCCGCAACAAGCCCTGCGCCTGTGGCAGCGGCAAGAAGTACAAG
>SKKK01000499.1 GCA_007121535.1 Planctomycetaceae bacterium | reverse complement strand
TCTCAAAAAAGGGAGATTTATCATGTACATCGGTGGCGGGTTGCTAACATTGGTGGTCATCATCATCCTGGTTATGTTCTTCATGCGCCATTGAGCGTGGAAGAAATCCGAGTTTTTACAAATTCGGCTACGGGAATTACCAGGAACACACTTAAGAAGGGGAGTCAATTTCATGGGTGGGAGAATAGACGTCGTGAAAGGCCGGATCAAGGAAGCTGCGGGCGCGCTGACCGGCAACGACAAGCTGCGCGCGGCAGGAAAGGCCGACCAGGTAGTCGGCAAAACGAAGATCGCGATTGCGAAGGTCGCCGACAAGGCCGACAAGACCGTGGAAAAAGTCGTCGAGTGATGAAATAATCTTAGGGAGCAAAACTATGGGCAAGGTATTCTTGGTTTCACTCGCACTTCTAGTCGGGGGAATCGTGTTGATCGTGTTCGGCGTCAACGCGTCGAATTCACTCAACTCGGACATTTCTCGTTTCTTTACGGGTTCGCCGACCGACAAGGCGATGTGGTTGCTGGTCGGCGGCACGGCCGCGTCCGTCATGGGAGCGGTGGGAATGATTTTTGGAGCAAAACGCGAGTAACGCGTTCCACCAAACAAAGGATACGGATATGGCCATCGATCCCATCTGCGGCATGACGGTGGACGAAGCCTCTGGATTACGCGCCGAGCGTGACGGCCAGGCATTCTTTTTCTGCAGCAGCCACTGCCGACAGCGGTTTCTGTCAACGTCTACCAGCGTAAATCTTCAAGAGACGCCGCAGGGCAAAGCGCTTTACACGTGTCCGATGCATCCGGAAGTCGAGCAGGATCATCCGGGCGACTGCCCCGAATGCGGCATGGCGCTGGAACCCAAGACGGTGACGGCGGGTTCGAATGGCGAGGACAACGCCGAACTGCGCGACATGACCACGCGATTCTGGATCGGCGCCGTATTGACGTTGCCGGTGTTTCTTGTAGCGATGGCCCACTTGGTCCCGGCATTGGGCAGGCAGCCGTGGGTCGATAGCCACGTCGCGCGCTGGATGCAATTCGTACTCACCACGCCGGTGGTCTGGTGGGCTGGCTGGCCGTTCTTCCAACGCGGCTGGCGTTCCGTCGTGACGCGTCGCTTGAACATGTTCACGCTGATTGCCATCGGCGTGGGCGCCGCATTCGTCTTTAGCGCCGCGGCCATGCTCATGCCCGGCCTGTTCCCGCATACAATGCAACACGACGGCAAGGTTCCCATCTACTTCGAGGCCGCTGCGGTGATCGTGGTGCTGGTGCTGCTCGGTCAGGTGCTCGAACTCCGTGCCCGCCGCCGCACAGGCAGCGCCATCCGGGCTTTGCTGAACCTGGCGCCGCCCAAGGCCCGGCGGGTCACGCAGGAGGGCGATCAGGAAGTGCCACTCGACCAGGTCGAAGTCGGCGACCGGTTGCGCGTGGTTCCAGGCGACAAGGTGCCCGTCGACGGCGTGGTGGTCGAAGGTCACTCCAGCGTGGAAGAGTCCATGATCACCGGCGAGCCGTTTCCAGTGGAAAAGACCGTTGGCGACCAAGTGACCGGCGGCACCGTCAACGGTTCCGGCAGTTTCGTCATGCGCGCCCAGCGAGTAGGTGGCGACACGTTGCTCGGGCAGATCGTAGCGATGGTGGCCGAAGCCCAGCGGAGCCGCGCGCCCATTCAAGGTCTCGCCGACAAGGTCGCGGGCGTCTTCGTGCCGGCGGTACTGGCCGTCTCGCTGTTGACCTTCGTCGCTTGGATGTGGTTGGGCCCCGAACCAAGACTCGCCCACGCCTTGGTCAACGCCGTCGCGGTCCTGATCATCGCCTGCCCGTGCGCCCTTGGCCTGGCTACGCCGATGTCCATCATGGTCGGGATCGGACGCGGGGCCCAGGAAGGCGTGCTCGTGAAAAACGCCGAAACGCTGGAACGATTGGAGAAGGTCACCACGTTGGTCGTGGACAAGACGGGAACTTTAACGGAGGGCAAACCCAAGCTGATCGACGTCCTGCCCACCGGCGGTTTCGACGCGCACGAGCTTCTGCGGCTCGCCGGTTCCCTGGAGCAGAACAGCGAACACCCGCTGGCCGCCGCGATTGTGCAGGGCGCGAAGCAGCAAGGTGTCGCACTGGAGGCCGTGAAGGACTTTCGTTCCGTAACGGCGGGCGGGGTACTCGGCACCGTGGCGGACCGTGCGGTGCTGATCGGCAAGCCGGACTTCCTGCGAACTCAGAAGGTCACTGGCCTGGAGCCGCTTGAAACGTCGGCCAGGAAACTTCAAGAAGATGGTAAGACCGCGGTGTTTGTCGCGATCGATGGCCAGCCGGCCGGAACTCTCACCGTCGCCGATCCGATCAAGTCCACCACCGCCGAAGCCATCCGTGATCTTCACGCGCTCGGCCTGAAGCTTGTGATGCTCACGGGCGACAACCGCCGCACGGCCGCCGCGGTGGCCAGGCAACTCGGCCTGGATGCGGTGGAAGCGGAGATCGAACCCGCCGGCAAAGTCGCTTATATCAAGCGTCTGAACGCGGAAGGGAAACAGGTTGCGATGGCCGGCGACGGCATCAACGACGCCCCCGCGCTGAGCGAAGCGGAGGTCGGCATTGCCATGGGCACCGGCACCGACGTGGCCATGCAAAGCGCGGGAATCACCCTTGTGAAAGGCGACCTCCGCGGCATTGCCAAGGCCGTCCGTCTGAGCCGCGCCACCCTGTGGAATATCCGGCAGAACCTGTTCTTCGCCTTTCTCTACAATGCACTGGGGATTCCGGTGGCGGCCGGGGTGCTTTACCCGTTCTTCGGCCTGCTGCTCAGCCCGATCATCGCCGGTGCTGCGATGAGCCTGAGTTCCGTCTCGGTCATCAGCAACGCTTTGCGGCTGCGCAGCGCGAGGCTGTGATGGAATCGACGCCACCGCGTAGCAAACAGCGATTTGCGGCGTTTCTTGGGAAATTCCGCTACGGTCGGCATCCCGCCGTAGGTCCCGTGATGGCAACCAGCGCGGTGCCGTGGAGTGCCGGCTCCTGGCGGACGACATCCAACAGGTCGTTTACCAGATTCTTTGAAAACCTTTCTTTTACTGGCTTCAAAGTTAGAAACGATAGGTGGCCGCAGCACCGCTGGTCGTGGGCATGTGCTCTGCGGGGATGACAACTACCTCGCCACCCATCTTGAAAGCGATTTCCGCCAGGTCATCCAAGACATCGTCGATTACCGGGTCGGCAAGGTCCGCACACTCGATTCGGCCTGAAGCGGGGTCGAGCTTGCCGGGAATTTGACGGTCCGCTTCGACCAACAAGATCCCGACACGGCCGGCAATCAACGCCGGGGCGATATCCGTCAGGTCGGCGGATCCAAGGTGTCTTGATCGCGCTTCCTCGAATTTCTCGACCAGCTTGGCTACCTTTTCCTGAAACTTGGGCTCCATCGCCTGCCAGGCTTCCGAACGAAGATGATCGGCCGAGATCAGCCCAGAATCCAAGCCGATGGCGACGTCCATCAAAAACGGATTGTGGCTGACTTTTCGAAACAGCGCGTGATGCTCCGGCAGTGCTGCGAGCATCAGAGGCAGTCCTGACGGACGCGAATGGTGCTCGAGGATCGCACGATCAATGGCTCGAAAGAAGCGATCGTTGTCGATCTCGACTTCGTCTTTCTTCTGACCGTGTCCATGGTGCATGGACGGGGCAGCATGTCTCCCGGCGCGGCCACCCTTTCCTCCGTAAGATGCCACCGTATGATGCGGCTCGGTGAGTTCATCACCTAAAGCCTCCTCGATCGTGTCGGGGACTCCCTCGGCCAATTCGACTCTATCCAGTGCGTCTCGATTGCCTTCGTACAGCTTCGCCTCGTGGCGATTCAGGGCAAGTATCTGATAGCGATCTGCCGACTGGACGATACGGAGCAAGGGCTTCATGTGAAAGCTGTCGGCTACGACGACCAATTCTGGCGTCGTGCGCTGCAGCTCGAAGACTTGAAACGTGTCCGATGATCCGAGAATAGCCAGTCCTTCAGTACGATGATTCCAGAAGCCCTCGTCAGTTGCAACCGCTCGGAATTGTTCTAAGTGCGTATTCACGTCCAGCTTGGGATGGTTTTGGAGCAAGGAGACTTTCGTCTGCTTCAAGAGGTTTCGATAGCGGATTGGGTCCTGCTGGTTTTCAGGATGGGACCGGTGCGTAGGCAGATACAGAGAAATGCAGGGCGGCTGGTGAACAGTCAAGAACTTGGTCAATTGACCGGTTGTAATTTGACGCATCATAATTCCATCTCACACGAAAAGGCTAAGGTGCACGGCTACTGAAACAAAAAAAGCCGACGTGCTGAACCACCCGAAGGTTTTCCAGCACGTCGGCTTACTCGTCAACCAGCCCCCCGGCATGGCCGGGTTGCCGCTTATCTAGTCGTCCGACGACTTCCGAGCTACTATGGGGCGGAGCCGCGTTCAAGTTTCGACTGCTCGACCTACAGGGAATGATATGGTGGCAAGCGGAGAAAAGCAAGTGGGCGGTAATCGTGATTCCGCGTTGGGTAGCTTGACAGCAGGAAAGTGCGAACCGAAGGGTTGTTTCTCCCGTTCCGATCCGTATCATGACAGTGTATGAGAAAACTTTAGTCGTCGGAAGACTAGCTGAAAGGCAACCCGGATCTGCCGCGTGGCCCGTTGACCAGTAGACCGACGTGTACGAATTCCCTTGGGAGGCGGACACGTCGGTTTTTTTTTGCGCTCGGCGGCGACTGGGATGGTTGCCTGGAAGCGGCTGAAGGCGTTTTTCTCACTCAACGCCGGGTCCATTTTGAGTTCCCCCTAGGTATTATTTAACAGGAGTCTTTGCAATGTCTCGAAAACGATTGTTCTTGGCCGCGTTCCTCGCGGCGTCCACTCTGATCCTCAGCACCGCGGACGCTCAAATCCGCGCCGGTCGAGGTACTCGCAGCGGTCGCGTCACCGTGGGTCGCGTCTCCAGTGCTCCCAACTATGCCACTCGCGGCTATGGCAGTGTTGGGTACGGAAGCCGCAGCTATGCTACCCCGGGTTACGCTCCCCGTGCCTACGCTCCCCGCAGCTACGGGACGTTTGGCTACGGGACCCGTGCCTACAGCCGCCGCAGCTATGGCGGCTACGGCACTCGCAGCTATGGCAGCTACGGCACTCGCAGCTATGGCGGCTACGGCACTCGCAGCTATGGCGGCTACGGCACTCGCAGCTATGGCAGCTACGGCTACGCTCCCCGCAGCTCTCGCGGCGTCAGTATTTATGGTTTTGGCATCGGCTTTTAACCGACAGCGACCGATGCTGCCGAAAGAAAGGACAAACTGGGGCGGCAGGCAAGATTCTTTGTCATGTTTTCCGCTCGGCGGCGTATAATGACAGCAGAAGATCGTCGGATGACTAGATAGAGAACAATCCGGTTTTCCCGGAAGGTTCATTGACGAGTAAGCCGGCGTGGTCGAATTCCTTGGGGAGTTCTGCCACGTCGGCTTTTTTCGTGTTCGGGCGAGATCGTCCGGACGCCCCGTTCTTTCCTGCGAACAGACCGAGACGAGAGGAGTCACAATCATGAGCGGCACGAGAAACACGCGGAAATCCGGGTATCAATGCCCGATCTGTGGTAACGCCCTGCCGCACTTGGCAGCCTTAGCGCCGTTCGACGCTCCCTGCTGCGAATGCGGCTGCTATCTGTGGTGTCGTCGGCGAGACTCTACGGATGATGTGGTGCTCGAAGCCGTTTCGGGCCGCGCACCGGAGCCGTGGGAGTTGGTCAAGGTGATCCATGCGATTGCCCGGGAGGGTCCGCACGATTGCGTGACGGTCGACTTGTCCAAGCTGGAAATGATCAACAGTTCGTTCCTGGCCGCACTCGTCGGGCTGAAGAAGCGTCTAGATGCTTCCGGATGCACGCTGGTCCTGTGCGGACTGACCCCGATCGTGGCGGAGATCTTTGACCGGCTGCGACTGAACCGGCTGTTCGTCATCGTGCCCAGCGAGCAACATGAGGCGATGTGTGCTTGACGTAGCAGCCTCGGGAGGGCAGGGGTTCCTTGGTCAGAACGCGCTGGTCTAAGCGCCAACGGCGATGTGGAATCGCGACCATCAACCACTTGCTTTTCTCCCATTGCCACGATATCATTCCTAAGCGGTGGAGATCTGGCAACTTGAACGCTGGGCTCTGCCGATAAGTTGCTTGGAAGTCGTCGGACGACTAGATAAGCGGCAACCCGGCCATGCCGGGGGGCTGGTTGACGAGTAGGCCGACGTGGTGGAAGACCTTCGAGTGTTTCATCACGTCGGCTTTTTTCGTTCTTGTGTTGCATCAGGAATACACCAAAGAAGGAGGGGTAGCTATCATGGGTGGCAGAACAGACGTCGTGAAAGGCCGGATCAAGGAAGCCTGGGGCGCGCTGACCGGTAAGAACAAGCTGCGCGCGGAAGGAAAGGCCGACCAGGCAGTCGGCAAGACGAAGATCGCGATTGCGAAGGTCGCCGACAAGGCCGAAAAAACGGTTGAAAAAGGCTGAATCCCAAGCTGTTAGTGGCTCAGACACTACCAATCTGTGAGAAAAGGATATTACGATGAAACGCTTCCTAGCATTTGTTTTGATTGCCACACTGGGCGTGCTCACCGTCGGCTGCGAAACCAAGCGGGGAACCACCGAGTACAAGACCGAAACAACGAGAACGCGGACCGAAGACGGACAAGTAACGGGCGAGACGACGACCACGACGATCGACGAGAGGAAAACTTCCCCCCCTGGTACTTCCGACGGCGGCAGCCAGACCATCGAAAGAACGACCAAGACGACCACCGAGACGACCAGGTAGATCCTGACGCCTCGGGACGAGTTGTGACCAATTTCAACGAGGAGACTGATCATGTTGACGACTTTCGCAAACAGCTTTGCCCCTATTTTCGCGAACTACGTGTACATCGGCGGAGGGTTCTTCACGCTGGTGCTTATCATCCTGGTGGTTCTGTTCTTGGTTCGCCGCTGAGGCGTTGGGAGAGCGGCAGGAAACAACCTGACCCGTGGGACGGTATCACTCTCGCTAGGAGACAAGCATCATGCAGCAGGAGAACCTCGGCCAAAGCACCTCGTTGTGGATGGCAACGGTTGCCGTGCCGAATCAGAACACGCTGGGCGAGGACACCCATGCGGATGTGTGCGTCGTCGGGGCCGGCATTGCGGGCATCACAACGGCCTATCTGTTGGCCAAGGAGGGCAAATCGGTCGTTGTGCTGGACGATGGCCCGATCGGCGGGGGGCAGACCCAGCGCACGACCGCCCATCTGAGCCATGCCCTGGATGACCGCTACTTGGAAATCGAGCGCCTGCACGGCTCGGAGGGGGCGAAGTTGGCGGCCGCCAGCCACACGGCGGCGATCGACCGCATCGAGTTGATCGTCGGCGACGAGCAGATCGCCTGTGATTTCGTCCGGCTGGACGGGTATCTCTTCGTCCCGCTTGGCGAGTCTCCTGAATTGCTGGACCGCGAGCTGGCCGCTGCCCACCGGGCCGGACTGAGCGGCGTCGAGCGACTCTCACGTGCGCCGCTACCCTTCGAGACGGGGCCGTGTTTGCGATTTCCCCGCCAGGCACAGTTCGAGCCGCTGAAGTATTTGACCGCGGTCGCGGGAGCCCTGCAGCGGGCTGGAGGGCGAATCTTCACCGGCACGCATGCCGAGACCATCCAGGGCGGAGAGCGGGCACGGGTCAAGACCGCCGCTGGCCGGACCGTCACCGCCGAGGCTGTCGTGGTGGCGACGAATTCGCCGGTCAATAACCTCCTGGCGATGCATACCAAACAGGCCGCCTACATGACCTACGCCATCGGTGCGATTGTCCCGCGTGGGGCGGTCGCGACGGCACTGTATTGGGACACGCTGGACCCCTACCACTACGTGCGAATTCAGCCTCTTTCGCCGGAAGCCGGCCTGACGGAGCCGAGCGGGTCGGAGGGGCAGGACGTATTGATCGTGGGCGGGGAGGACCACAAGACCGGACAGGCCGAGGAGCAAGCGGATCCCTACGCTCGCCTGGAGGCATGGACGCGTCTACGGTTCCCGATGATCCGGGAAGTCAAGTACCGCTGGTCGGGACAGGTGCTGGAGACCATCGACGGGCTCGCCTTCATCGGCAGGAATCCGCTCGACGCGCGGAACGCGTTCATCGTGACCGGTGACTCGGGAATGGGGATGACTCATGGCACCATCGCGGGCATCCTCTTGACCGACCTGATCCTCGGCCGCGAGAACCCCTGGGCCAAGCTCTACGACCCTTCCCGGAAGACCCTGTACGCCCTGGGCCGGTTTCTGAACGAGAATCTCAACACCGCCGCACAGTACGGAGACTGGCTGACCGGCGGGGATGTGGATTCGCCGGCGCAGATCAAGTCAGGCGCGGGCGCGGTCATTCGCCGCGGTTTGACGAAGATGGCCGTGTACCGCGATGAGCAGGGTGCCCTTCACGAACACTCGGCCGTCTGCCCGCATCTGGGTGGCATCGTGCATTGGAACGACGCCGAAAAGACATGGGATTGCCCCTGCCACGGCTCCCGCTTCGACCGTCTGGGCGGAATTCTGAACGGTCCGGCCAACCGCGGTTTGGGCGGCGTGGATCTCCCAACTTCGAACATCGTCAAGCTCCGCTGCACCGACGTGGGACAGGGTCTGCCGCTGGTCTTTCTGCATGGATTTCCACTCAGTCGCGGCGTGTGGCAGAAGCAAATCGAAGCGTTTCGCGAATCCTATCGGGTCATCGCGCCGGATCTCCGAGGTTTCGGTGATAGCGAAACGCAGCCTGGTCCGGCCACGATGGCGCAATGCGCCGCCGACCTGCGCGCGCTGCTCGAACAACTCAACACGGGGCCAATGGTATTGATCGGCCACTCGATGGGTGGGTACGTCGCACTGGCCTTCGCGCGTCAGTTTCCAGAGAAGCTGCGAGGCCTGGTGTTGGTCAGCACGAAGGCAGGGCCAGACACCGCCGAGGCGGCGGCAGGGCGACGCGCGATGGCCGAGAAAGTGAAAGCGGAAGGCGCGCAGGTGGTGGTCCAGGCGATGGCGCCCAAGATGCTCGCCGCGGACAATCAGGACGCGGAAATGGTGGCACAAGTGCTCGGCTTCATGGCCCCTTCGAGATCTGCGGGAGTGATCGGTGCCTTGCTCGGGATGGCAGAGCGACCTGATGCGACAGCGTTTCTGACGCAGATCTCGGTGCCGACCTTGGTCGTCACAGGGGCGGATGACGCGCTCATTCCGCCAACAGAATCCGAGGCGTTAGCCCAGGCAATTCGGGGCGCACAGTTGAAAGTCATCCCGCACGCGGGTCACCTCGTCGCTTTCGAGCAGCCCGGCGAATTCAATCAGGTCCTGAAGGAGTGGCTGAAACGTGCGGACTTGGGTTCGCTCAATGGCAACCATGAAAGAAGAGGAATCACGATGCAAAGCAGATCGCAACCACCCACGGCTGGAAACCCCGTCGTGGAACCGGACACGCAAGGCTTCCTGGATGAGCTGGCCGCCAAAGGTGGCCCGCAGATCTACGAGTTG
>SKKK01000561.1 GCA_007121535.1 Planctomycetaceae bacterium | reverse complement strand
CTCGGCGATTCCATCTGAGTTGTTGCGGAAACCGCTAAGTTTACCCCGTGCGGGTTGCAGCCACAACTAACCCAGCCACTTAAATTCAATCCCGTCATAGAGTTAGATGGCGGAATTGGCCGGTCGGGAAAACGCTGCCGCCTCCCCAGCCCAAACGCCGCCATTTTACCAGACTCTCATGACACGTTTGGTCACGGGCTCTTGGATTCTTTCGCAGTTCCGGTGACAAAAAGGCCCGTGCCCACGAACAGCAACGACCGAATCACCTGGCCTCCCCGGCTGCTACCTGGGCCAACAGGGCCTTCTCGACCCGACGTATCAAAATTGCTTGATAGTGTTGAACTCCAACAGCAACCAGGATACAATGCGTGCTAGCACCATGCAATAGGGACCGAACATGCCGACTTTCGGCCAGAGACTCCGGGATCTCCGCAAAGCCAAGGGCCTGAGCCAGCGGGCGCTGGGGGACATGGCGGGCGTGAATTTTACGTACATCAGCAAGATCGAGAACGAAAAACTCGATTTTGCCCAGTTTCCCAGCGAGCAGTTGATTCGCTCGATGGCCGCCGCCCTGGAAGCCGACGTGGACGAACTGCTGCTGTTGGCCCAGAAAATCCCGGAGCCCATAAAACGGAGGGTCATCGAACGGCCCGACGCCTTCCGTAAGTTCGCCAGCCTGGACGACGAAACGATCAACAAACTGCTCGAAGACCTCGAAGACGGATGACGAAACGGCACCTGAAATACCTTCGCAACGAGACCATCGAAGACATCACCGCCCAAAGGGTTCGTGAATACGAAGCCAAGGCGGGCGTGACGGTGAAGTTGCCAGTGCCGGTGGAAGAGATCGTCGAGCAGGTCTTGGGGCTGGATTTCGACTGGGATGTGATCGAGGAACAACCGGGCGAACAGATCCTCGGTGGACTGGACGCCGCCAACCGGAAGATCCTGCTGAACGAGGCCCACACCGACCTGTTCGACGAGAAGCCGGGCCTGCTTCGCAGTACCATTGGCCACGAGGCGGGCCACTGGGACGTGGACATCGACCGAGCGAAGCTGGCACACCCGATGCTGCCGGGCATCGAGTTGGCCCCGTGCTTTGTCAATCGCCACGCATCGAAATCAGATCGGCTGATCGAAGTGCTGTTCACCAAAGCGATGACCGACGAGCGGGCCTACAAAATGTACCGTGACCTGACTGCTGGCCAGGATGCCCCGGAAGTCAAGAGTGCTGTGGATCGCTACCAGTCAGCGTTGTTGATGCCGAAGTGGCTGATGTTGGAGGCTGCCGAACAGCACGACTTGACAAGTTGGCCGGAATTGTACCGACTGGCGGAAACCGCCCAGGTCACGATCAGCAACCTGACCGTGCGTTTGCGCCGGCTCGGACTGATCTACCTGCGGGATGGAGACAAGACGATTTATAGGAGCAAGGACGAGTGGAGCGGGCAGAAACAGTTGTTTTGAGCGACGAACATTTCCAACACCAACTCAAGAGGCGAAACCCATGTGGACCGACAACGAAACATCACTCGACCTGTTAGGTTTTCGTGTCCATGCCGATCTGATCCGCAACGTCGTGACAAACCCGAGTCTTTTGCCCGTGACGATGGGCGTGTTTGCAGATTGGGGTGGTGGGAAGACGAGCCTCATGAAGATGCTTGAGGAGTCATTCGAGCCAGAGCGGTGGAAGGAAGATTCTGCCGAAAGGCGACAGTGCGAGCGCATTGCCTGCCTCTACTTCAATGGCTGGCTGTTTGAAGGCTACGATGATGCCAAATCAGCCATTCTAAGCTCTGTGCTGGTCGCATTGGGTGAGCACAAACGATTTGGACCGAAGGTGCGAGACAAGTGTGCGTCACTGCTTAAGTCTGTGAATTGGATGCGTGTAGCACACCTGGGCCTCAAACATGTCGCCATTCCAGCGATTGCGGCCTATGCGACTGGCGGGGCGTCCGTTGTTCCGTCGCTACTTGCCTCCGCAGGGGGCTTGCTCCCGTGGTCGAGCCAAACTGCGGCTGTGTCGAGCGATAGTCAGTCGGCATCCGCCTCATCTAATGAACATATTGAGAACCACGAAAGCAGCAAGATTGACTGGGAAGGTTTGATCAAGAAGGACCAATCCAGCCCTGGACCACTAAACGTTCGCACTTTCCGAGACGAGTTTGCGGGGCTACTCAAGGACAGTGACATCGATTCGCTCGTCGTCTTAATTGATGACCTTGACCGATGCTCGCCAGAGCGCATCATCGAGAATCTCGAAGCCATCAAACTGTTCCTTAACGTGGATCGCACAGCTTTCGTTATCGGCGCTGATCCCCGCATCGTTCGGCACGCTATTGCATGGAAGTACAAGGATCACGGCGACAGTATTGAAGAGGAAGCCCCGACGGTTGTGACGGATTACCTCGAAAAGCTCATCCAGTATCCGTATCGTTTACCTCGGTTGTCGCCAGCAGAAATCGAGAGCTACATGGCATTGCTGTTTTGTCAGTCCCATTTGTCCGAAGACCTTTTCCAGCAAGCCGTCACCGCCTGCGATAGACAGCGTGCAACGAACCGGTACACGGTGTTTGGCTACTCAGCAGTCGAAGCGGCACTCAACGGCGATGGAAGATCGCCCCTGCCTGAAGATCTCGCCAAGGCTTTGACCTTTTCTGCGGGAGCGGCACCCTTGATTACAGAGGGACTCAAGGGCAATCCTCGCCAAGTCAAACGCTTCTTAAACGCTTTCGTGTTGCGAAAAGAGCTTGCTCACGTTGCCAAACTCGACAACATCAGGGACGACGTTCTCGTCAAGTTGATGATCCTTGAGTACACGCACGAGAAGCGGTTTCGTCAGGTGTTCGATTGGCAGGCTTCCCAAGATGGCATCCCTAAAGAGTTTGCCAAGTTCGAGTACGTGCTCTCTGGGAAAGAAACAGAGGGCAGTAAAGACATCGTGGTTCCCGAGGAATGGTCAACTCCTCAGTTGGTGCGGTGGATCAGAATGAAGCCGTCGCTCTCTGGGCTCGACTTGCGTGACTATTTCTGGATCGCAAGAGATCGACTTCAATCGTCGATGTCTGGCATATCCATGGTACCCCCGGTCGTTCGCAGGGTCTTCGAGGGGCTAATAGGCGACAATACTTCGACGAAACGAGAAGCCACGACGGCGGCGAGTACGTTTGGTGATGCCGAAGTCGAGATGTTACTTGATTTGTTGCAGCGAAACGTCCAGCAACATCCTTCGGAGAAGACGGCTTACGACGCTTTCCGGTCATTGGTGGAATCAAATGTCCCAGGTGCAGCAAGCCGAATGGCTCAAACGATCAGTGACGTTCCTCCCTCGGAAATCCCACCTGCCGTTGGCGGCGATCT
Source organism: Planctomycetaceae bacterium (assembly GCA_007121535.1). Taxonomy (GTDB): domain Bacteria; phylum Planctomycetota; class Planctomycetia; order Pirellulales; family Pirellulaceae; genus SKKK01. Next base: position 6,200 of record SKKK01000561.1, on the reverse strand, counting down.
GCTTACCCTCTGCAAGGCAAAGCCGGAACTCGATCCAACGTTCGCTGGCCTGCTTGCGGATCTAAAGAAAACGAACACAAAGGTTGGCAAGATGATCACAGGCATGACCAAGCAGGCGAGAGGCTAGACAGATGGGGACTTCTGCCGACTATGCCGCACCACCGAACTGGAGCAATGTCAAGGGCGATGTAACACGCTCAGGCGGGCGGTCGCTGACACCTGCCAAATCTCGTGAACTTCTCCGAGATTACGTTTCCATGAGCGGGGGTGCGAGTCGGATGTCTCGGGGTGGAGGACAACTCGGTAGTGGTGGAACTGCTCGAAATGCCGCCCGGTCTCTCGGAGGATTTATCTCCGCAGTGGCTACGGAAGGGCTGGATTCGGCACTACGGGATAGCGGCTTTCAAGATCTGATCGGTAAGTCCGTAACAGAGATCTTGCTTGGCATCGTGTCATTGTGTGGCGGAACTGATGGCGACATCGACTCTGTTGATGCTAGAAACGCCCTGTCGAGGACGCTTGACGAGATCTGCGCTGATGCGGCAACACCCGACGAGCTTGAGGCCATTTTGAGGTCGCAGATGGACGGGGATGGTTTGGGGGAACTGATGATGTCTTACTTTGGCAACTACCTGTTCGAACAATTCTGTCGGGTGTTCTTCGGGCAACTTGTCAAGAAGCACGGCGACATAAAGGCGAACTCCTTCTTGCAGTCGATAAGAGACGTAATCAAGTCAGATCTCAAACACAAGACCCTCGGATTGGATCTCGCACAAGTTGATTGGTTCGGGAAGGAAGCTGATACGGTGGCAAGTCTGATCATGCAAAACACCCTGGCAGTGTTCGAGTAGCATCATGGAAGCATTTGTAGAAATCTCGCCGAGTAAGGTAACGCAGCATGAAGGTGCTTTAATTTCCCTTTGCGCTGATGGAGAAGCAATTTCTGATCTCTATTTTGACTTTACGGCACTTTTGAAGGCGGTACGCCAACCCTCCGACACGGCACTTGATTTACTCTTAGTGGCAGCGAGTGTCTATTCACTGGACAAACTGACTGCACGTTCAAGCTCGACCGATGGCTGGGGAAGGCATTTTGACGTGACAATCCCGGTGGCGAATCCAGCCACTTGGAAAGAGACAGCAGATACAATCAATGAATGTGTGAGTTTCCTCAGCGGCGACAAATGGCGGATGCGGTTTACAGATCGCTCATCTCAAATCGTTCGCAGGCGACGAAGGCAAAGGAGGCCCCGAATTGCACCGAGGTTCGCTCGGGGCGCTGTTGCTTGCCTTTTCTCTGGGGGCCTTGACTCGTTGATTGGGGCGATTGACTGGCTTGAGGAGACTGACGACGAGCGGATCTGCCTAGTCGGTCATCATGACCCAAACATCGGCGGCGTCGAGAAGGATCAGAAGCAGTTGGCTGGCGTGTTGAGCACCGTGTATCGAGGTCGCTGTGAGCCGATAAGGATGGGAGTTGGTCATTCAGGAAAGGCCCTAGAAGTTACGATGCGGAGCCGGTCGTTGCTGTTTGTTGCTCTAGGAGTATTGGTCGCCGAACATCTGGGTGAGGGCGTACCACTGCTCATTCCAGAGAATGGAACAATAGCGTTGAACATTCCACTAACCCCGGCTCGGCGTGGGAGTTGTTCGACCAGGACGGCGCATCCATACTACTTGAAACTGCTTCAAGATTGGCTTCAACATGTTGGCCTGCACCACCCGCTTCAGAACCCGCTGCTGGCCAAGACCAAAGGAGAGGCGGTGTTGGAGTGCAGGAACCAGGATGTGCTGACGAGAGCGGCGGTTCTGAGCAATTCTTGTGCCAAGCGAGGCCACAGGAGTTGGTGGGTCCGCCGAGATGCCAGTTCATGTGGGTGCTGTATGCCGTGTATCTACCGTCGTGCTGCACTTCACAAGGTGGGGCTTGACACTGAGGTGTACGGTAACGACATTTGTACCGGCGAGGTCAGAACTGCGGATCCTGATTGCGATTCGGCGGATGATCTCCGTGCATGTTGTTCATTTCTAAGGTGCAACCACTCTCGTGAGTTCGTTGCCAAGATGCTGATCGCCAGCGGTCCTCTGCCGCCACTAGAAGTTCTCGAACATGCTTCGACGGTCAGTCGTGCCATGGATGAAATTCGACAGCTTCTACTGGACAAAGGCAACACGGCCATTAGAAATCTAGCGGGGCTCAACGTTCGAGGTAATCGTGCTGATCGACACACACTGCCACATTGACCGCTTTCCTGATCCCATGGGGCTCGCAACACAGTGCGAGAACTACCGGGTTGTGACAATAGCGGTGACGAATGTGCCAAGTCATTTCGAGATGGCCGCTTCGCATATCGGCTCGATGCGGTACGTCAGGCCAGCACTTGGATTCCACCCGCTTACGGCGGCAGACAACATGCGGGAGCTTCCGCTGTTTCTTTCGCTGCTTGAGAGGGCACAATACGTAGGTGAGATTGGCTTGGACTACTCGAAGGAAGGCATGTCGTCCAGAGAGAAACAACTGCAAGCATTTCACGCTATCGCAGAAGCGTTGTCCCGAAATCCGAAGTTCGTAACCCTGCATTCAAGAGGATCGGCGGAAGATGTCCTGGAGATTCTTGAACAGTACAATGTGAAACAGTGCGTTTTTCACTGGTACACCGGATCGATGCCTACGCTGGCACGAGTGATCGATTCTGGACACTATCTCTCTTTCAACACGGCTATGCTCGAAGCCAAGAAGGGACCAAGTGTGCTGGACCGAGTTCCTCGTGATCGTGTCTTGACGGAGACAGATGGGCCTTACGTGAAAGCAGGCAGAATGCCGGTCAGACCGCTCGATGTGGGTAGGGTGATTGAAGGCATCGCTGCAAGATGGGCCGTGTCGGTAGATGATGTAGAAGCTAAAGTAACCAGTAACTTCGAAAGACTTTGCGAATCGCTGGGATTGTCCACTGAGGGCATATCCCCATGAAAATCCTCTTCCTCCACGGCTGGCAATCGACACCAGGCGGTCTGAAGCCGACCTATCTGAAGGGCCACGGCCACGAGGTCTTGAATCCAGCCCTGCCCGACGACGACTTCGATGCCTCCGTCCGCATCGCCCAAGCCGAGTTCGACCAGGGCAAGCCCGACGTTGTTGTCGGCTCCAGCCGTGGCGGTGCCGTGGCCATGAACATCGGCACCAGCGACACGCCGCTGGTCCTGCTTTGCCCAGCGTGGAAACGTTGGGGAACGGCGACCACGGTGAAGCCGCAGACTACGATCCTGCACAGCAAGGCCGATGAGACCGTGCCGTTTCCTGATTCTGAAGAACTGGTCAGGAACAGCGGGCTGCCATCATCGGGGCTGATCGAGGTTGGGACGGAGCACCGGTTGGCTGATGAGGAGTCGTTGGGGATGATGTTGGGGGTTGTGGAGTGGACGGCACCGAAGCTCATCGGTTGCGACTTCGGCGTCCCGCTCCGTGCTGGAGATCAGGCGAAGAAAATCATCCTGATCGAAGCCGTACAGATTAGTGCGAAACGTTACGCCGTTCGTCCATACGGTCGCAATGCCCGACTCGTGCGATGGCTTGCTGGGGACCGGAAATGGCCTATTGGTCGTCCTGGATGGACGGTGCCCAGCTTGGCCGATGCCCTCTCCACAGACAACACGGTCAAGACCGCCGCCTTCGACTTTCCGTTTTCGATCCCGGTGTCGCTGCTCAAGGACTCGGGTTTTGCACGGGCCTTGAACACAAGACCGTTCATGACCCGCCGAGCATGGGCAGCGTTTGTGAGTAGCCGCTTACGGCTTGAATTTGCCAACGACAAGGCCAACGCTAAGCTAGAAGACATGAAGCGGTTCGACGCATGGCGGGATAAACGATTCTGGGAAAGTAGGGCCACCGACAAAGCGACTGGAGGAAGCCCGCCGTTGAAGCACATGTATCAAAATGTCTTCGCCATGACGCTTGCTGGGGTGACTCTGCTCTGCAAGCTGGAGGCGTTCGGCTACACGGTGGTGTTGGATTCCTTGCCGACTCCTGGTCCCCGAACCGCTTTCGAGACTTATCCCAGTTCGATTGGCACGAGAATCGGCTTTCAGGGGAGCTATAAGACGGATTCCGTCCGCTGCCTGGGTCATGCGGTCGAGTATCTCTCGAACCAGGGCATCAGTTTGGAGCTTGATCCTGAGGTTCGGAGTTTCTGCGAGACGTATCGTACCGGCTCCAAGCACCACGATCCTGACGGAGCAGATGCCTTCCTTTGTTTGGTTGCGGCCATAGGGTTTCAGGAAGGCATGGTGGAGTTGTGCCGAGGCAATGCGGACCAAGCCACGTTGAAAGAGGAGGGGGCCATCATCTCCCCGTTACAAGTCTTGTAACGATCCGATCAAGAGTTAGCCAATGTAGACCACATGGAGAATACTGACGTGATTATCCGGCCTGAGCCAGCAGGGCCGGGACCACGGCGGATCAGGCAGGACGAAAACGACGCTTCAGATGCTGGGATTACCCAGATGCAATTCAAGTCCCTTTTCAAAATCATTCGACGCCCCTTCTGAGTACTAGTGTCACCAATGGTGGGACGCATGCGAAAGAGATGCAGGCCCGGGGGTCCGACGGGGCAAGGGGGCCAGTCCAAGGGCGGCGACCAACAGAGGGCGCTTCGTGTCGTTTGGAGCGTTTCGTAAAATGACGGAGAGGTGATTGTCGAGAATGGTGCGCGGCGAGACCCACGATCCATTCGGATGGTCACTACCGGGAAAAGAACATCGGTTGAAAGACGAGTCGCGAATGGAGTATCCGTTTGGAAAGAGGGTGCCAATTGAGCTGAACGCTAAGGGGATCGGGTTCTCTAGCTTTGCTCTTTCTGGGTTCTGGCTTCTCTTAGGGTCAATGGTGCGAGCTTGCCAACTTGTCGTCTTCCCACAGTCGTCTGCCAGGGTGCGTTTTCGCGGTGGTGCAGAACCGGTGCGTCGGCTTGAACCCTCGGACGGTAGAGGCTCGGGCTAGTCTTGGAATCGCTTGCCATCCCCTTCCCGAGTGTGGTAGGTAGTGCCTGATAAAGGACGTTATCAGGCGTTATTGGGGAAGCTGATCGATTGCCTCGGAAAATCACCGGTGGCGGGATTTCCGGCTTGCTGGGTGCGTGATTCGTTTGCTGGGTATCCCCAGCGGAGGCGTGTATCGGCGAACGATGGAATGACGTGTCGAGCGGTGACTGGGTATGTCGAGCGGTCGCTGGGTATATCGAGCAGGGTGCCGGCGCCGGGTGAGGATCGCGGCGGCGATCGGGGCGATACGAGCGGAGGGAACCGATGGAACTTTGCGTGGCCAACGAAACTCGGGCATTGACGGCCCTGGGCGGGGCGAGAACGGATGATCTGCCGGGGTTGGTGGTTGCGGGTGGTCCGGCGGCTGAATTCGCTTGGGAAGAGTTCCTGTTCGGCAGAATCCGGAACGAACACACTCGACGGGCCTACGGCCGGGCGGTGGGGCGGTTTCTGGCTTGGTGCGAGGGCCGGGGGCTGAATTTGCCTCGAATCGCTCCGCGCGATGTGGGGGTCTATTTGGACTTGCTGCCGGGCTCGGCGCCTACGAAGAAGCTGCATCTGGCCGCGCTGCGGCACTTTTTCGACCAGTTGGTGACCCGGCACGCGGTCATCCTGAACCCGGCGGCCTCGGTGCGTGCCCAGCGGTATCAGGTGGTCGAGGGCAAAACGCCGGAGATCTAGGATCGGCAAAGAAACAACTGCCGCACTTTCTTCCCCCTCACCCTACCCTCTCCCACCGAGGGAGAGGGGACATCGGACAGTTGTTTCTTTGCCGATCCTTAGCGTCGAACAGGCTCGGCGGTTGCTGAAGAGCATCGATACGGGCCAGGTGGTCGGACTGCGGGACCGGGCGATCATCGGGATCTTGGTCTACACGGCGGCACGGGTCGGGGCGGTGGCCAAGCTGCGGATGCGGGATTACTTCGATGCCGGGGACCAATACTGCTTGCGATTCGCCGAAAAAGGCGGTAAGTCGCGCGAGATTCCGGTGCGCCACGATCTGCGGCAGTTCCTGTCCGGATACGTTGCAGCCGCCGGGATCGGCTCGCTGCCCGCGGACAGCCCGTTGTTCCGGTCGGCGATCCGCCGGACTGGACGTTTGACGGATTCCGGGATGACGGCGGACGACATGAGCCGGATGGTCAAGCGGCGGATGCGGAAGG
>SKKK01000204.1 GCA_007121535.1 Planctomycetaceae bacterium | reverse complement strand
CGGCCTTGGCGAACGTCGTCGCTAATCCGTTGCGGTTCGCGAGTCCTGACGGTGTGCATCGCGAGTGCCCCGTCAAGAAGTTCCCGTTCCGAATCGTCTACCGATTGGTAGATGACAGGGTGCTTGACGTGGCGGTCGCGCACGCCAAGCGGCGTCCGGGCTATTGGCGCGATCGGATATGATCCATGCACGAACAATCCGATGCGCGGGAGCGGCGAAGTCGGGCGGGACTGAAGTGGACAGCTTCTCGTCGCCGCCCCGTGATCGGTAACGTTGAACTAAGCCAGGATCGCATGGTGTCCGCATCGCCCCGACTGCTGGCCGAACTGCGAACGTATTAAACGATCGACCGGCCCGCCAATGATCTTTTCCCTGGCAGACGCCTCGGTCAGCAGCGATGTGTGTCCCGGCGACACACGGGTCAGCCAAGAAGTTCCTCCCGAGGCTGCCGAGTCGTCGGGGCCGATGTGTCCGCGTTGTAAAATAGCCATGCAGTGCATCCGACAGCTGTCCGCTACGGCGTTTTGCATCGCCGAATGCGTTCGATGTCCACGCCGCTCGCGATTGGAACGGGCGATCCCGCCGGTGTTCGGAATGTTGCGAGGCGCGGTGGTGTGCCCTGAAGGAACGGCACAGACTCCCCATTGCGGAGAAACTTCACGTGGTTGAGGCGTTCTGGGACGACATCGGCCAATCCGGCGTGTCCTTCCCATTACCGCAGTGGCATCGCGTCGAGGCAGACCGCCGCGCGGCAGACCTCGATGCGCATCCCTCCATGTCACTGAGCCGGGAGAAGCTTTGGCGTCAAGTCGACACCCGAAATAGTTAATCGGCTTCGCTATCACCCGGCGGTGGCCGACGACATTTCGGCTGCGATCGACTGGTACGAGGGTCGGTCGTTTGGCCCTGGGAGAACGATTTCGCTCGGCTGTTGATGCGCGCTTTGATGCCATCGTCGACGCCCCCCGAGATGTTCGCTCGCGCTTTCGACGATTCGGACTTTCGGTTCGCTGTCCCAAGTCTGCAGGTCTGCTTTATGGTGTTCGCCTGGGCTTGCCCTCAGGGCCACACGCTTTCGGCCCAAAGCGAAAAACCCAGGGGGTTTGGGGGACTGGTCGCCCCTGCTGAAGACATCGTCCCATTGACTCGCCGGGTTGGAAACCAAGAAAACGAAAAACGAGGTCTGACCCTTCGGGCCAGATCGCGGGCGTACTCGCGCAGCATTGCTTGGTCGGCTTCGAGCAATTCCTTTAGGACCGCTTTGCCGGATGGGTCTCCCAGTTGAGCCAGTGCCCAAGCTGCATTGGTCCGGATCGCCCACGACGTCTCGAAATCCCGGTTTTCCTCGCGCACGGCGGGCTGCCGGGACACGGCCAAGTACGGGCGGATGGCATCGACGGCGCTGGGGTCGCCGATGCGGCCGAGCGCCACGATGATCAACGAGGCCAACGGCGGAGGACAGTGGTCGATGCCTTCGAACATGTCGTCGTTGTAGTTCGCCCGGTGTGCGGCGGCCAGTTCTTTCGGCGGCGGTGGATTGCCGAGCAGTTCCAGCATGGCGGGTACGGCCTGCTGCTCACCAAAACGGCCCAGCAGGATAACTGCCGACCAATACAGGGGCAGGGAAGGACGGTGCGATGCCTCGGGCAACGTATAGGCAAACCGGCGAACATTACGATCTTCCAACCATTCGATCAGCACGGGCACGGCGGTTCGGTCCCCCAACATGCCCAGGAGCAATGCGGCCTCGTCACGAGCGGGGCCGTGGTCGCCGGTCAAGAACGGGCGGAGCCGGTCACGGGCTTGGTCGCCGGCCAAGTAAAGCGGCACCATGCCGTCCAGAGCCTGCCGGGTGCCCAGTCGATCGACCGCTTCGTCCACCGTCAGCGGTGCGGACGACGGTGGGTACTGCTGTTCTCGCTCCGCGCGCCAGAGGTCCTGACGATGGAGTTCTTCCAGGGACGGGCCACCGCTGATCGCCCGGTCGGGCACGTCCTGATCGCGCAAAACGCCCAGCCGCACCAATTCGTCTTGCAGCCGATCGACCGGGATTTGACGCGGTGGAACGTTCAGTTGGCAAGCCATCGCGGCGGCCACGCCGGCTGCTTCGCCCAGATGTTCCAGGTCGGACTGCATCCGGCCTCCGATCAAGGCATCGTGGTCGGTCGAGTACGCTTTGGCGGCCACCAGGATGTTTTCGAGACCTTGCGGTAACAGGCAGCGGTAAGGGATGCTGCCCATAATCGGACGCCGCCACAACCCGAGCAGGGCAGTCCAATCCTGGGCCAAATCGCTCTGATTGGCCGAACTCGGGAAATGAGTGTCGTAGTTGGAACGCCACCGGCAGATGGTGTCGGGAAAACGTCGCTCGTGGATGGCATCTTCGAAGGTCACGACGTAATCGCCCAGGATGCGGCGGCTCTCGCGGATGTTCAGGCTGACCGAGGGCGAAGGTGCGTGCAGGTACGATAGGGAAATGTCACCGGGGTGAGTGGGATCGCGAAGCGGCCCATGTTCGATTTCGTGCAAGAATCCGTCGCTGCAGCGGCCCTTTTGGATCGGAGCCCCGGCCGCCGCGGCGATGGAGGCATGGCCGGTGGCGTCGATGATCACGTGGGCCAACAGGACATGACGGCCTGCGGTGTTTTCGACAACAACTCCGGTTACTCGGTTGTCGTCCAGCACCGCCCCGGCCGCAAAGCTTTGGTAGTAGATGTCCACCCCCGCCTGAACCGCAAGCTGCTGCAGGGCGAACTTCTTGTCTTCGCCCGAAAAACGGACCTTTTCAAGCGGCCCGGTGCCGGTGGATTTTGTCAATCGGATGCGGTCACCCAACTCTTGCCTCAGGCGGCTCTTCCACGGCACACCCCAGTAGTAACTGTTCACGCGATTGCTGCTAGTGCCGCCCAGATTGGGCAAAACCTCGATCACGGCGGTCCGGGCTCCTTGACGTGCCGCCGCAATGGCCGCGATCGCGCCGGATGTGCCGCCACCCACCACCAACACGTCGTATTGGCCTCGGATCGGCAATCCGACAGCACCTTGCGTGATCGTCGGGTAAGTCTGACCCGGCTCGAGCCCTTCCAGCAACTCGCGAATCGCGCCATCCGCACGAGGTTTCTGGCTGTTTCGAGTCGCTGGCAGGTCGGCGATCTTCCGGCTCATTTCGCCGGCGGCTTGGCCTGCGGCATCGCCCACGGTCAGCAGCGTCGCCAGATCGCTCATGGTAGGATGCGCGTCGGCGATCCGCCCAGTAACGACCAAGCCCTCGACACCGGTGGGCACCAGCACACCCGCGCGGGAAAAGTCCATCGAATCGATCTCTTGTTGGCTGCGTCGCGTCCGGCAGACCACAACCGGCAGCTCGTCGATCCAAGCCTCCGGCCCCACGGCAAAACTGCTGAACTTGGCTCCGTCGGCCTCCAATGCGTCGCGTACCGCGAAACTGGCTTCCATGGTCTGCAATTCGACCGCGGACAAGTCGCTTGCCAAGTCTTCGCCGACCACCGTCCGGATGGCCAATTCCAGGAAGCCGTCGTGAACCACGATGCGGTCGTCGGCCAATCCGTGTTCCCGGGGCATGGGCCGGGGGCCCCGTGGAAGGTTCTCGGTGCGACCTATGGCGAGGAAACGCCTGGCTGTTTTCGCTCCCGTCAAGTCTCGGGCAAGCTGGCAACCGGCTGCGCGGGCGATCCTGGCGTCCAACGTCGCATCGATCACCGTCTTGGCCAAGACCGCTTGGCGGCCGTTATGACTCGAAAACACAACCCCGCAGACGCGATCACCCGCCGAGATCACGCCGGTGGGCATCGAGAACAAATAAGTCGTCACCTTCGGCTCATCGGCCACGCGCTGATGAAGATAAGATCGCAATCTGTGCGGATCGACCCGACGGCCCGACCACCCTCGCTGGGCCGCCAATTCCTCCCAGATGCCTTTGGCCATGGGCGCCGTACTTGGCGGCGCTACGCCCAAGGTCTGGCATTGATAGCTGGCTGTGAACTCGAATCCCAACTGGTTGCGCTGTTCGATCAGAATTACCGACATCCCCGACTGGGCCAACTGCAATGCGGCCGCAACCCCGGCGACACCGCCCCCGGCGACCACCACGTCCGCTTGGCCCACCACCGGCAATTCCCGCTCGCTCTGTTCGATACTCCCCAACTCGCTGGCAGCGGAAGTAACATGACGAACCGCGAACCCGACCGAGGCTGTTGACGAATCCTCGACGCTCGAAACGACCGCTTGCCGCGTGATGCGTTCCTCCGCATTTTCCGGTTCCGTCGCCGTACAGACGGCGATGCGCGCGAATACAACGCCCCAGACGGCAACTCGGATCGCTTCATTTGGTTTGGGTATTGGCATCAATTGGGCGCCTTTCTCTACGATTTCGATTCCAGGAAGGTTGTGAACGGAAGACGGCATTAGTGCACAAGCCGCCGCTGCTGTCGACGGGACCGGCTGCCGCTATTGGCGGCGGCCGTCTGCCTGTCAAGCACATCTGATCCCGCGAAGCCTGTTTCCAAAGCGATATCAATCCGGGGATCGCGAGATCAATGGAAGCCTGCTTCGTTGGCTTGTTCCTTGTAGCACACCAAGCGGCCGTCTGTGGTAGCGAACAACAGTTTTCCGGGGGTGGCGATCATCCCGTCGAAGACCGGGGGAGCGTCCAGCGAATAGGCTGCAACGCGTTCGCCGGTTTCCGGATCGACTACCCACAACAGCCCTCCCGCACGGCCTTCCCAGGCAGCTAACGGATCCTGCGGGCTAGGGGCGTCGGGCGGACCGGCCACAAACAGCCGTTCGTCGCTCAACACCATCGCGCGGACCAGGAGTTCCACCGACTGTTCCCACAAAAACGTCTGGGCAGTCTCATCGCGCCGCGGTGTGGCATCCAGACGTCGAGCAAACAACCGATATGCGGCTCGGCCCAGTCCGACATGGCTACCATCGCGGTGGTATCGGTCGCGTCCGAACCCATAGACCGTATCTTGGTCCAGCACCAGCAACCGACCGCTGGGGACTTGCGTGCCCAGGGTGGGCCAGCCGCCCCAGCCGCTGTGCATCTCCGTGCCGACAACCCAATAGGTGCGGTGCCACCAGGAATCGTCCAGGAATCCCGCCGGGCTGTGCAGATGGGGCAGCGTTTCGGCTTGCGGCTGACCCTCCAGATTGAAACGCTGGTGTCGCATGAAGACCGAGTCGTGTTGGGCCGAGAGGATGTCATTCAGGTTCCCGGGCATGCTGAAGCCGGGTGCCGGCCGCTTCAACGGATGCGGCTGGCCGCCGGTCTCCGGGTCTCGGCTGTCCAGCCACGTGCGGGAGAATTCCTGACCGGTTTGGGCATCGAGTCGTGCCAAGACGATGCCGCCGTCGAGATAGCCCGAGCGGCCGGCGCTGGCGTAAACCACGGCCTGATCGGGGCCCTGGTCCAGGACCAACACACTGCCGTGGATGGGCCAAGCGGATTCCAGTTGTCCGTGGACCGTGACCAAGCGGTCGGTCGGGGCCACGCGGTACCGCCAAGCTAGTAGGCCGTCTGCGGCGCGCAGGCAGTAGACCCAGCCGTCGGCCGATCCGAACAGCACGCGACCGTTCCAGATCGTGGGCGGCGAATCGACGCGGCTGTCCGCAGTGAAATGCCACAGCGGATCGCCGTTGTCGGCATTCCGTGCGTACACGGTGTGGGTGTCGATCGACGCGACCAACACGCGGCCGCCAGCGGACACAGGGGCGCTCAGCGGTCCCGGCAGCGAGACTTGCCAAGCCGGAGCCAAATCGGCAGAGACGCGTGCGGGCGTGGCGCTTTCCCGCGCGGGACCGTACCGGTAGGTCGGCCAGTCGCCTTGCGGCAACTCCTGCGGTTCGACCGCCTCGAAAGCCGGACCACGTTCCCACCGCGATTCCGCCCCGGGTTCCTGATCTGCCCGAGGCAACGGTTCGGAAGCCAGCGCATGGTACGAATTCAGCTTGGCCAGAATGAAGCAGGCACAGGGGTGGGGCGGTACGTACAACAGTCCGTTGCAGGGCAGAACCCCGTACTGACATTCGCCCCGAACCCAATGGTGCGCCAGGGCTTGACCGCTTTCCAGGTCGACGAACTCGACCCCCGAACGACCAGTGATCAGGTACCGGTCGGTGGCCTTGTGGCGGTAACAGCGGGCATGCGACATGATCGGCTGATAGAATTCCTTGTCGGGAGGACGGCTGCGCCGCACCTCGCCGGTCCGGGGATCGCGCCCCGCCACGATACCCGGGGCGCCCGCCCCGACCAGGTCGCCCGTCCAGACCAATCCCCCAGCGACCAGCACGTCCACCGGTGCGTTGTAACCCTCGCGGCAAGGTGCCGACCAAAGCTGCTGGCCGTCTCGGGCAGAGAATGCGATCAGTTCCCCGGGCGGCGAGATCCCGCCCTGGCTGGTCACCGTCCATTGAAGTTCCGCCTGTGGGTCATCGTCTTGTTGCTGATCGCTGATGCCGCGATCGGCTGACAACACGACGCCGTCGTACACGACCAGGGTGGGGGCGGTCCAAGCGGGTCGGCGGCGGCAGATCGGCCGAGCCGCCTGCCATACGGATTGCCCGTCCGCCGCATTCAGGCAGACCACGTGGGTCGCATTTTGGAAGAACACGCGACCCTCGGCCACCGCCAGGGTCGTCGGCATAACTTGATCGAACTCGGCACCCGTTGCGGAGGCCCCACCACCGCATCCGCCGCCACCGCATTGTTGCTGGGGTTGTGCAGGTAATGCGTCCACTCGTCCAACCCGGCCGGCCACGGCTTGACCAACTTGGTCCAACCTTCGTCCTGTTTCAAAAGAGCCACCCCGAGCGGAGCCAGTACTCGCATGATCTCCTCCGAGCACAGCTCGACCGTCTGCTCGACCACCAGCAGATTCACCAGGTTCTCAGCATACGGCAGATGGCTGCCGTTCCAAGCCCCGATCGCAATCGAACCGTAGCGGCCTTGGGACCGGATGTGCTCGCGAGCCCGTTCCCGTCGCCCCGGCTCTTCTTCCAGACCGTGGACCAGATAAGCCTCGCCGCCCCCCAGTGCCGCTGTCAATCGGCCCTCGCCACACCCGGCATGCACCACCAGCCCGCCCTGGATACCGCTTTGCTGGAGTAGCTCGCGCGCCGTCTGCGCCGCTTCTTCCGCAAGAACCTCGGCCGCGATGGTGACCTCCGTTGGCTCCAACTCCCCCGCCGAAGCGGCCACGGTAATCCGTGGAACCATGGGACACACGCCGCAAACGACAGCCAAAACGCCCCCGATCAAGAATCTTTTCATCGTTTCACTCCTAGGAAAGCGGTGGGAAAATCGGAAGTCCAAGGAACCGAACATTGGGAAAGTCAATTTTAGCCGTCCCCGGTATCTCGCTCACGCTTCGGGTGACGAAGTGGCAACGATGTTTCAGTACGGGACGGTGTACCAACCAATGGTGGGATCAACGGGAATCGCACCGTCCGTCAGCTTCGACGGGCGATGACCATTATCCAGATGATGGCGATCAACATCAAGATGCTCCCGACCGTCGGCCAGATCCAAGGCGGCTGGTCTGCGCGGGTAGCATGCGCAGTCTTGCCGACCGAAGAAGAAAGGATAGACGCGGGCGTCTGGGCTGAGTCTTGCGTGAGAACCGTTGCCGGCTCGGGCGGTGGCCGATCCGCCGACGGCGCCGAGCCGGCTTGAGATTCGGCCGATGGGACAGATAGGTGCCACCCAGGTTTCAGATAAGTGCCGTTCGAAACGGCCACCCAAAGCACGCTTGCGACATGCCCGATTGGTTGGCGGGGCTGCCGGAAGGGCGGCAGCCGCAGGATAGCCAGCAATTGGCTCGCGAACTGGTCCGCCAAAAGAAGCTGACGGCTCATCAAGCCAAGGAGTTCTACGCCGGACGCAGCAAGACGCTGGTGCTGGGCAACTATGTGATCCAGGACAAATTGGGCGAAGGCGGTATGGGGATGGTGCTGAAGGCCGAACACCAGCGGATGGATCGCGTGGTGGCCTTGAAGGTCCTTGCCGCGCGGCTGGTGCGGACGCCCGAGGCGCTGGCCAGATTCCAGCGCGAAGTGAAAGCGGCGGCGCGGCTGAACCACGGGAACATCGTAGTGGCCTATGACGCCGACGAGGCGGACGGGACGCATTTCCTGGTCATGGAGTACGTGCCTGGCAGCGATCTTCAAGCGTTGGTCAAACAGCATGGCACGCTGTCGGTCGACCAGGCTGTGGACTGCATCTTGCAGGCGGCTCGCGGGCTGCAATACGCCCACGAGCACGGCGTAAGTCATGGGAACGGTGGACTACATGGCTCCGGAACAAGCGATAGACACCAAGCGAGCCGACGGCCGGGCGGACATTTACAGCTTGGGAGTGACACTCTGGTATCTGCTGACCGGCCGAGCGATGTACAAGGGGGATACGACTGTGGAGAAGCTACTGGCACTCAGAGCAAACCGATTCCGTCTTTGCGTGCGGCATGCCCGCAGGTCTTTCCGGCGTTGGACGCCGTCTTCGGGCGGATGGTGGCAAAGACACCGGAAGAACGTTACCAAGCGATGTCGGAAGTGATCGCGGACCTGGAGCAATTGCGGACGGGCGAAGCGAGTTCGGCGTCGCTGGTCCGGCCAGCGGTTACCGAGGACATGCGTCTGGAACAGTTTCTGCAGGGCCTGGAATCCGGGAAGAACAGCCGACGCAAGACGTCACGCAAGCGTCCGGCAGCCGATGCAGCCGCGCGGGTCCGGACGGCCCCGGCGCCGGTTGCCGATACCGATCAGACTCTGGATTGGTCCGGGGCACAGGTAGGCACAGACAGCCGAGTCCAACCGAAGTTGCTGGGTCCTCAGCACGCGTCCTCGGGCACGCGGGGCGGTTCGCGCGGGCCCCAACCGCCCTGGTGGCAGGACTGGCGGGTGTTGGCAGCCGCCGGCTCCGCAGCATTTCTGCTGTTGCTGCTGGGCATCTGGGTCATCATCCGCGACAAGGACGGCCAAGAAATCGCCCGGTTTCGAGCACCGGAAGGCGCCACGGTGACCCAGGAACCCATCAGTGGTTTGCCGGCTCCCGTCATCGAGGAACCCGAATCTCAGTCGGACCCCTCCCTGGAGAAGCCCAAGCCCGCAGCAGCAGTTTCCGACGCTCAATCGCTCCCGCCTTGGGATCTACCGGAGGGAACACCGCCACCGGCCATCGCCCCCTTCGACGCAGCCACCGCCCGCCAGCACCAAGAAGCCTGGGCCGAGTATCTGGGCGTACCGGTGGAGTGCGAAAATTCGATCGGCATGAAATTCATGCTGATCCCACCCGGGGAGTTCGCCGTCGAGGAACTTGATATCGCATCCATGGAGGCAGTCGCCGAGACTCCTAAGCATCGTGTGCGAATCACGCAGCCGTTCTATTTAGGAACCACCGAAGTGACGCAGGGAGAGTACGAGCAAGTGATTGGCGACAACCCAAGCAGTGGATATCTTGCTGCTACGGCGCGAGGCGGGGCAGCTTACGGAGGCGAACCGGCAGGAACTGGGCTCGTTGCTGCCGTTGCTGAACCGGTTTACTCTGGTCCAGTTCAAAGGTCCCACGG
>SKKK01000115.1 GCA_007121535.1 Planctomycetaceae bacterium | reverse complement strand
GAACATGCTGTCCGCGTCGTGCATGCCGGCTTGGAGAAAAGCCAAGCTGTCGCCAGCGCGTGTTGGATACGGTACCAGATTGTCACCCATCTGCCGGGCAATCACGCTGACAGTCATAGGACGTGTGACCTCGAAACGCATTCGCACATCGCCAATCGTATCCTTCGCAGCATCTTCCACGCCGTACAACAGGCCTTCGCGAATCGACAACTGCCGACTGCCCAGTCGCTCCTGAACCTGCTCCGGCAAAGCTTCGAGATCCTCTTCAGTAAATGGACGAGCCTCCGTTTGCCGGATCTGCCCCACCAGACCCTCGCTCAGCACAAAAGCGCCGACGGTGACCCGATCTGCTCGATCCTCGTGACCGTCAATCGGCAGGGACGACGGGTTTTGGTGCGCCTGGGCATCGTGGAAACGAGTCGAATCAATCAGCGAATCTGCCCAGTCCTTCTGATAGCTGTAAGTAGTCGTCCGCGTCTCGCTCCCCCCCACCTCGCGTTGCGTTTCAGTCTGCGAAGTCTCCCGCCACTGATACATCTCGACCACCCGCCGCAACCGGATCGCATGCGGTTCGTGAATCCCGAACGTCGCATCCTGCAAAACGTCTTCAGTAGATGCTTGGCCAGTCAAGTGGACCAGCTTGCTTTCGTTCGTCGGATCGATCGTCTCCGCCTCAACCGACTGGACCGCCGCCGCTCCCTCCGCCAAACTCTTTGCCGTCCGCACGGCACGGCCCTCGTTCCAGAAGAGCAGCGGAAAGGCGATCAACGCCAACACAACGCCCAAAAGGATGCCACGAATCGATCCCATGATCCGGCTGCCATAGCTTTGGCGCGTCACCTCGGTCCTCGATGAACTGCTCATCTGAATACCCTTTCGTTTGGAGAAGTGGTCGGGTGCCAAAACACATCCGCGAACCCCCCATCCTACCAGGCCGAAGCCACCTATGCAACCCGAAACCTCAGGTTCGATCCAAAAAACTTTCCGCAAGACGGATTGTCAATACACGGGCGTCTCGGCGATGATCTTTCCGTCGCTCTGAATATGGATCAGGCGGAAAGCCGATGTGACGCCATACACGCTTTCGCCATCGGCTGCAAAGGCGAAACCCGCGAAGTACTCCGGCCATCCCGGAACTCGGTTGGCAACCGCAAACTTCGTGACGTGGAAGTCGTCCGCAGAAAGCAGTCCGATTGCGCCGCTAGCCAGGGACCCCGTGATCAACTGCGAGTGATCGGCAGAGATCCCCCGCCCGTATCCGAATCGTGGAAATCCTTCCAGCGGATGGATGCGGCCTTGTCCATCGACGCGGACGTTGACCGCATTGTAGTTGAACACGATTATTTCGTCTTGGAGGAAAGCCAAAGACGTTCTGTCTGGTCCTTGCGAGGTGTACCACAGAGTATGGTCAGCGAGTAGCTGCCCGTTGTCGGCATCGTAAGTGAGCAACCGGCTGGCTTTGCCGTCCTGGAACAACCGAGCGTGCCCGTCGGGCAGATCGGCCGACGGTTCCACATCCTCATCAACGGGGTGATCGAACGCTTGAGTCAGGATCGCCACGCGACCGCCCTCCGGATGCAGGACATGCCCACCATGTCGGAAACCATCAGGCAACTCGATCTCGACAACGGCTTTCCAATCCATGGTTGATAGGACCGCCAGCTTTCTGCCTCGGCCGGTCAGCACCGCCATTCGGTCGCCTGCCTTCGATAGCGACATGTAGTCGGCATCCTTGATAGATCGGATGTTCGATCGACTGCCACTGTCTAGCAGGTGGAGTGTTCTTGTCTCGTCTTCGATGATAAGCACCGAGCCATCGGCGTTGAACGCGACGGCGCCGATCTGCGGGCCGTGCCAATGCCGATCGGTGACCTGCATGGTTGCGGCATCAACGATATAGAGTGTGCGGCCAGCCCCTCCCACAGCGATGGTTTCCCCGTCTGGGCTGACAGCGACCGCCGCATGCCCCCCCCACGATGGCCGCCGTGCCTCAGCCGCATTCGCTACGATCAAAACGGTGAGACCTACCAGAACAGTCGTGTAAACCTTGCGTTGCATCACTAGTCCTTTCCATCCTCAGGGAGCATCGGTTCAGACAGTTTGCATCACCCCGACGGCGCTGCTTTCACCATAGGCTATGATGGCAAGTAGGACAAGTCAATGTCAATACCTAATTAAATTATTTTGGCTTTCCTACGCACCTTTCGCGAAGCAACTGATGGGGGCTTATGTGAGCGGCAAGGCGTTAGGCTCCGGCCTTCTGGCAGTTTGGGATCCGGAGGCCATTTTTTGCCGGTGGCTAGCGCCATTCCGTTCAGGAATTGCTTTGCCGGTGGCTAGCGCCATTCCGCTCAGGAATTGCTTTGCCGGTGGCTAGCGCCACGCAGCTCAGGAATCCCGATTTCGTGGCGATCCGGTCTGAGCACCGACATGCGGTATGATTACAATAGAAAAGGTGGATTCCAGTACATATTCGGCCCCCGTGCAGAATTCACGCCGCCTTAACCCCCGTGATACCGAGTTCAATCGTGACCGCTACCGACGTGAAAACGACCAGCACTTCCGGCAGAATGGCGCCGTCGGCGTCGGTGTTCCAAGCCCGAGGGATCTCGAAAGTCTATTCGTTGGGCCAAATCCGGGTGCATGCGTTGCGAGGGGTGGATCTGGAATTGTATCGCGGCGAGTTCGTGGTGTTGCTGGGGCCGTCGGGCAGCGGGAAATCGACGCTGTTGAACATCCTGGGCGGCCTGGATGTGCCCAGCGGAGGTTCGGTGCGCTATCTGGACCAGGAGCTGACCGAGTTGACTGACAGCGCGCTAACTCGCTATCGACGAGACCATGTCGGGTTCGTCTTCCAATTCTACAACCTGATCCCCAGCTTAACCGCTCGCGAGAACGTCGCGCTGATCACCGAAATCGCCAAGCAGCCGATGGATCCTCGCGAAGCCTTGCGGCTGGTGAATCTGGTGGACCGCATGGATCATTTTCCTTCGCAGTTGTCCGGCGGCGAACAGCAGCGGATCGCGATCGCCCGAGCGATCGCCAAACGGCCGGACGTGCTGTTGTGCGACGAACCGACCGGCGCCTTGGATGTCCACACGGGCGTGGTGGTCTTGGAAGCCATTGAACGAGTCAACCGGGAACTGGGAACGACCACGGCGGTGATCACGCATAATTCGGTCATCGCCGCGATGGCCGATCGCGTGATCCATCTGTCGGACGGCCGCGTAACGCACATCGATCGAAACACGACCAAAGCAGCCGCTCACCAATTGCAGTGGTAACCATGCCATGAAAGCGTTGAATCGCAAAACGATCCGCGACCTTTGGACCATCAAGGGCCAGGCGGTGGCGATCGCGCTGGTGATCGCCTCGGGTGTCGGTACGTTCGTGATGTCCTTATGCACGCTGACCTCGCTGCGCTGGTCGCAGGAGTCCTATTACATCCAGTACCGATTCGCCCACGTGTTCTCGCAGGTCAAGCGAGCGCCTTGGTCGCTGGGCCAGCGAATTGCGGAGATCCCCGGCGTGTCTCAGGTCCAGACGCGGATCGTGATGGACGTGACGTTGGACGTGGCGGACATGGCGGAACCGGCGGTCGGACGATTGATCTCGATCCCCCCGCGTCGCGAGCCGATGGTCAACGACCTGCATTTGCAGCAAGGCCGGTGGATCGAGCCCGGGCGTGCGGGCGAAGTGCTGGTGGGCCGCGCGTTCGCGGATTCGCACCAGTTGCAGATCGGTGATTCGGTGACGGCCGTAATCAATGGGCGGCGCCAGCAGTTGACCATCGTGGGCATCGTGTTATCGCCCGAGTACGTCATCCAGATTTTCGGAGCCAACTTGCTGCCGGACGACCGCCGCTTTGGCGTGTTTTGGATGAGTTACGAACAACTGGCGGCGGCGTTCGATTTGGATGGCGCGTTCAACGACGTGGCGTTGACGCTGGCCCGCGGAGCTTCCGAAGCGTCGGTGATCCAGCGCTTGGACGACATGCTGCTGCGATACGGTTCGCGCGGTGCGACCACTCGCGAGAATCATGTTTCGCACCGTTACATCTCCGACGAAATCCAGCAGTTGCGCAGCATGGGACTGATCGCCCCGACGATCTTCTTCTCCGTTTCCGCGTTCCTGTTGAACGTGGTGATGACTCGGTTGATCGGCGTCCAGCGGGAACAGATCGCCGCGATCAAGGCGTTCGGCTACACGGATCTGCAGATCGGTTGGCACTACGTCAAGATGGTCCTGTTGATCTCGTTGGTCGGATCGCTGGTGGGCGTCGTGGTGGGTGGTTACTTGGGCGAGGGGTTGACGCGGCTTTACACGACGTTTTACCGGTTTCCGGTGTTCGGTTTCCAGTGGGATCCTCGAGTGATCGTATTGGCGTTGGCGATCAGCAGTGCGGCAGCGGTCGCCGGTACGGTGGTCTCGGTACGACGCGCCGTCCGTTTACCGCCAGCCGAGGCGATGCGGCCGGAGACGCCCGCCGTCTATCGTCCCACGGTCTTCGACCGCAGCGGCCTGGGCCATCTGCTGCCTCAGGCCGCGCGGATGATCTTTCGCGAGATCGAGCGGCGGCCGATCAAGGCCGGCCTATCGGTCCTGGGGATTTCGATGGCCGTAGCCGTACTGATCCTGGGCAGTTTCACGTTGGATTCGATCAACTATATCATCCACTTCCAATTCGTCTTGTCGCAACGCCAGGATGTCATCGTCGCGTTGGTCGAGCCCAGTTCGGCGCATGCGTTGCACGAATTGCGGAACTTGCCCGGCGTGGTCCAAGCGGAACCCATGCGCTCGGTCGCGACCCGGTTTCGCTTGGGCCACCGATCCCGGCGCGTCGGGCTGTTGGGCATTCCGCCCGACGGCCAACTGTATCGCGTGCTGGATCAGGACGAGCGGCTGGTTTCGATGCCGGAGGATGGGTTGCTGCTTTCCAGCAAACTGGCCGAACTGCTGGGGGCGCGTCGAGGTGACCGGATTCTGGTCGAGGTGCTGGAGGGCGATCAACCGGTCCGCGAGGTACCGGTTTCGGCATTGATCACCGAGTATGGCGGTACGAACGCCTACATGGACCTGCACGCGGTGAATCGCTTGTTGCGAGAGGGCCAGTCGCTGACGGGAGCGTTCTTGACCGTCGAAAGCGACCGGGCCGACGATTTGTACCGGACGTTGAAGAACACGCCGCGAGTTGCGGGAGTGACGATCAAAGAGGCGTCGGTCAACAGTTTTCGGGACACGATCGCCGAGAACCTGGGATACATCCGTTTCTTCAACATGATGTTCGCCTCGGTGATCGCATTCGGAGTGGTCTACAACAGCGCGCGGATCTCGCTGGCCGAGCGGAGCCGCGACCTGGCGACGTTGCGCGTGATCGGATTCACACGAGCCGAGATTTCCGCCATCCTGTTGGGGGAACTGGCCGTGCTGACGTTGGCAGCGATTCCCTTGGGGCTGGTGATCGGATACCTGTTCGCCGCCTGGGCCACGTTGGGGCTGGATACCGAGGTATATCGCATCCCGCTGGTGATCGGCCGGCAGACCTGTGGTTTCGCCGTGCTGGTGGTGTTGGTGGGCGCCGTCTTTTCCGGTTTGATCGTGCGGCGAAAATTGGATCATTTGGATTTGGTTTCGGTATTGAAGACACGAGAATGAAGAAGTATCTGCGAAACGCGATGCGAGCCTTGCTTTCCCTGGTGATCCTGGGAGCGGTGGTCGGTGGGCTGATCTGGTCGTTTTGGCCTCAGCCGTTGCCGGTCGAGTGGACGACGGTCCGGCGCGGTCCGCTGCACGTCACGGTGGACGAGGACGGCAAGACCCGCATCCGCCAACGTTACGTCGTATCGAGTCCGCTGGCCGGTACGTTGCAGCGCATCGAACTGGAGGCCGGGGACTCGGTGCGTCGCGGCGAAACGCTGCTGGCGACAATCCAGCCCATCGAACCGGACATCCTGGACGCTCGCTCGCTGGCCCAGGCCGAAGCGCGAGTCCGCGCGGCTCAAGCGGCTTGGAACCGAATCGAACCGGCCGTCCAGCGGGCTCGGATCGAGTGGGAGCATGCAGAGACCCAGTTAACCCGCTTTCGCAGATTGGCGTCCGATGCCTCGGTTTCGGCCCAGGAATTGGACGAAGCGGAGATGATCTACCGGGCTCGCGAGCAGGATTTGCGGTCCGCCGAACTGGCTCGAGACGTCGCCCGCTTTGAATGGGATCTGGCCAAAGCCGCTCTGGCGCGGGCGATCCCCAGCGAGGTCGATTCTTTCGACGTCCAACGCTTTGATGTCTACTCGCCGATCGACGGGCAGGTGCTGCGAGTGTTGGAGAAGAGCGAAACGGTCGTCGCGCCGGGCATGCCGCTGCTGGAATTGGGCGACGTGAACGATCTGGAAGTCGAGGTGGATGTCCTATCAGCCGACGCTGTCAAGATCGCGCAGGGCAGCCGAGCCTTCCTGGAACGTTGGGGCGGTGATCGTCCGCTGGCGGCGGTGGTACGTCGCGTCGAGCCGGCGGCGTTCACCAAGATCTCTGCGCTGGGCGTCGAGGAGCAGCGAGTCAACGTGATCTTGGACCTGCGCGACCCGCCCGAGCATCGTCCGCCTCTGGGCGATGCGTTCCGAGTCGAGGCGCGGATCGTGATCTGGGAGGAGCAGGATGTGCTGCAAGTGCCGACCGGCGCCCTGTTCCGGCAGGGCGATCGCTGGGCCGTGTTCGCGATCGAAGACAATCGGGCCGTGCTTCGGCAAGTGGAAGTCGGACAGCGCAATCGTGCGAGCGCGCAAATCCTGTCCGGTCTGCGAGAAGATGATCGCGTAATCATGTATCCCAGCGACCAGATCAGCCATCAGTCACCGGTCGCCTTGCAAGATCTGACGGACGCCTAGACATGGGGAACGCAACGGGGTTGGGAGTCGTTTTCAGCCAACGATTTACCATATGGGAAGCGGGTCACCCGAAAACGACTCCCGCCCCCTTCCGCCCGACTCCACCAAAAGATGTTTGGCCGGGTGCTTATCGGCCGATCAACTTCAGGTAGGCGTCGGCGTAGCGGCGGCCTAATTCGCGGTACGATTCTGCGTCGAAATGAACTTGATCGCCTTGGTGCTGCAAACCCTCCGAGCCAACCACCGCCGTGTGCGGTACTCGCTGGGGCAGTTCGCGATGAGCCCGGTCGACTTGCCTTTTGAACTCGTTCCATGGCCGCTGGGCGAATTGTCCCAATTGGCCGACGATGAAGGGGACGTCCGGTACAGCCAGTTCGTCACGGAACCGTTGGACAAGATCGTCCAACTTCGCCTGGTAGGCCGGGGCGAGTTCGGAATTCGAATCCGATTCGCCCTGGTGCCAGAGAATGCCTTTCCATTCGCCGGATTTCAGCGCGATGCTCGCCCGCCGGATGGCATCGTCCCATGGGTGGCTTTGGGTCGGGGGGTAGAACTCGCCGGGCTTCCAAGCGTCGATCGGCGATCCGCCCACGGCGCAGGGGATCAGGCCGACGGTTACCTCCGGCAATGCTTCGGCGACGACCTGGCCGAAGGTCTTGCCGAGCCCCACTCCGGCAACCCGTTTGTCGAAGTGCAACGGATCGACGGCCGGTCGCCACTGACCGTCCTTGTCCAGCATGAAGACACGTGGATGCGGGATTCGGTCCTGCGCCTCCAACTCGCCTCGGCCCGCCATATTCGACTGGCCGACCAGCAGGAACAGATGCATCTTTTCAGGCTCGGGAAGCGGCGGCAGGTGTTCCAGATAGGCGGCATCCGCCATCTGCATCTCGTGCAGCCATAGGGCTCGGTATTTCTCCAAGCTGTCTCGGTATCGCGGATCACGGGCCAGATTCGTCAATTCGTCCGGGTCGGCTTTCAGATCGTACAGTTCCTCGCTTTCGCTGCCCGTCAAGTAGCGGACGTACTTGATGTCCTCGTGCCGCAAGGCGGCATAATAGGGTACGTTGGCATGCACCGCTTCTTTTTCGGCGGCAATCGCCCGAGTGACGTTCGAGCCGTAGTCCTGGCCCACGTGGGTGTACAGGGTGGGACGTTCCCACGGGGCGTTGTCCGGATCGAGCAGCAGCGGGGTGAAGTCTCGCCCGTGCATTTTCCAGGGCAGTTCCAAGCCGGCCAAGCTAAAGAACGTCACGATGACATCGGGAGCGTTGACCGTGTGTCGACAGAATTTCCCGGCGGGCAAACTGCCCGGCATGCTGACGATGAAGGGCGACGAGTAAGTCGCCTCGTACGGCGCGACCTTCTGACGCATACCGTGCTCGCCGTTCGCATACCCTTGATCGGAACTGTAGACCACCAGCGTATTCTCCAACTGGCCCGTTTCCCGAAGCGTTTCGAGCAATCGCCCCACCCCCTCGTCGACCGCCATCAGGCACTCGTGGACCTGCTGCATCCACGCGGTGTGGGTCAACTTGCCGCGTCGGAACACCGCCCCGCCATCATCGGTTGGTTCCCAGACCTGGGTCTTTTGCAAGTAGCTCGGTTTTCCCGGCCGCGGGCCGAAGATCCCGGGCGGCAACTCGGCGGTCTGCTCTTTCAGCAACCCTTGGTGCCGGTCCGCTGGCGTTGTGGGCGTGTGGATGGCTCCGTAGCAAAGCCACAGGTACCAGGGCCGGTCCGGATCGCGTCCTTCGCCCCGGATATAGTCACAGGCCCAATCGGTATAGTTGTCGGTGGCGTAGCCGTCCACCATGCGACGCTGGCCGTTGAAGTCGATGACTTGCGGTCCGTAGTAGCGGCCGGCGTTGTCCGGGTTGTCCGGGCGATTCCAGACCCGCTGGTAATCCCAATCCCGTCCCCATCCCGAGTCGGTGCCGGTATGCCATTTGCCGATCTGAGCTGTCTGGTAGCCGTGCTGGCGAAACACGGCGGGCCAGAAAGGGCTTTGCTCGGGATCGTACGCGCTGCGCGGGTTGCTGCCCGTCATCCGCATCGATTCGATCGAATGCGGATGAACGCCGGTCAACAACGAGGCGCGCGACGGCATGCACCACGACCCCAGATAGGCGGCTCGAAAACGGACCCCCGACGCCGCCAAGCGGTCGATGTTCGGCGTGTGAGCCATCGCATAGGCGCCCTCGTAACAACTGACCGTCTTCGGCGAATGATCGTCCGCATAGATAAACAAGATGTTGGGCCGCGACGGAAGACCATCCCGAGCCGCTGCTAGTCCCGAGACCAGGACACCCGACCAGACTTGCAGCAACACCAAAACGATTCGAACGTTCATCGAGAAACCTTTCGTCGAAACAAGGTCACAGAAACACCACCACAGCAGTCCACGCACGCCAGGCATGCAGTTCGCCGGCGATTGCAAACGGATTCGTTGGGCGGCCTTTCAATTTAGCGTTGCTGGTCACAAAGGTCAGGAATGCGTTCGGCGATTTCCGAACCACTATTTGAGCTGCCGACCCATACGCGAGACCCCAGTTCAACTCGCCAGTCCCATTCAATTGCGATGCACCAATCGCCCGACGGATGACTGAGTCGCTCTGACTTAAATCGATGGACAGCAATTAGGGTCTCCGATTGGGGCATAACTCCTAACGTCCCGTGATTGTATCCTACGTAAACGCGAAAGTGCGAGCGATTCCTGGCGATTTCCCCACGTTTGGTGGTGCAAGTTGTGCCATCT
>SKKK01000465.1 GCA_007121535.1 Planctomycetaceae bacterium | reverse complement strand
TGGGGATTGAGGCCTCGATGTGGCGCGACTTGGTCTGGAATTACAAACGCTACTTTGGACGAAGCGTTTGTGCCGGTTCGCCGCAGGCGATGTCTGCTGATGCGAAGCGTAGCGGCAAGCGACATCGCTCGGGGCAACGACTGGTCCGTGACTGCTTTTCTGTCACAGCCGGGTAAATGGCACCGCAAACGCCGAATCGCAGCCTTTGACGTTCGAAAATCCGACTCGGTTTTTTTGCCATCTTCTTCTTCGTGTATGGCGGCTGAAACCCGTCACAAGGCTCGGCACCAATTCATCTTGGTGTGGGCTGTGATTCCTTTTCTCCGTGATTGCAGCAAGGCAGTGGCTGACAGGTAGCCTGCGAAAACAACATGATCTCAGAAGCCAGTAAACTCCAGAAAGATGGGTGGCACCAAATGAAATCACCGTGTCCGAAAGCCGATTATCCGCCTAGAAATCAGACACGACGAGGCACTTTTCAGACACGAAATCAGACACAATCGCTGAAACGGCTGATGTTGGGACCTACTGACAACGACGTAAGCCCAATGAAAAAAGCCACTTGCAACTTTCGTCACAAGTGGCTTTAGGTGGAGGCGGCGGGGATCGAACCCGCGTCCCGCGATATTTCCGTGCCTGCTTCTACGTGTGTAGTCGTTTGTTTGAGTCTCGTTCGCGAGTCGCCAAACGACAGGCTGCTCGACGGACCAGCCGGGAACTTGATTTAACCATCAGCGTACTCGGCATGACTGATGGCGATCCGGAATTGGCGACCGACTTTTGGGACTCTCCGGCAAAGGCCCGCAGTCGGGACTACCCGTGTTTAGGCAGCCAGTACGAGGTTTTCCTCGGCAAATAAATTGTGCGGTCAGCTTTTAACGTGGCCAACTGACCAACCACGACACGCCACCGACACTTCAAGCTATCCGGTCGAATCCAATTCGCCCCCGATGGTTCAAAGCGTCCCGTGCGAAGATCGACACGACCTTCACACCTTTATTATATGCCGAGCCCGGATATGTCAACAAGGTTCGCAAGGCGTTTTACGGAATCCTCGCGGGTTTTGGCCGGCTTGGCGCTTCGGTATACTAAGGCAGTTCTCGGCATTGCGGTCGTGGTCGGATTCGTTTATCTCCATGTTTTTCACGAGATCGGAGGTCGATATGGCAGAATGGATCGAACCGGGGAAAAAAGCGCCGGCATTTACTTTGAAGGCCGATGACGGCAGCAAGGTGAGATTGTCGGATTTCAAGGGGTCGCCGGTTGTGCTGTACTTTTACCCGAAGGACGATACACCTGGTTGCACGAAAGAGGCCTGCTCGTTCCGGGATCGCAAGGCCGAGTTGGAGGCGATGGGCGTCGTCGTGTTGGGGGTCAGCCCCGACGCGGAGGAGCGCCACGCAAAGTTCCGCGACAAGTACGACCTGAACTTTCGATTGCTGGCCGATACCGATCACCAGGTCGCAGAGAAGTACGGTGCTTGGCGTGAAAAGAACATGTACGGGAAGAAGTCCACGGGCATCCAGCGGTCGACGTACTTGATCGACGCCGACGGCAAGGTGGCCAAAGTCTGGCAACGGGTCAAGGTGGACGGCCACGACGACCAAGTTCTGGCGGCTCTCAAAGAGATTTCGGCGTGAAGACCAACCGGACAGCGGTGGCCGGCTGGTTGTGTGGTGTGTAGGCGACCTACAACCTGGACGGTGCATCAGGTGTCCTGGGGCAGGTCCAAGTCCAGTGTGCTGATATCGATCAGGTGCATCTGGCGGCCTTGGTCGGCGTGGGGGGCATCGATGCAGACGAAGCGAGCATCGTTGCTCAATCGCGGATGCGTATCCACTCGCCATTCTCCCCGGTACTCGGGCGGCACGGGAAAATGGCCCAAGTCGATCCGGCGGCCACTGGGAACGTGAAACAGGTGCGGCGTCTGCAATCGCTCGCTGCCCCTGGGGTAGGTGTCGTTCAAGATCCACTGATTCCCGGGCAGATAGCTGACGTGGCCACCGGGGTCCAACACGCCCCGACCGATCTCTTCCACGATCCCGCTTGGGCGATCCTCGAACAAGAAGTTTCCCCAATTCTCGTTGCCCAACCAATGCCGGGATTGAGCCAAAATGTGTTGCGGGTCGCGCCAGATGAAATGCGACGCGTACCCGTTGGGGATCACGATCCGCACGTCGCTGCCGTCGGGTCGAGCGGTCACCAAGCGCGTGAGCCGCGAACCATCGGGATAACGCCAGCGATGCAAGGCGATAAAACGCGATCCGTCCGGGCTGTACAACAGATGATTGAAGTAGTGCTTGGCCTGCGGGTCGGGGCGGGGGATCTGGCCGCGACGGACGATGTCTGCGATCGACAGGATCAATCGCGACTGGCCCGTGTCCAGATCGACGTGCTCGATGCCCGATTGCTCGGGAATCAGTTCGTCGGCGTGCGGATCGGGCAGGCCGGCGTAGCCATAACCGGGGCGGACATCTTGGATACGGCGAAAGTCGGTCGTCACTGCGGATCGGCCATCGGGACTGACCGAATAGATGGGCTGCGGGATCGTGCGCTTTGCCCCCGTCCGCACGTTCAGGATATGACAGACAAAACGGTCGTCGACCCGATCGTTCCAGAGGATCTCGTCCGCCGTCCCGGGGCGCCACTGCAGCATACAGCCCTGCTGCCAATTCCAGGCCGTGCTTTGGCCCAGTTCGATCCATCGATCGTTGTCCTGCAGATCGACCATGCCGATATGGATGACGTCGTCCGCTGTCGGCGACCGATGCTCGAAGTCCACCTGCATTCCCAACACGTATCGGTCGGTGGGGTCGAACTGCAATTTGTCGTAGTAGGCGAACCAATGGTGCTTGGGGCCACGCGTGATGACGCGGACCGGCGGAAAGGCCGGTTCCTGCCCGAAGCAATGGTGCTGGGCACACCAGCCCCACGCGAACCCTGCCAGTGAGCCGGCCAAGAACTGACGCCGATTGCTCGACGCGATCGGTGGCGACGATGATCGTTGATGCTGCATCTTGTTTCTCCGAATTTCGAGGCAGAGGGATTTCAATGCCGAAGCAACGGACAGTGCACGACTGGTCCTTAGTATAACGAACGCGATTCGGCTTGTCGTCGTGGTGAGCCTGCCGCAATGCGAGCCGCCCCAAGGCCCGATCGGTTGTGATACAGGATCGTGTCCCGAGAGAATTCGAAGAATTTCGCCAATCACCTGTCGACGCATGCGAGGAACCTTGACACAATAGGTGACCAGTACCGCTTACGATCTGTGAAACAGGAATCGAGGGCTTGCCATGAACGATTCGACCAACACCCGGGAAAATCTCAGCATTTTGCGTTCGATCGGGCCGGCATTGATCACCGCGTGTGTGGTCTTCGGACCGGGCAGCCTGATCATCAGTGCCAATGTGGGAGCCAATTACGGGTACGACCTGCTCTGGCTGCTGGTCTTGACGGGTCTGCTGATGGGCACGTTCATGACCATGTCGGCTCGAGTCGGCGTGACGGCGGGCGCCACACATTTCGCCACCTTGCGGAAGGAAGTCGGGGCTTGGCTGGCCGCGTTGGCCGGGGTCGTGTTGTGCCTGGTATGCGCCGCGTTCCAGTTTTCCAATAATTTGGCCGTTTCGTTGGTGGCTGCTGCTGTCGTTCCGGAAGACAGAAGCGAAATGGTCTTTCCCGCTCAGTTCATCGCCATGGCCGTGCTGAACGGTCTGTTGATCGTCTTCTTGTTTCGCGCTCAGCAGGTCTACAAGGCCGTCGAGCGGATCATGAAGTTCATGGTCGGGGTGGTCCTGTTGTCGTTCCTGTTCAGCCTGCTGGTGGCTTTGCCCGATCTGCGCGCCTGGGCGGCGGGAATGGTGGTCTTGTTGGTCACGTTGCTGGCCGTACGTCAGAGCGGTTCGGCCAACGAACGGGTGCTGCGGATCTTGCTGGCGTTGGCGATCGTGCCTTTGCTGGTGACCCTGGTCGTCCTCAGTCCTCCGCTGCAAGCGATGCTGAAAGGTTTCATCCCGTGGTTGCCGGAGGGGGTTCAGTTGGGTTTTCCCAGAATCGTGGATGGCGAGTTGGCTGATCCGATGGTGCTGCTCGCCAGTCTGGTGGGGACCACGTTTTCCGTGGCCGGAGCTTTTTTCCAGGGAAACCTGGTGCGTGAAAAGGGTTGGACGGTCCAGGACTATGATCGAGGGGTGGGGGATGCCATCGCCGGCGTGTGCGTCTTGACCTGTGTCAGCATGATGATCATGCTGACCGCCGGAACGGTGATCTTGGGCGAGCCGGCCAGCAATATCGCCACCTTGGCGATGACGCTGCAGCCGCTGTTGGGTCGAACGGCCTTTGTGGTTTTTTGCATCGGCTTGATCCCGATCGCCTTGAACCCGTTCTTGATCAACGCCATGATCGGCGGCACCGCCTTGGCGGATGGACTCGGGTTGCCCGGCCGGTTCAGCGACTACTGGCCGAGGATGTTTACCATCGTCGTACTGTTGATCGGCTTTGTCGTCGCTACGATCGGTCTGTATTTCGACATTCCGGCCGTCAACTTGATGATTTTCGGCCAGGCCATGACCGTCATCGGCAACCCTCTGTTGGCAGCGATCATTCTGTGGCTGGCGAATCGCAAGAGCATATTGGGTGAACGCCGTAATCGTATCGCGTCGAATCTGCTGGGCGTCATCGGGCTGACCGTCGTCATCCTGCTGACCATCCGGATGCTGTGGTTCTTATCCTTGAGGATCTCGCTGCTGCTGTGACCGAAGCTGCGTTCGGCAAACGCATTTTCCAAATCTTGTCCACGGTGGTCTCCGTTGCATGAAGGTTCCCTTGACCGTTGATACGTCATTGATCGACCGTCCGCTGTGGCGTGCCGACGATCTCGGAAGGCCACTTCCGCTGTCGCCGCACGCCAATTCGGTTTGCCTGCCCACCTGGTCCGATGTGATCGGTTACGAAGAAGGCGATCCGCGCGTGTTGGATCGGCTGCAGACGGGTTATCCGCGGTTCTTTATCCATCCGGCGACCGAGCGGTTATTTCGTGAGGCGGCGGACCGTTTTGCGCAGGGGGACGAGTTCTGTCACGTGTACCCTTCCCCGGCGACCGCCGAGCGTTGCCGGGAATGGATTGCCCGTTGGACCGGCTTGTCGGGCCGCATCGTCGCCTGGTCCGATGCGGGACCATGGGTGATCTGTTTTCCGAGGCCAGCGACCCGGGCGGCCAAGAAGTACTGGCGGCACGCGGGCGAAGGTGTCTCGTCGCGCATGGCTCAGGCCTGCTGGCAGGGTGAACAGCAACCGGATGCTCGGCAAGCCAAACAGACGGTCCGCGAAAGGATCGCCGATTTGGCCCGGGCGCCGGTGGATTGCGTGCGGCTGTTCGGGTCGGGGATGAGTGCGATCTATGCGGTGCATCGTGCGATCCAGCATATCGTGCCGGGACGCCGCAGTGTACAGTTCGGCTTCCCGTACGTCGACACGCTGAAGATCCAGCAGGACCTGGGACCCGGCGTGCATTTTTTTCCGCGCGGCGATCGGCAGGAGCTGCGGCAGTTGGCCGACCTGCTGCGGTCGGAACCCGTATCAGCCATTTTCTGCGAGTTTCCTTCCAACCCGTTGCTGGTAAGTCCCGACGTGGCGGCCTTGGCGGACTTGGGGCGGCGCCATGACGTTCCGCTGATCGTCGATGAAACGTTGGCAACCTACGTGAACGTCGACGTGCGGCCCTGGGCCGATGTGTTGGTCACCAGTCTGACGAAATACTTCACAGGCGTCGGAGACGTTCTGGCCGGAGCGGTCGTCGGCAATCCGAACAGTCCTTGGTTCCAGCGTTTGTGGGACGTGATCACCCAGCAGTACGAGGATCTGTTGTGGGGAGGCGATGCGATCTTGCTGGAACAGTACTCGCGAGATTTTCCCGAACGGATGCGACAGATCAACCGTACGGCGGAACAGATCTGTCAGTTTTGCAGCAGCCATCCTGCCATCCAGCGAGTGTATTATCCCTGGTACAACACGCCGGACCATTTCTCTGCCGCGCAGCTTCCCGATGGTGGCTATGGTGGGCTTTTTTCGTTGCTGTTGAAAGATGCACCGCAAACCGCCCCCGCGTTCTTCGATGCGTTACCTTGGTGCAAAGGCCCGAATCTTGGTACCCACTTCAGCCTGTGTTGCCCGTTTACGATGCTCGCTCATTTCGAGGAGCTGGACTGGGCGGAAGCCTGCGGCGTCAGCCGTTACCTGCTGCGCTTCTCCGTGGGACTGGAGCCCGCCGACATGCTGATCGACCGTCTGCAGCAAGCTCTGGACAGAATCTGGTGATCTTCCAAAGACTTGACTTCTTTGGCTGGGCTGGTACTCTGGAATTCAGGGTACTTATACAGTTCGGTCGAGTGGGTCTTCAAGCATCGTCATCGGGAGAAATAAATCATGCGACGTGGAAACTTTCTGTACGGGTCCGGGCGCGGTTTTACCCTGGTTGAACTGCTGGTGGTCATCGCCATTATCGGGGTGTTGGTTGCGTTGTTGCTGCCTGCGGTCCAAGCCGCTCGCGAAGCCGCGCGGCGCAGCCAGTGCGCCAATAACATGAAGCAGATCGGATTGGCGTTTCACAATTTCCAGGACACGTTCGGGCACCTGCCTGCCGGCGGTCGGGACGGGGATCACCGGCCGGGAGGCGTCGGCAGCGGTTCGTACGCCATCACGCGTCACGGCTGGTGCTGGACGTACTGGATTCTGCCGTTCTTGGAGCAGAGCCCCGTTTTCGACATGGCGTCCGATGCTGACGATCCACCGGTCGGCGAATCGGAAAGAAACGCGGCTGATGATCTGGTCGGGCAGCAGGCGATCCCCACCTACTACTGCCCGACGCGACGAAGGCCGCGCGGTATGGGATCGGCAGGAATGTATCGCTTCGACTATGCGGGCAATGCGGGAGAATGCACGGGCGATGGCAGTTCGGTCGGATACGACTCGGGCGTCAGCCGCGGTGACCGGGGCACGATGATGAGGACCGATCATGGCAAGACGATGATCGAGTGGATTCGGGACGGATCGTCCAATACGATCATGATCGGCGAAAAAGCCATCCATCCCGACGAACACGGCGAAGACGGTGGCGACAATGAACGCTGGAACAATCCCGGTTGGGACACGGACATGGCCCGCTGGGGTGCGTCGCGACATTTCGAAACGGGAATCCCCCCGATCCCCGACGTCATGGCGCCCGCCTCGACGCGAGGCTGGAGTCCCGATCCGTCCGTGACGCCCCAATTCACGAACCGGTGGCATCCGTACTTCGGGTCCTCGCATCCAGGTGGCGCGAACTTCACGATGGCTGACGGCGCCGTGCGTCTGATTGCCTACAATGTGGACGCCGAGGTCTTTCGCCGAGTCAGCTTGACCGACAGCAACCTACCCGTCACCTTGCCGTAACCAAACGGTGACCTAGTGCTTCGTCAGAGCGTAATCTTAGGGTAGTGGATCTCGCCAGAGATCCTCGCACCAAGGGATCTTTGGCAAGATCCACTACAGCCAACCCTAACTCTTGGGTTTGACGAAGCACTAGTGCGCTGTCTAGGCGAAAAATGCGGATTGTGAGCGGCACGGCGCTAGCCGCCGGTTCTGGACGCCAACGGCGGCTAGTGGACTCGCGGGACCGGTGGGGCGGCCAATACTTAACACGTCAAGCAGAACAAACTCCAACGTTCTAATCGCCTGGTGCCAGGTGGTGCCGCACCCCCCCAGAGCGCCAGTATCCACGTTGAACGTAGCGACAGCCAGCCAGACAGCCGGTTGATCGCAATGGGACGGTGCTCTAGACTTAGGCTCGCAAACCAAGTCGGAGCACTCAGGGATTCAAGAAAACAGACAGAAAGGACGATTGCCATGGATCGAGAACCGGCCTTGGAGAGGAAGACCGCGATCTCCTACAAGACCGAAGAAAAGACGGTCATGCGCGGGTACAGTTTAAGCGATCTGGCCGAAGAGGGGTATTCGTTCTGCGATGCCCTGTTCGTCTTGTTCCAGGGCCGCATCCCGACAGAGAACGAAGAAAAGATGCTGGATTACGAGATGGGGGTCTTCATGGAACATTCCATGTCACCGTCGGCGGTCGGTGCGATTGGGGTGATCACGGGCCGGCCGAACCTGCCGTGTGCTGTCGCGGCAGCGATCACAACCTTTGGCGGTGTACATGGTCCGGGTGCTGCACATGGATACATGATGAACAAGTATCTGGAGCGGGCGCGCGTCGAGGGCAAGACGGTCGACGAAATGGCCAAGACCCTGGTTGACGAGTACATGGACGCGGGGCGGCCGGTGATGGGCATGGGTCAGCCCCAACATATCGATAGCGACCCGCGTGCCGAGCCGATTCATCTGAAGCAGGAGGAACTCGGTCTACAGGGCGTTTATCTCGAATTCCAACGAGCGGTGGAGAAGTATTTTCACGCTCGGCGCGAAGCCGAGGGTCGATCCTATGTCGGCGTCAACGTGGTCGGTTCGGGTAATACGGCGTTGATGGAGATCGGTTTTTCTCCAAACGCCGGCTGGTGCATCGGCAGTGTGACGCGGGGATTTAGTTGTGCGGCACATGCATTGTTCAACATGAAGAAAGGTCGGGCCTGGGGCGCGTCGCGCAACGAGCCGATGGTCCAGATGATCGATCTGTCCATGATCAAGTACGTCGGACCTGAAGACCGCATGGTTCCCAAGCAGGAAGAGCGTCAGGAATACGCCACAAAACAGAAAGAATCGGGAGAATACAAACAATGGGTGATCTGAACGCGGAAAAACGGGCGCGAGGCGTCGGTAACCTGGACGACGCAAGAAATCCGTACGATTATTTCGAGCGTGAGTACGGGACGGTGCCGCCGGACGACAAGCGGGCACCGTTTCGTTGGGTTTCGGAGGTGGCGTACAAGAACGTGCATCGTATTGTGGCTCGCGGCTACGATACGACGGAACTGATGGAGGAAGGCTACGGCGTCGTCGACACCCTGTTCGTGGATTTCCAGGCCAGGATCCCCCTGGTCGAAGAGACCCGGATGCTGAACTATCTGATGATCCTGGCCCTGGAGGACGGTCTGTCCATGCCGGCGGCCATTTCGCGGCTGGTGGCTCGATCGAAAACCTTTCTGACTCAGGCATGCGGTGCGTCCATCCTGGCTTTCGGCCACGCCTACGGAGCCTACTCGTCGTTCGGCAACCGCATGGAAAAGTACCTGAAGAAGGTCGACCAGGACGGTATCCCCATGGAAGAGGCGGCCGCCCTGTTGGTCAAGGAGAATTTGCAGGACGAATCGCTGGGTGTCTCGGAGTTAATGACCAAAGACCCGGCCGCTCAACGCGTGCTGGCTCGCGCCGAGAAGTTGGGGGTAGCCGGCAAGCACATCGAATTCATGCAACACGTCGTCGCTGCGGCTCAGGCTCAAAGCACCTCGCCGATCGATCTGGACATGCTGGGCGCGATCGGCGCTACGATGCTGGATCTGGGTTTCAGTCCCGAGGCGACGTGGGCCATCATGGCGGTCACGCGGGCCTACGCGGCCGGGGCACACTATATCGAGGAGGTTGAACGCGAGGAAACGACTCGGCTGGGGCAGGAACTCACGCCGCCGGAAATGTACGATGGGCCTGCCGAATGCCCGGTCCCGCCACTGCAGGATCGCCCGCCAGCTTCCGAAGCCGCCGTATGTCGGACGCCCGACGAGTGGAAGGAGCGTTTTGAAAAGATGAAGCAGCTTCCCGGCAGCGGATTCACTTTGATCGAGGAAATCGAGGACCCGAGTAAGAAGTCGGGGATCAAGAAAGTCGGGAAATTGTAATCGCACCCCCTGTATTTCTGGAGCAAGCAAGTGAGCCAAGACAACATCGCGGAAATGTATCAGAGGGCTCGAGCAGCCTTCGAGACGGTCAGGTACTGGCCGCAGGATCAAGTCGACGAAATGGTCCAGGCTGCGGCCTGGGAGTGGCAGAAGGAACCGGTACGCGAGGAACTGGCGCGATTGGCGGTCGACGAGTCGGGAATCGGGGTGTTCGAAGACAAACGCGCCAAGATTCGAGCCAAGACGCTGGGCACCTTGTGGGATCAGCGCGGCGCCAAGACGTGCGGGTTGGTCGAAGAGGACCGGGCGCGCGGCATTCGCAAATATGCCAAGCCGATCGGTGTGATCGCTAATGTCGTGCCGTGCACCAACCCGGAATCGACGATCTGTTGCCTGGGGTTAAGCACCTTGAAGACGCGGAATGCGATGATCGTTTCGCCGCATCCTCGCACGCAGGGCAGTTCCTACCGCACGGTGGAATATGGGCGGCGCGCGTTGGAAAAGATCGGGGCCCCCGCCGATCTGCTGCAATGCATCCAAGAGACTAGCCACGAGAGGACGGCCGAGCTGATGGCGTGTTGCGATTTCGCCATGGCCACGGGCGGAGCGGCCTTGGTCAAGGTCGTTTACGCGGCCGGCAAGCCGGCGCAGACCGTTGGCGCGGGGAACGTGGTATCGATCATCGACGAAACGGCCGATCTCGCCGCCACGGCCCATAAGATCGCGCTGTCCAAACTGGCCAACAATTCCGCTTCGTGCTCGTCGGAAAATGCTGTCGCGATTTATGAAGACGTGCTGGAAGCCTTGCTGGATTGCTTGAAGGCCCAGGGCGGCTACCTGTGCAGTACCGAAGAACGCGAAAAGCTGCGCGCTTACTACTGGCCCAACGGCAAAACCTTGAACCGAGAACTGGTGGCCAAACCGGCGCTGTTCATCGCCCAACAAGCCGGACTGTCCGTACCC
The DNA here is from genome assembly GCA_007121535.1 of Planctomycetaceae bacterium. Classification (GTDB taxonomy): domain Bacteria; phylum Planctomycetota; class Planctomycetia; order Pirellulales; family Pirellulaceae; genus SKKK01. Next base: position 16,578 of record SKKK01000465.1, on the reverse strand, counting down.
GAGTCGACTCGATTCCTGATGGTCGAAGGGATCAAGCCGGGCCCTGAAGATCGTTTTTCCGGCGAGAAGATCAGCCCGACATTGACGGTCTGGAAATGGACGGATTTCGACGAGATGCTGGATCGGCTGGAGAAGATCCTTGCGTTCTCCGGAGAAGGTCACTCGGTTTCCCTGCATTCGGAACGCGACGAGCGGCGCGTACAATTGGCGCTGCGAGCCAACGTGGGCCGAGTGGTCTGCAACATGCCGCACGCCCACGCCAACAGCGGCGGTTGGAACAGCGGTTTGCCCTTCACCGACAGCCTGGGTTGCGGCAGTTGGGCCGGAAACATGACCAGCGACAACATCAATTGGCGACAGTTCCTCAATTATACGTGGCTGGCAGTCCCCGCCGAGGAGCACATGCCGAGTGACGAAGAGTTGTTCGGCGACTACTTTGCCAAGTGGGGTCGAGACTGATCACCACGCCGGATTTCGTGTCCGATCGGCGCGTATCGGAGGAACATCCATGGTTCGGGCTGTCCTTTTTGATTTCGGGCAAACACTGGTCGATTCGGCCCACGGGTTCCGTACGGCCGAAAAGCAATTGCAGTCGCGGATTCTCAGCCGATTGGTGAACGTCGATTCGGACGAATTTCTGACGTTCTATCGACAGCGTCGTGCGGAGCGGCAACATGCGTCGGATTTTTCGCGGAAGAATCTGGCGGTGGATCTGCTGCAACACTTCGGTCGTGCAGTGGACCCAGCCGACGTTGAAAGCTGGGAGGACGAATACTGGCAAACTGTGCGAGGCCATACCCGGGAATTCCCCGAGGCTCGCGGCGTCTTGCGCAAGCTGCACCCTTCGTTTCGGCTGGGACTGGTGACCAACACGCAAGGCCAGGGCCGGTTGGGGTCGCATCGGCTGCGCGATTTCCCGGCGCTGATGGAACGCTTCCAGGTTGTGGTCGTTGCGGGCGAGGCGGGCGTTCCCGAGAAACCTGACCCGAGTCCCTTCCTGACGTGCCTGCGGCAACTCGAATGCTCGTCTGCCGAAGCCGTTTACGTCGGAGACGACTGGCGGATCGATATGTGCGGGGCGCAAGCTGCCGGAATGCCTGCCATCTGGTTGCAGCATCAGGCGACCCACCGCCGCTGGCCCGATGCGGCAAGCGACGTTCCCATCATCCGCTCGCTGGACGAATTACTGGGATTTCCCTTGTTGTCGGAGTCCGAATCGTGACGCGATCCCATGCCGCCGTTTTTGAAAGACCGGGAAAGCCATTGGCGATCGAACCCTTCGCCTTGCCGGATTCCATCGAACCCGGCGCGGCGCTGTGCAAGGTGCGCATGGGTACCATTTGCGGATCCGACCTGCACACCATTTTCGGACGACGCCAGGAGCCCACCCCTCTGATCCTGGGCCACGAGATCGTCGGCCAGATCGAAGCGTTGGGCCCGGGGCTGGAGCGGGATGGATTCGGCAATCCGCTGAACATCGGCGACAGGGTCTCGTGGTCCATCATGGCATCTTGTGGCGAATGCTTCTTTTGCCGTCGGGACCTGCCTCAGAAATGCGTCGCCCTGCGCAAGTACGGACACACCGCTTGCACCGCCCCGCCGCATCTGACCGGAGGCTACGCCGAGCACGTCTACCTGTTTCCGGGCACGGCCATCTATCGTGTGCCCGAGGAATTGTCCGACGAGATTGCTACGCCCGCCAATTGCGCGCTGTCGACCGTGATCCATGCGGTCGAAGCCATCGGGGTCCGGTCCGGCGAAACCGTGTTGATTCAGGGGGCCGGATTGCTGGGATTGAATCTGATCGCCTTGTGCCGCGAAGCGGGGGCGGCCAGCATCCACGTGACCGACGTCAGCCCCGCGCGTCTGGAACTGGCCGCTCGCTTCGGCGCCGACCACTGCTGGAATCTGGCCGATCAGTCCACGGGCGGCGCGGCCCGGGAGATTGTCCAGCGGACCGACGGCTATGGCGCGGACGTGGCCTTCGAGGTCTGTGGCGTTTCGCGAGCCGTCGCCGATGCCGTGGCGGCGTTACGAATTGGCGGCCGCTACCTGGTGGCCGGACTCGTGAGCCCCGGCAGTGATCTCGGGCTGGACGGCAACCAATTGACTCGAAAATGCCTCACGCTCAAAGGCATCCACAACTACCATCCCCGGCACCTGGGACGGGCGTTGGAGTTCCTGCAACAACATAACAAGCGTTACCCGTACTCGGAACTTGTAGGAGCGGTATTTCCGCTGGACCAGATCAACCAAGCCGTTCAAGTCGCCGCCACCGGCCAGTTCGTGCGGGTGGCGGTCCGAGCTGGAAGGGCAGCGCCGTGAAGGATTTTCTGACCTGAAAAAACGCAAGAGGCCGGTAGCCGAATTCGCCAGAATTCGGAGCGTTTTCGCCAGAATTCGGAGCGTTCGGGAATAACCGAATTCTGGCGAATTCGGCTACGAACATCCTTCACGGCGTTGCGGAAAGGGGCCGTAAGATGCGCGCACGGTGCGCGCATCTTTGTAGGTTGGGACTCTGTCCCGACCGGGTCAGGTCGGAGACCCAACCTACTTTGGTTGCGGCCGAGCGAAGCGATGCCGCGTTAGGAGAACTCGTGTATGACGACAACAACAACCGACGTGCAGCAGCGGCGTTTCCGCCGCGCGCAGTGGGGTACCCTGCTGGCGCTGATGTTTTGCTATCTGTTCTATTACCTCGGACGGCATAACTATGGCTGGGCCTTCCCCTACATGCAAGCCGAGTTGGATTTGACGTACCGGCAACTGGGCGTCTTCAGCATGGTCCTGCTGCTGTGCTACGGCATCGGGCAATTCGTCAACGGCAATCTGGGTGACAAGTTCGGCGGCCGCAAAATGCTCACGCTGGGAGGGTTGCTGTCCGTGGCGTTCAACTGGCTCACCAGTTTCGCCACCTCGTTCGTAACCCTACTGGTACCCTGGGCAGCCAACGGATTCGCCCAGTCGATGGGATGGGCGCCGGGCAGTCGGATGCTCTCGAACTGGTGGGATCACTCGGAGCGGGGCAAAGCGTTCGGGTTCTACGTCTTCTCGGCCGGTTGCTCCGGAATACTTGTATTCGTCATCTGTGGCGGCATCAATATGCTCGTCCAGCAGGAAGTCCTTTCGTGGCGAGCCTTTTTTCAGTTGCCGCTGCTCCTGCTGGCCGGTGGATGCATCGTCTTTTACCTCGTTGCCCGCAATCGGCCCGAAGACCTGGGATTTCCGCCGATCGAGGATGATCCGGAGCACGGCCCCACAATCATCGGGGGCGAGGAAGGCCCGATGGGCACGTACGGTTCGCTAGACGAAAGCCGAGAGGACAGTCCGCCAGGGAGCAGTCCGGCGCCTTCGATCTCGGACACGGCAAACGACAAGAACTCGGTCCAGGAAACCTCGCTGCAACGCTATATCCAAGTGATTGGCAACGGCCCCTTCTTGTTGGCCACCTTGTCGATTGGTTTCGAGAGCCTGGCCCGCTACGGCTTGATTGTTTGGCTGCCCTCGCATTTGCTCGGCGACGCTTACCGAGACCAGCCGCTGGGCTTCTGGATCGGCATGGCACTGCCGATCGGCATGGCGCTGGGTGCGCTCAGCACCGGCTTCATTTCCGACAAGTTGTTCGCATCCAACCGCTCGCGCCCCATCGCGTTGTTGATGATGCTGGCGGCCATCGTACTGCTCGTGTTTTATCTGGTTCCGGCCGAGTGGCTGGTCCTGGGCGTCATTCTGTTGTTCCTGGCGGGATTTTTCGTCTACGGTCCCCAGTCGTGCTACTGGGCGTTGTGTCCCGACCTATTGGGCCGGCGCCGTGCCGCCACGGCCATCGGGGTGATGAACATGTGGGCCTATTTCGTCGCAGCAGTGACAGACCCGCTGATCGGAGGGGTTATCGACCTTTACGGCACCGCACCCGTCTTCGCTCTGTTGGCCGTCTCCTGCCTCCTGGGCGCCATAGTCATTCTGCCCGTCCGTCGTTAAGCAGGTTGGCCGATCAGAACGAGCACTCGGCCAGGTATTTCTTGGTGGAATCGTGCGAAAGGGGTCGGGAGTCGTTTTCGGGTCACCCGCTTCCCATGTGGTAGATCGTTGGCCGAAAACGACTCCCGACCCCGTTGCGCGCGGTTCGTAAAGGATTCCGTACGGGAATCGCTTCAGACGGCACAAGCGGTACGGGGCCTCCGGGTGGAACCGGTTGTTCATTCCTGCAACCTGCTGCGAAGGCGCCCCATGACTTCGTCGCCCGGCAAAAGCGCGACTTTGCCGGACGCCACATCCCGCATGCGCCTCCGCGCCTCTGCGACCCAAGCTTGACGGACTTCGTCCATGACGAAAAGGTCGAGCTGTTCTTCAGGAAGGCTTGCCCATAACATATCTGCCAACTGGGCACGGGATTGTTCCGGCAGCGCCAGGGCGGCGTTGAATACCAATTCTTCCGTTGAACTCACGGCAACCTCCCGCTCCAAATGACCCGACAGCCAGGACCTCTCGCCCCGACCAGTTCCCACTGATTCCAATTTTACTCCCCCGCTGCTCCCGCAACAACGGCCCTAATCTGTGCTGTGAACATCCCGTCCGGGTCTTCAGCACGGTGCCACTTCGCCGCGCGGATGCCGGTAATCGGCCGTCGCGTTCGTGGACATTCGGTTGCTCAAGCCATCCTCCAGCCGGTACACGTACCGTCGGTTCGGCGGCTGCTTGCATCGCCAGATCACAGGCCGCACCCCCGATCAGGACGTACTGATCCGCGAATCCGGAGAAATGATCCGCAAAGCGAGCAAGGCCTTCTACCACGCCAACGTCTCCAGCATTTCGTTTAACGCCGCTTCGATCCGTTCGTCCGACGTCTCGCGGAGAGAGAGATACAGCGACAGACGGTCGACGACATTGTCCTCGGCCAGGATCAGCGGATCATACGACCAAACTTCAACGGCGACCGTATCCGTGTCGCTGGGACTGGCGGGGTTCGAATCGAGCGGCTTCTGAATCGTTCGCCATCGCGCGGCCGTCATCGCCACGGTCATCTGGGGCGGCGCGGAGAGCATCGTGTAATGGGACAGGGCCGAAAGTCCCGCAATGACGCCGCCGATGGGATTGTCCGGGCGACTGATGTGGCAGCGTTTGACCGCCGGATTCCGCACGAAGGCCAATGATTCATTCCAGACCCGCTGACGGTCATCGGCAATCGTGAGCAGGCGATTCCGGCCGACCGTCTCCGTGCGGGCAAATGGCCGGCCCGCCAGTTCCTGTAGGACACGACTCATAGACATCTTCGAGTAATCGAGGCGTTTTGCCAGTTCGTTGGGTGTGTGCGGACCCGCGGGGGCTCGCAGCAGAAGATACAGCAACACCGCCTGAGTTGCCGGACTGAATGACTCCGGTTTCTCGCGGAGTTGGCTGCGGTAATAGTCGCGAAGGTCGATCCCGAAGGACGGGAGATACAGTTGATTTCCCGGGACGATGAATGGCACCCGCTGCTCGATCAATCGTTTCCGCTGGTATGCGGCGACCCGATCACGGACATAAACGACCTCGCCGGGAAATTTGGCAAGAAGGTGTTCGGTGTGCTTGCGAATCGTCGCCGGCGCAACTTCCTCGTTCCCTCGATCCACGATCGCCAAGCACTCGCGGCCAAGGACCTCCAGCAAATGGAACTCGTAGGCCTGTTTTAGGAATATCGGCAGCCGGTTACGCTTGGCCCAAGGACGCACCGTCACCGGAACGCCTAGGATTCCACTCACGTACTCCTGGATCTGTGCGGATTGAACGACCATGTTTAGGTAACTCCGATACTGCACGGTACCACACAGCACGTTACCGAGCAAGCACCGCGTTACGATTTTGCGAAAGCCGCCAAGACAATCGGTGTTCCGTGGCCGAGTTTGTAGTCCAGGCGGCTTTGGCCGATGCGGAAGCCCCGGAGCCGATCAGTCCGCCCGTGACCAAGATCGTTCACGAGATCAGCACCAGGATGATCGAAGTCCCGGATGCCACAGCCCGCCGGGCCGGGACAGCCCGCCTTTGTCCTGCAATACCCGCGTCAACCTGCAACTGATCAACTGCCGCAGTCCCACCGGGCGAAACCTGTTGAACCACCTCTGGTGGGGACTGAAGGAGACCAACGCGAAGCTCGCCGACGGCCGAGAGTCCAGACTTCACCGGCAACAGGGCTTGGACCATCGAAGGTCATAACCGCAATCCGTGGACGTGCGGCCGTAACGCCCTATCCAACCGTATCATCGCGTCCACCATAGCCCCATGTGTGTCCGGCCACGATTCTGACGGTGAACGCCATCCTCCCGCAACTACCGTGCAAATGCGGCACGCCCGACTGTTCGGGAGATCCTGCCAATCAAGCGGCCCGCCAAAAACCGCTTCAACGGCTTCCTGCTCCTTCTTCAATGCAGCGAACGCACGATCGTTCTCGGCCTCGCAACCTTTGCCCAAGTCGATGTATAGCTCGACCTGAGATTCCTGTTCGCGGACGGCGTAGTTCAGACTGAACCCCCGACGTCCGATGGCGCCACCGATCCAGTTGAACACCCCCGGGTTGCGATTCGCATGAAGATCGGTTTTCGTCGCGGCATATCGGACAACGCCCACCGCAGCTTCATGACGACGACATCTTCCGGCGTGGGCACGAACGCCTGCCTGCCAAGAAACGGCGACCGCTGCCGCCGACCAAGACGTTCCTGGGCAAAGGGATCGTCGTTCATTCAGAAGACCGCGGAATTCCGTACAAATTGCTCGCCAGCGATCCAACCAGGAGATAAGAGATGTCGAGCGCCTCAAGGGCGTCGATGACGGCCACGGTGGCTTCGTCACTGTTCATCTGGTGTTTTCCAGGCGGCGGCCCAACTCCACCCGTTCGGCCAGGATCTGACGAAGACGCTGTTCGTCGACATCCGGGAACTGATTGCGGATCCCATCCAGGGCAATCCGGCAGGCGAAGTCAAAAAGCCGGGGACCGGCCAAGAGTTTCTCCTTCGGCGTCATCGCGCGAGCAGCAAGCACCTCGTCCCGGTAGAGTTGATCGCCGGGATGGTTCGATCAGCGATCTGTTTGAGATCCCGGTCTTGCCGTTTGGGTCAAACGCCGTGCCGGCCTGCATACCGCGGCTGGCTTTGGAACTGGTCGCGCAACTCTAATTGCGGCGCGAGTTGAACAGCGACTCACCAGATCAGCGAACCAAATATAGCCCGTAGAAGTAGAGCGATCCCCTCCAGAAGCCAGAATTCAGCGCGTGGTTGGGTGTCTTCGCCTACTGGATAACTGGTTCGAAGATGCTAGCCTATTAGTAAGTCTTGTGGTAGGATCGGAGCTTTGTAAGGGAGCGCGTTATGGTGAGAATGTCCGTGGTTGATGCGGGGCTTCAGTTTGGAGCATTGGTCGACCGGGTTTCCTCCGAAGGCTTGGTGGTCGAGTTGCAGCGCGACGAGCGTGTGATAGCTCGCTTGACGCCTGTCGAGGAGGTATTCCAGCTTCCAGGCATCGATTACGCATGGTCGGCCGAAGACGCGGAGGTGTGGTTCGCGGTCGACGAGTTCAGCGAGGCGACCTATGCCGATTATTGAACACCAGAGGATTGAGGCGCCGGCGCGGCAGCTTCACCGCCTTGGTCCAACGCCGAGCAACGTGGTATGTTGCTGGTTTCGTTCCTGGAGTTCCGGAGAACATCCCGTCCGCGTCTTCAGCACGGCGCCGCTTCGCCGTGCGGATGCGTCTTGGAGTGCGGCGGCTTGACACCGCTTTTCATTTGCGTCAGCTTTGCATTTCGCACGATAGCTTCGGGGGGAACGGAAGCGCCGACTCACATCAACCACCAGTCGCCGCTGATCAATACGTACACCGCCAGCAGCAGATTGGTCACGGCGTGAGCGAAGATGCAATCGCCCATGCTCCGCGTCCGCACCATCAGCCAAGTCACCAGCGAAAACCAGACGGCGGCCGCGATCAGTTCCGCCGGGTGCATCAGCATCGGAACGATCGTGCCGGCGGCGACGGCAGTTGCATTGACCTGACCGAAGGGAATCTGCCACCACCGGTCGGACATGACGAATCGCATGACGAAGCCGCGAAGAAAGAACTCTTCGATCACCGGCACCAACGCGACCATGCCCAACAGCCGCAACGACATGAATCCCCAAGCCGCGATGGGGCGGTCCGGAAACTGATGGAAAGGGTTGAACGCCGATCTTGCTGCCAAATCCAGGGCTTGCCCCCAGCCGATTTGCGTCAGCACCATCGATTCCAATTGCAGTTTGCAGATCCCCACCCACAGGACGGCGCCGACGGTCCCCACGCCCAGTCCCAGCCAACTGAGGCGAAACCGAAAACCGGCGTATCCCGGCAATACCAGCAAGACGGCGATCGTGGTCAGCAAGATCTTGGCAGCATAAATCAAGGGGTAAGCCTGATAGTCGATTCTCCATCCGCCGGCCGGTTCACCCTGCTCGCTCGCACTTGGTTCGAGGGACCCCACCAGTAGATACACGACCATCGGAAGCAAAAACACCAACCACGGATGTTGCTGCAACAAGCGTTGCCAAGCTGTGGGAAGGTACCGCGATCGTGGGAACGAACGAAGGGATTCGTCAGAAGGAGGCAGGTCAGTCATGGCGGGCCAATCGGTGTCAAACGGGCGGTGGGATCAACGCAACTCGCGATCGAACAAGCGATAAGCCAATGCTCGCATGTCGGCGGGAAATTCGTGAGCTGCATCGGGGTGCTCGATCCGTAGCTGGTCGGACGCATCGTACAAGTCGTAGATCTGCCGCGCCGCTTGGACGACGGCTGCGGCACTTTTCCAGCGGAAGTTATGATCGTTCAACGGAGCGCTGATCAAGCACGTTCGCGGCGCCAGAGCAGCGACGATCTCATGGAAATCGAAAGGAATCTCTTCCAATCGGCCTCGATACGCGGCCAATGCCGGGATGTAGCGTTGTTGCGTCCAGCCGCGTCCTTCGCTCCAGACGCTCTCCTGACCATCGTAATAGTCCAGGTAGGAATCCAGGCCGCAACTGCTGACCACCACCTTGATCCGAGGCTCGAAGACAGCGGTATACACCGAGTTGTGGCCGCCCAGGGAATGACCGATCGAGCCGAATCGACCACCGCGAACCATGGGCAACGATTCCAGCACATCCAGCGCGCGGATATTGTTCCAGATCGCCTTCATGGTTCCACTCCGGTAGCCCAGCGCCTGCAAATCCGGCGCATAAGCCCCCAAAATCGGATACGGCGGGATCAGGACAACGTACCCCCGAGCCGCCAATTCGCGAGGATAATTCCGTTGGTCGTCGAACGGCGGTAGTCCGCCGCCGTCCAACGCTTGATCGGTAAACGCCTGTTGGGACATACCGGTCCCCAGCGGGCAGAGGGCCGCCGGGTGAGCCGCCGCGCCGGCCGCCATCGCCGATTTGGGAATCAGGAGATACGCCGGCACCCGCTCGTCCGGTTCCGCCGAATACGAGATTCGCTGCTGCAACACGTCGCCCTCGTCCCGCTCGAAATGAATTCGCAATTCAAGCGGGCATCGCTTCGCATCGCCGGGCAGGGAGCCCATCAGTTCCTCCATCGCGGCTACGATCGAGGACCGCCGCTTGAGCCAGTCCTCGGTCGAACGGACGGGTTGGATGCGTCCTTGAGCGTCCCGGTAGATCAGCAGGTTCGTTCGATCCAAGCGCGGCCAAGACTGCGAGTTGGCAGCGAATGCCGCCGCTCCGACCGCCCCTGCAGACCATGCAGCGGCGGAGGTCAGTGAAGTGGCGATCAGGAAGTCTCTGCGAGAAACATGCGCGCGGTTCAGCATCATCGCCAACCTTCGAAAAAGAACGTCGGGCATTCGAAACAGCGTCCATTCTAAGGAGTTCTTCTGATGGACAACACCCGCGAGCCGATTGGTGCGGCAACGAATCGGCGGGCAAGGTATCCCAAATGGCGTCAATCAATTGAAGTCGATCCGAAACCGGCAGCCGTGTAACGTCTGCAAGCAAAGTCTCGTAAGTGGGCGTGGAATCACCTCCGACGCCAACTATAGCGGGATAACCGACGACCGTGCAAGGACCGTGAGGCGACTCAGGTAGAGCGGCCCCCCTACAGCGGTAGCGGCTGGCTATGGGCGTCCTCCATTTGTTCGCGGACATGGCGGTCACCCTCGAAATGCGGATTGGACGCGGAAGACACAGACAACACGGAGAAGCTGTGAAGAAATTGGGACCGGCACCCTCTTCTCGATAAACGATCTCCGCCTGGACGGCGCCGCCCGCGATTCCGCATGGAAGAATTGAAATGCGGCGTCAAAGCGGATGCGTGCCGAACGCCGATCTGTACAAGCTCAAGTGATGCGGGACTACCTTGAAAGGAGTGCTCATCAAGCAGATCGAAGCTCGCGCAGAATCGGAAACGGATTTGACGGCGAATACATGCTTGACAGAACGACGGCGAGGCAGAGAATGGCCGGTTCGCAACGAGATCGCGGTTGCGTTGGCGAATCATGGGTTCTGTGAAGCAGGCTGTCCTTGATGGAATTGGAACGATTGACGACCGAGGCGAGGAACCCGGCATCCGAACAGATCGATCGGCTGAATCCTCTGGAGATCGTGCGGCTGATGAACGCCGAGGATGCGAATGTCGCTGGCGCGGTGGCTTTGGCGGCCGAATCGATTGCGGCGGCCATCCAGGTGATCGCCGATCGGCTGCGCAGCGGCGGCCGGTTGGTTTACATCGGGGCCGGAACCTCGGGACGACTGGGCGTGCTGGACGCCAGCGAGTGCCCGCCGACGTTCAATACTCGGCCCGGCCAGGTGGTCGGCTTGATCGCCGGCGGGCGGGAAGCATTGACGCGTCCCGTCGAGGGGGCCGAGGATTCGACCGACACCGCCGTCCGCGATTTGAAGAATATCGAGCTGTCCGATCGGGACGTGCTGGTGGGCATCGCGACCAGTGGACGGACGCCCTACGTGCTGGGAGGGCTGGAGTATGCCAACAAGATCGGGGCGTTCACCATCGGGTTGAGCTGCAACCGGGACAACCGGTTGACCCCGCTGGCACGGCTGGCCATCGTCCCGGTGGTCGGCCCCGAGGTCATCAGCGGGTCGACGCGGTTGAAGGCCGGCACGGCGACCAAGTTGGTGTTGAATATGTTGACGACCGGGGCGATGGTGTTGCTGGGAAAGACGTACGGCAATCTGATGGTCGATCTGCAAGCGACCAATCAAAAGCTGACCGATCGCTCGCGGCGCATCGTTCGCGCGTTGACGGGACTGTCCGACCTGCAAGCATCCGAACGATTGCTCGAGGCGAAAGGAGACGTGAAGACGGCGGTCGTCATGGCTGGAAGATCCGTACCGTTGGCGACAGCACGGCGGTTGCTGCAAGCGTCCGGGGGACAATTGCGAGGCGCCTTGGAATTGCCGGTGGAATCGGTGCGCCAGCCACCGGATGCGATCGCTGCGGGCAAATCGTTCGACGCCTTGCTGCTGGCCGTCGATGGCGGCGGGTCGAAGACGGTCGCGTGTCTTGCGTCGCGCGAAGCGGAAGGCGTCGTCCCGTTGGGGCGAGGTACGGCGGGGCCATCGAATCCTCAAGCCGTCGGCTGGGACGTGGCTCGGACCAATCTCCAACGCGCCATCACCGCTGCTTTCCAGGCGGCATCGTTGGCGCCCGGCAGCGTCGCATCGGTTTGCCTGGCCGTCTCGGGCGCGGGGCGTCCGGAGGATCAACAGCGGCTGGAACAATGGGCTGAGCGCGAGAAGCTGGCTCAACGGACATTGGTCACGCACGATGCCATGGCTGTCCTGGCAGCAGCGAATCCCCGAGCGGTGGGCATTGCCTTGATCTCCGGCACGGGTTCGATCGCTTTTGGCCGTAACTGCCAGGGCGACACCGGGCGGTCGGGAGGCTGGGGGCACCTGATCGGCGACGAGGGCAGCGGATGGGCCATCGCGCGGCAAGCGCTGTCGGCGGCCGCGCGGGCCTTCGACGATCGCGGTCCGAAAACCGAATTGACGACGGCGCTGTGCGAGGCGTTGGACGTGCAAAGCCCCGAGGAACTACTGCGTAAAGTCTACCAGCACCAGTTGGATCGCGTGCTGTTGGCGCGGCTAACACCGGTCGTCCAGCAGGTCGCCGCCGGCGGTGATGCGATTGCCATGGAAATCCTGGACACGGCCGCTGCCGATCTGGCCGCGATGGTCCACTGCCTGCTGGATCGGTTGAAGCTGGACCCGGCGACCAGCGTATTGGCCTTGGCGGGAGGCACGCTCATTCACGGCGACCTGCTGCGACGGCGCTTCTTGAGCCGCCTGAATCCGACCTGGGCGCCTTGCGTGGTCCCCGTGCCCGATCCCGTCCTCGGCGCCCTTGCACTGGCCGCCGGATCTTCCCCGTTGCCGGTCCCCATCATCGATCGAGGGCCGACGCTGGCTGGAAAATCAGATCGTGCTGGCAAGGCTCAATGAACGTGATCGCGTAGGCCAGCAGCACGCCCAGCAGCAGCGCCGAGGTCAGCTTGACGCGGTCGTGGCTGTGGAACTGGATCTCGGGAAGAATATCCGCCAACGAGATGCACAGGAAAACCCCCGCTGCGAAGCCCAGCGCGATGCCGACCACCAAGTCCTGCTGGTCGCCGAATTGCTGCAGGCCAAAGAAGAATCCCGCTGCGCCCAGCAGGCACATCGACGCGAACAGCAGATTGACCAGCGTCTGCGCCCGCGATGACCAGCCACCCGCCACCATCACCGATGTGATCGACATCGCGTCCAGCGGCTTATGCAACAACACGGCCAAAAAGGTGCCGATGCCCAGCAACTGCCAGTCGCTGTCCTCGTACTGCGAAGCAGCCACCACGCTGGCCGCCAATGCTACCCCATCGAAGATCGTGTGCAGCGCCAGTCCCGCGCCCAACCCGATCCAACTGTACGTGTGTCGATGCGCGTCGCATGAATGACCATCGACCGGGTACTCCGGCGCGTGCGCACATGATACGTGCTGATGACCATGCGGATGGTCGTGCGAGTGTTGGTCGGCATGGCCATGGTTTTGCATCGAAGGATTCGCATGATCGACGTGCGCCGCACCGATCGACTGGGAGACGAGCGACTGGGAGACGATCGACTTGGCCGCCGAACGGTCCACCGGAGCGTGCTGGTGGACTTGAAAAAGTCGGATCAGCACAAACATTGTCAACAACCCCATCAACGTCGCTCCCACGGACACGTCGATCGATCGCGTCCCCACCATGGAATGGGGGACCATGTGCAACAGTCCGACTCCCAGCACCAACCCGCCGACGAAACTCATGATCGTCTGCATTTCAGTATGGGTCAGCCGCATTCGGGAAGGCAGCGTGCCGCCGAACAACGAGGCAAGAGCGACGAACAGGCAATAGATGAAGACCAGAATCAAGGGCCACATGCGATATCGAAACGGCGAGCGAAAAATGGGAATGGCGTGTGGATGTTGGTAAACGATTTACGGCTGCTAACCATGGTCCCACGTTTACGCCTTGCTTACAAGGGGCGACCCGCTTGCCGAGCCGGTGGGTCGTCTATAATGGCAAAACCCAAGTGGGGTTGAGCCACTACAACTGATCTTCAAACGGCGGAGCACCGATTCATGAATCCTTCCAGTCGACCCAAGACCCTGCGGGAGTTGCGGGACAGCGGATGGCAATCGAAGTCGATCAAGCGGGAAATCCGCGATAATTTCTTGCGCATATTGGCTGCGGGCGAAGAATTGTTTCCGGGAGTGATCGGGTACGACAGCACCGTCATCCCGGATATCAATCTGGCCCTGATCGCAGGCCACGACTTGCTGTTCCTAGGGGAAAAGGGGCAGGGCAAGACCCGCATCATGCGTAACTTGGTCCGCTTTCTCGATCAGGAGATCCCCTACCTGGACATTTCGGAAGCCCCGTTCCATGAAGATCCGTATGCCCCGATCAGCTCGGTCTGCCGTCGCTTTGTGGCTGAGCATTCCGAGGACCATGTGCCTATCGGTTGGTGGCATCGCGAGGACCGATACGCCGAACGTCTGGCGCCGGGCACGAAGTTTGCCGACATCATTGGCGAAATAGACCCCGCCAAACTGGCTGGTGGGGAGAGCATGTCGGCAGAGGAGGCGTTGCATTTCGGTTTGATCCCTCGGATGCATCGCGGGATCTTCGCGGTGAACGAGCTTCCGGAACTGGACGAATTGGTCCAGGTCGGGTTGTTCAATATCTTGGAAGAACGGGATGTTCAGATCCGCGGCTATCCGATTCGTTTTGATCTGGATATCTTCTTGCTGTTCTCTGCGAATCCATCGACGTTCAATCGCAGCGGCAAGGTCATTCCCCAGTTGAAGGACCGCATCGGTTCGGTGATCCATACCCACTACCCACGGTCGCGGGATGTGGGCATCGAGATCATGGAACAGGAGGCCGGGATGGACTTGGGGGGAGATTATCCTGTTGTGGTGCCGTACTTCATGCGAGAGATCATCGAGGAGATCACCATCCAGGCTCGGAAATCAAAGTACGTCGACCAGCAGTCGGGGGTCAGCGCACGCTTCAGCATCGCCAATTATCGCACCATGGTCGCCAGCGCGCGGCACCGCGGCGTATTGCTGGCCGAAAAACCCTCGGTCCCGCGGATCAGCGATTTGGGCCGGATCTACAGTTCTTCGTTGGGCAAGCTGGAACTGGATCTGATGGGCAGCCATCAGATGAACGAACGTCAGGTGCTGGATTCCGTGCTGGCACTCGCCATCCGAACCGTGTTCGAGGAGTACGTGGACAAGCACGGATTGGCGGAGATCAGCGAGATTTTCAACCGAGGCGTCAAGATTCAGGTCGGCGATTTGCTGCCTTCTTCGGAATACGCCGAGCGTCTACAGCGAGTCCCGCCGGTTTGGGACAGGGCCTTTGAAGTCAATGCTTCGTCCGACGCTTCCATGCGGGCCTCGTGTGTCGAATTCGTCTTGGCCGGACTGTACGCCATGGATCTGGTATCGAGATCGCAACATCATGGACAGATCCATTACGAGATCCACTGACATGTTATGCATAAAGGGAGCCGATGATGGTCGCAAATGCTCGAATTGTCCAGAACGTGATCGACCTGTATGGCCGGGCAGCGGTTGCCAATCGAAGTGCGGCGGTTCGTCGAGGCAATCTGATCCGTTTGACGCCCGACGTGGCGGACGAGCTGTTTGTCTCGGCGGATCTACACGGTCAACGGCTGAACTTCAAGCGTTTGATGCGGATCGCCGAACTGGAGAATCACCCCAAGCGTCATGTTGTCTTGCAGGAGGTATTGCATGGCGGCCCCAGCTATCCCGAATCACAAGGCTGCATGTCTCACTTGCTGTTGGAAGATGTGGCAAGATGGAAGGTGGATTTTCCCGAACAGGTTCATTATCTGTTAAGCAATCACGAGCTTTCGGAGCTGACCGAGTTCCCCATCGCGAAAGGGGGCAAGGTCCTGAACGTCCATCTGCGTTTGGGCATGACCCATCAGTACGGGGAAGGGGTCTCCGAGGTGCGACGAGCCGCGATGCTGTTCATCGCCTCGTGCCCGATCGCCGCCAGATTGAGCAACGGGGTTTTTCTGTGTCACGGGTCGCCTAACTTGGTGGATGAAAACGGTTTTGATACGAGCATTTTCGACCGGCCCTTGACGCCCGCGGACCTGGCGCCCGCCGGAGCTGTCTTTCGACTGGTTTGGGGTCGCGACTTTCGAGCGGAAAACGCGGCCGCTTTCGCAGCGTTGGTCGACGCCAAGCTATTGATCCATGGCCACGAACCATGCGAAGCGGGTTTCGCAGCACCGAATCCGCAGCAGATCATCCTGGATAGCTGTTGCCAGAACGCCTGCTATTTGCGGTTACCCGTCGCCGAGCTTTTGACTCAAGATCAGATCTTACAGCGCATCGAGTCCCTTTGACCCAGCCGACGCTCGGAGGCTGTGACTGGGCCAAGCAGCCGCCGCCGTTGGGTGTTCGAAGCCTGCCACGGCAAAGCGTTCTTGAACTTCGACGACGAAGCCTTCGGCCCGGGGGTGCACCGCTTCATCGCCGAGTAATTCCCCGCGCCCACCCCTTCAGCCACCGGACATTCCCTTGCCCGAAATTCGCTTGCCCCTCCCAGATCTGCGTATTTAGTTCTCGCAATAGACGCGGCCGTAGGTAATCGAGATCAGGGCCACGGTGGGGTGCGTTTCCGCCGGTCGCGCGTGAGAATGCCGGTTCGTTCTTCGAAAATCGGAAATGCCAGCAGAGCAACGGTGCCGGACGGGCAACCAACTGTCCGGCGCGAGAGAAGGCAGTCTATTTGGAGAGACCAGGGTGCCCTATGGTGCTGGGAATCAAGCCAACGGTCGATTTCGTGTTCAAGAAGGTTTTTGGCAGTCCCGAGAACGTCTCGGTTCTGATCCGGTTGCTGAACGCCATCTTGAAGCTTGACGATCCGATCGTTCACGTGGAGATTCTCAATCCGTTCAGCTATCAGGAATTCGCGGATGACAAGCTGATTGTACTGGACATTCGGGCGCAGGATTCGGCGGGCCGGTGGCTGAACATCGAGATGCAGGTCAGCAT
>SKKK01000345.1 GCA_007121535.1 Planctomycetaceae bacterium | reverse complement strand
GGTAATTGCCATCATCGGTGTACTTGTCGCATTGCTCTTACCAGCGGTCCAAGCTGCTCGCGAGGCGGCTCGCCGAAGCCAATGTACTAATAATTTGAAGCAGCTTGCCTTGGCATTGCACAATTACCACGATACTCATGGCAGCTTTCCCGCGGGAGCGATCCATAATTATGGGCCAAGTCTGCAGCATCCGGGGTTGCCGACTCGTGTCACGAACCCCGACTGGACTTGTTCTTGGGTCACCCAGTTGCTTCCGTTCTTCGAGCAGGGACCGCTGCATGACCAGTACGATTTCAGGCTGCCCATGTCCGACCCGGTTAACCAGGCCGTGGTTAGCACGCCGCTTAATAATATGCGGTGTCCTTCGGATACGAACCATCAGCCCAACTTTAATGGTGGCTCGCTGTACGACAACAGTTGGAGTTTTGCCAAAGGAAATTACGCAGGGAATTACAGCCGAAACCGAGCTTGGTCCGATGGCGACTGGTTCAACACCCAGCTTAGGGGTGCTTTCAGTGCTTGGCTTCAGTGGGGAGCGAATTTCGCCGAGTTTCGCGATGGTACATCCAATACGATTGTGTTAAGTGAGGTGCTGACGCGGAGCCACGGCAACGATGTTCGTGGGGCATGGGGACATCCAGCCGGGGTTGGCTTTGCCGGAAACAATGGCAGTCAAACCCCGAATGCCAATGCCTTGGACAACAGTTTTCGCGATGTCATCGAGTTTTGTCACAGCATTGATGATCGTCAGCTTCGCTGCACAACTCCCGGCAACACGTGGAGCGTAAGAATAGGTGCCAGGAGCTACCATCCTGGTGGTGTCATTGTCGCTTTGGGAGACGGTTCGACGCGGTTTGTTTCGGAGACAATCGAAAACGCCACTTGGGCTGCCTTGTTGTCGACTCAGGGTGGTGAAACCATTGGAGACTTTTAGGAATTGAAAAAGATGAAACGAAGAACAGGGTTCAAACAACGTGCCTCTCGATTGATCGCCTGCTTGGTCCTGAGTTGTATGGTCTTCGGATGCGGCGGACCACCAGCAGGAACAGACGACTCGGGCGATCCGCTCGCCTACGCAGAAGAAGTGAAAAATATGCTGCTGGATGGGTTGCAGCTTGCGAAGAAAGGGCCGCCAGAATTAGGGCGTGATCGCGTGCATGGTCTTCGTGATTCATTGTCCCAATTCCCCGAGCGGCCCGTAGGCGAACATGAAGCCACCTATAAGGCCTTGCTCAATGACCTTGACGAGTTGATTTCGATGTACCGTGAGTCGGCCCAAACGAGCCAGATCAATTCGAAAATCGATGAGACGATCGCTCGAGCGGAAACGTTGCCTGGGCAGATTACTCCAGCGGAACCTGATGATTGAATGGCGCGTTTCCTGGTCCCGCTAATTTCGGCGAAGCGTGGATATCCATAAGAACGGGGTGCCGGCATCGTCGACTCGCAGCTCGCTGGTCAAACTGGCTTGATTGACCAGTCGAGCGATGATTCGCTGGTAGTACGTCCGGCCCTCGTCCAGCGTGACGTTGACCAGGGCGGGATCGATGCGTTGGCGAACCATCGAGTTGTGGTCATACAGGATCGGCGCTTTGATCCGCTGGCTGATCGCCTGCAAGGCGACATCCAGCGGCGTATCCTCGATCGCGACGTTGCCGGCAAAAGTGAACAGCGAAGGCAGCGTGTCCCGCGGTGATGATTCCGATGGCCAGCCGACAGGCCACGATTCGGTCGATTGTCGGACGTCGGTGATCCTCAGACGTACCTGACCACCGGCCTGCATTTGCGGCACCATCACCAATCCAAGGGGGCGCAAAATGGAAGCGATCGCGGTACCGGCACTCAGCCCTTGCAGTTCGTCCAGGACGGGATCGTCGCCCATCATGGCTCGTCGCGCCGGACCATCGGCCAGGAACGAGAATTCCAAGGTCCCCGAGATCCTCTTCAACACGTCGAACGATCGTTGATCGCGAGTCGAGAAGGTCACTGGAACTTTCAGGGAATCGTGGACGGCGACCAACTGAGTCGGCGTCATTCCGAAGGCGACCTCGGGCTCTCGCCTTCGCGGATCACCTCTGTGCTTCAGATCTTCCAGCCAGTCCCGCAGGCCCGCTCGGTCACCCAATCGAAACTCGGCGCCCGGCAGACGCAGCGTGTTCCGCGCCGTCAAAGCACCGGTCACCACATACGTGACGGAATCCCCGCTGCCTCGCTGTTGGACCTCGACCCGATCCCCCGAACGGGAGGATCGGATGCGAACGTTTCGGAGCCCCATTTCATTTAGCGCAGCCCCCCATTGATGGGCGATCACGGCCGAAACTCCTTCCTCGGTCACCAACTCCAGTTCGACGCGAGGAGCGGCCCAGGACGGACTGACGGCGAAAGCCAAGGCCAGGGTCCAAAGTACGATCGCACCTCGGCCCGACCCCGTTGCGTCCCCATGCAAGACGACCTTCATTGACAAGAAACTCCTGGCCGGGTGCCTACGGACGCAACTGCATGATCTTGGCGGGATAGTCGGTGATAATGCCGTCGATTCCGTCGTCGATCAATTGTTGAGCCCGTTCGACATCGTTGACCGTGTAAGCCCAGATCTTCATGCCGCGGCGGTGCACGGCTTCGATGTGCTGACGCTGAAGATCCTGGTGATTCCAGCCGACGACCTGGGCGCCGGCCCGTTGAATTTCGTCCAGACGATCCTCGGACAAATCCTTGCTGCCCAGTGCGCCCAAGATCAACTCGGGAGCCAAGCGACGGCAATCAGCCAGAAACTCCCAGTCAAAGGCCTGAACGACGACGTGTTTCAGCAGATCCTTTTCGCGCAATAGTTGGATGCAAGTGGCGGCGTCGCCCTCTTTGCGTTCGATCAGGGTGATCGACCCCTGCTGGATCACATCCAACGACTCGGCCAATGTAGGGATCGGCGTACCTTGAAACCGCGGGTCGAACCAGGCGCCTGCGTCCAGTTCACGAAGTTGGCTCCACGCAAGGCTGCCTGTGGGGATCTTTTCCCGCCCCAGCACCTCGGTTGCATTGCTGGTCCGATCTAACGTGCGGTCATGAAAAGCGAACGGTACGCCATCGGCCGAGTGGTAATAATCCAGTTCGACCAAATCGGCTGCCAGTTCCACCGCCGATTGGAATGCGGGCAGCGTATTTTCGGGAAAAGCTCCACTGTCGCCTCGATGCGCGATCACGAGAAAACCCGGTTGGGCCACGACTTGAGCCGCCGTGGGCTTTTCGATCGTTTCGTCAGGAGCAACGGCCATTACGATTGCCAGCACGAGAAACAGGGAGCCTTGCGACATCACGCACCCTCCATCACTTCCTTTTCGCGGTTCTTCGCCAAGTCAGCAGCGATCTCTTCGTACTTCTTCGTCAGATCTTGGACCTCCTTCTTGGTGTCGTCGCGCTGATCCTCGCTGATCTTCTTGTCCTTTTCCGCCTGATCGGCAGCCTTGTTTGCATCGCGGCGGATGTTCCGCACGGCCACCTTAGCCTCTTCGGTCAACTCCTTGATCCGCGTCACCATTTTGCGACGAACCTCGGTCGACAATGCGGGGATATTGATCCGAATCAGTCGGCCGTCGTTTTGAGGATTGAAGCCCAGATCGCTGGCGATGATCGCTTTTTCAATCTCTTTCAGCGTACCCGGATCGAAGGGCCGGATCACAATCTGCGTGGGCTCGGGAGCGCCGACCGAAGCCAGTTGCTTGATCGGGGCTGACGAACCGTAGACTTCGACTCGCAGCGAATCGACCAGCCCCGGATTGGCCCGGCCCGTGCGGATACCGGCCAGATTGTTTTTCAGCACGCCGATGGCTTTTTCCATTCGTTCTTCGGCATCCAGCAGGATATCGTCGGGCGTCATGGCCGTCTGTCCTTCCAGAAAACGGGTTTCGTGATCGAAAATGGGACTCTCTTAGTATTCAGGTTTCCTCGATTCGCGTGCCGACCTTTTCACCGAGGACGGCTCGCTGGATGTTTCCTTCCTTCCGGTAATTGAACACCACGACGGGCATCTTATGTTCGCGACAATGGGCCACGGCCGTGGTATCCATGACTCGCAGATTACGTTCCAGGACGGCCGAATAAGTCAATTCGCGGTACAGCACGGCATGCGGGTTCTTTTCGGGATCTTCGCTGAACACCCCGTCGACTCGCGTGGCTTTCAGCAGCACGTCGGCTCCCAGTTCCAGGGCTCGCAAAGCCGCCGCGGTATCGGTGGTCACGAACGGCCCCCCCGTGCCGGCTGCCAGGATGACGATCCGCCCTTTTTCCAGGTGTCGCCGCGCCCGTCGCCGAATGTACGGTTCGCAGACGCCATCCATTCGGATCGCCGACATCAATCGGGTATCGCATCCCATCGATTCCAGGGCATCCTGCAGCGCCAATCCGTTGATGACCGTGGCCAGCATGCCCATATAGTGCGCGGTGGCCTCCTGGATGTTCGAGCTGAGTTCCTTGAAATGGGCGCCGCGAAGGATGTTTCCTCCACCGATCACGACCGCCAATTGGCAACCCAGTTGCTTCGCTTGCTCGATCTGTCCCGCAATCTGCACCACCTCGGCCATGCAGATCCCTCGTTCTCCTGGCCGAGTAAAGCTTTCCCCCGAGAGTTTCAAGACGGCTCGTTGGAACTTCGGTGAGGACGCGGTTTGGTGTTCCGACATGCTGATACTCCCGGATGGGGGGCCTGTTTCGTTGCCCTTCACGACGCCTGCTTTGCGAACTCCCAATGGACGAAGCGTTTGATCTTCATCCCGTGGCTCTCCGCAAATTTGCCAACCGTTTCTTTTCCCTCGCCTTTGACGTATTGCTGTTCCAGCAGCACGCGTTCGGCGTAGAAGTTGCGCATGCGGCCCTCGACCATCTTGTCGACGATGCTTTCCGGCTTGCCCTCTTGCAACGCGACTTCACGAAGAATGGCGCGTTCTCGCTGGACCTCGTCCTGGTCCAATTCTTCGACGGTCAGCGCGGACGGGCGCATTGCCGCGATGTGCATGCATACGTCTTTCGCCAATTCCGGGGTTCCCCCCTCGACCTGCAACAGTACGCCGGCGACCGTGGCCGCATTGTGGCTGTAGCTGCCACAAGCGCCCTCGATCCGCTCGATCCGGCCGACGTTGAAGACTTCGCGGATGCGGTTGAACAGCTCATCCTTCTGCTCGCCCAACGTCATCCCGGGCTTGCTGGGGGAGGGTTGAGCCAGCAGCTCGTCCGCCGTCGCCGCTCCCGGCCCCGTTGCCAGTTGCTGAGCCAGATCGTTGGCCAACTGGATGAATTCATCGTTCTGCGTCACCGGAGCGCTCTCGCATTTCAGCTCGACCATCGCACCGATCGGTGGGTCGAAACTGGCAAAGATCCCGAAACGACCGAACGACGTATCTCGCGACGAACGGTCGCTCTGCACCTTGGCGCCTCGTTCTCGAAGCCATTGGACGGCCCGTTCGACGTCGCCCTCGCACTCGGACAACGCCCGTTTGCACTCCATCATCGGCAGTCCGGTTATTTCTCGCAATTCCTTCACTTGAGCGGCTGTGATGCCCGCCATGTTCTGTTCTCCCCTACTGAGTCTCGACTGTGCTGGTAACTTGTGGTTGGTCGGTTGCCTCCGGCAGAACGGCTGCCGGGCTCTCCGATGCTTCGACCGCCCCTTCCGCTTGAGCGGCTACAACGCCGCGGCCCTGAATGACCGCGTCGGCCAATTCCTGCAATATCACCTCGATCGAACGAATGCCGTCGTCGTTGCCAGGGATCGGCAGATCGACATCGTCAGGATCGCAATCCGTATCGATCAAAGCAACGGTGGTGATGTTCAGCTTTTTCGCTTCGCGGATCGCGTTGCGCTCTTTTTTCGGGTCGACGATCACCAGACACTCGGGCGTCCGATTCATCGTACGAATCCCATTCAAATTCCGGTACATCTTGCGGTACTCGCGGTTCAACGCGGACTGCATCTTTTTGGAATAGGCGGACAATTCCTCGCTGGATCGCAATCGTTCCAACTCTTCCAAACGTCCCAGTCGACTGCGGACGGTGCGAAAATTCGTCAAGCAGCCGCCCAACCAGCGTTCGCTGACGAACGGCATGCCGCAACGAACGGCTTCCCGCTCGATCGCTTCGCTGGCCTGACGCTTGGTCCCTACGAACAGGATCAAACTGCCACCCTCGGCGACCTGCGCCAAATACTTCTTGGCTCGCAACAACCCGCGTACCGTCTCGCGGATGTCAATAATATGAATCTGGTTCTTCCGCGCGTAAATGTACGGAGCCATCTTCGGGTTCCAGCGACTGGCTCGATGCCCGTAATGGACGCCCGAATCGATCAATGTCTTGACCAACGATTCTGCCACAAGTCTCTCCTGTTGTTGGTTCGCGACCGGTCATGCCAGTTGAAAAAACTGCCACAGGCAGACAGCCTTCGCCCGGTGGAACGTGGGGGTTACCGAAAATCGCCGTGCAGGGAACTGCCGACCCATTGCCGGAATTCCCGCAATTTTCGTGGAAGACCCAAAAGTTTACCGTCACCGTCCGAAAGGGTCAATGCGGTCAATCGTTTTCGGCTCCCCTGCTTCGTAGCGGCTGGACATGCCATTGACATTCGCGGCAGTTGGACAAGAATCAGAAGGTGTTCGGCTGCCGAAATTTGCGGCTTCCGACGCGAATGGAATTCTGGGGAACAAAACAGGATCGCCTGCATCCACTCCGAGATCATGGAATCTGCTCGCCGTTTTTTCAACTCGAATCTCTTGTTTCTGCTAACACTGACTGGCAGCGTGGCAGGCCATGTGTCTTTAGGGTGGTATGGACATACCATTACCGAGGGGTCTCGGCTGGATCGCGAGGAGAGCGGTCAAACGTCGATCGCGGTCCAGTGGATCGCCGAGCCGCCGCCGAATTCACCGGTGCCCAAAGAGAGTGTCGAACCGATACGATGGGAACCCAGCCCGTTGGAGGTCGAGGCGCCCGAGGCTCGTCCCGTCCCCCGAGAACGCTTCGTGTCCAGCCATGATCCTCCGCCGCTCGACCGGCGTCGCGAGGGTGTCGAGCCGGTCTTGGCGACTCGCTCGCCAACTTTGCCCCTGCTGCCACAGGCTACTCGCCGTGAATCGACGCCCGAGGAGTCCGAGCCGCGAAGCGCGCCAAAACCAGAACGGCAGCCGCCCGCTCGCCAACAACCGCATCGCGATCTTCTCTTGGACCCCTCGCAGGTCGATATCCCGGAAACCTTGGTCTCGATGGAATCATCGGGCGCCGACGTGCCGCCCAGTTTCGTTTCTCGGCCCTTGCCTCCGTACCCGGAGCACCTGCTGCTGCAACGAATCGAAGGCGTGGTACGTCTGTTGGTCACCGTCCAACGGGATGGCCGCGTCGCATCGGCCCGGGTTTACAGGAGTTCGGGCTACACCGAAATGGACGAATCGGCACTGAGCACGGTCCGCCAATGGATCTTCACCCCGGCGCGTCGTGGACAAGTCCCAGTGGAAGATACGGTGATCGTTCCCGTCCGCTTTCAAATACGCTCGGGCGATTGACTTCGGTTGCTTAACCCCCGTTTAACCGTCAGCCGAAGGCGTAAGCATCCGTTCACCACACACGACATCGCATGGCGACGTCCCGTTCGGTCAGCGTTGGATCACTCGTGCGGTGAAGGGGTCGTAACGGTAGCCGCCCTGGAAGACTTCAACCGTGTCGCGACCCTGGAAAGTATGGACTTCGTAGGAGAAGACGCCCCGGGCGGGTTCGTCGCGAGCTTCGGCCCGGCAGGCCCGTTGATCTCCCCGGTAGCCATAAACGGCATGCGCAGCGCCTCGCTTGGGGTCCGGTCGTAAACTCCAGACCTCGCCGTCCGTACGGCGAAGCAGCAGCCCCCGGTCAGCGATGATCAGGTCGAGCACATGATTGCCGAACGTGTCTTTGAAACGGCAGACATCGCCGGGGCCCAACTCGCCCGATTCGCCCCACCCGAGGTTGTGAAAGTGTGCCGGGTTACGGCGTTTCGATTTTTGCCCGGGTGGTTTTCTTTGCCGACTTGGCCGGACCGGTTGCTTCGGGGGCTTCCTCGGAAGGGATGGCTGTGCCTAACCGCTGTTTCACCGGCGCGTGCTGCGGATCGTTCGCCAGGTTGGTCCATTCGTGCGGGTCGTTGCGATGATCGTACAATTCCTCCGAGCCATCGGCATAACGGATGTAACGCCAATGACGGTCCCGGACGGCGTGATTCCCGCGCCCATGCGTGATCAAGGCCACATCGTCCCAATCGCTTTGCGGATCGACCAATAGCGGACGCACCGAGGGACCCTCGACGTGCGATGGCACGGGCAGTCCTGCCAGATCGGCAAGAGTCGGATAAATGCACAGGAAATCGACAGGAGCATCCACCCGGGTGCCCGGTCTGGTCACTCCCGGAGCGATGAAGGCCAACGGCGCGCGGGTGGCTCGTTCCCAGAGCGCGAATTTACGCCAGTGTTGCTTTTCGCCCAAGTGCCAACCGTGGTCCGACCAGAGGACGATCACCATGCGATCGGCACGGCCCGAACGGTCGATCGCCTCCAGCAATCGACCAATCTGACCGTCCAGGAACTTGTTCGTTGCCAGGTAACCTTGGACGGCATGGTGCCATTGCTTGTTGCTGACCACCGCGCGATGATCGCCTTCGGGCCGGGCCATCCGCACACCTGCCGGAGGCACGTCGTCCAAGTCATCATCTTTGACCACCGGCAATTGGATCGAATCCAGGGGGAACCTGTCAAAGTATTTGCGCGGTACGTACCAGGGCAGATGCGGCTTGACGAAGCCCACCGCCAAGAACAGCGGTTGGTCGTGGTCCTGCATCAGACGCTCAGCCGCCCAACTGACCAGCCGGTAATCGCCCATCTCTTCGTCGGATGCGTCCAACGGCCCCCAATCGAAATGCGCCATGTTCAAACCGCTGATCGACTTGACCGGCGGCCTAGGATCGCCGCCCCGGTGGAAGTACTCGTGCCAATCCGCTTGATGTTCGTCCGGCAGTCCGCCCCTGCCGTGGTAGATCTTTCCGCCGCCGAGCACCCGATAACCCTGTTGCATGAAGTGCCGGTTCAATGTCAATGTGTCCTTCAGCGGCAATCCGTAGGGATGGCTGTTCATATAAATCCCCGTGGTGAAAGGACGCAGACCACTCATCAGCGCGGCGCGCGAGGGGTTGCAGGCCGGCGCGACGCAGTGCGCGTTGGTGAACAGCGCTCCTCTGGCAACCAACCGATCCAAGTTGGGCGTGCTGGCTTGCGGATGACCTCCCAGGCTGCCCGTCCAGTCGTTCAGGTCGTCGATCGCGATGAACAACACGTCCGGCTTGTCGGCCGCTTGCGCCACGAACGGTCCAGCCGATGCTGCAACGCAACAGGTCAGACAAGCCCCAACAAACGTTTTGATGCAGTGAATCATCACACGTGTCCCTGAAAAAAGACGTTCTTCGGAAACAACACCATCGTCTGCCACCAAAACGATCCCTGCCAACGAAGGACCGGCAAATGAATCGCTGTCGGTGTTTCGGCTGCTTGGGAACCGGCGGCTAGTGCCCTGCCACTCCGTTGCTTCTTTGGCAGTTCTAAGATATTCCAGAGAAGGCCGAAAGGTGCCACCCAGCTACCAAAGTCCAAATGATTGGTGGGTGGCACCTATTT
>SKKK01000007.1 GCA_007121535.1 Planctomycetaceae bacterium | reverse complement strand
CGGCACGGCGCTAGCCGCCGGTTCTGGACGCCAACGGCGGCTAGCGCCGTGCCGCTCACTCATCGCGACCCCAAGATTTCGCCTGGACAACGCACTAGCCTGGTTCAGTAAGCACTGGCGGTCAGATCTTACCCCCTCATTGCAACGCGTTCTGCCATTCCCTGCGGATGATGATCTGTTCGAATTCGGATATTCATCGATCGCCGTCTGGAAATAAGCGAAATCGGTTTACAAATGGCGTTACAGCCGCTAAGGTACCCGTGTAGCGATTCCAAACAACGTAGAAGCAGAACAACCGAATTCGTTTGCATCGGAAAAACGAGTGCCGGACATAGCAAGCGACTCTTTCGCATGAGGAATGATGATGATCTTAATTCGATCACGACAACTGCTGATGGTGATGCTTGGCTTTGTGCTGCTGACGCCAAGCGAAGTGCCGGCGCAGAACTCGGAAACGGTGCCGGAAGCTAGTTCGCCCGAGGCATCCGCTTCGGACTCCAAAACCGCGCCGGCCCAACTTAACAGTCCACAAGCCATCAATCCGCTGCGAAGTCTTTCCGGCGAGCCGATTTCTTCGTTGTCCGATGCCGAACTGATTGCCTTCATCGCCCGCTCGATCGAATCGGACAACAGTTACCTGCAGATGTTGAAGGAGGAACTGGAGAGCGAAGACAATCCTTTTACGCGGGCCAGCGCGTTCTTCGAAAGTTGTGATCAGAAGATGGACTCGGCGCAATCGGCGTTGGCCGAGGCCCAGCAAGCCGATGATCACGAGCTAATCAAATCTATCGAGTTAGAGATAAGTGAGTTAGAACAGATGCATGCCCTGGCCAAGGAACGGTTCGACTTGGCCATTGAACGTCGCCGTTTGATCGTCCAAATGGTGCCATTGATCGAGATGCGATCGGCTCAATCTCAGTTCTTGATAGGCGTAGCCTTTGGGGAGATCAGCATCGATCAAGTGGCTGAAGATGCCGAGGATTCCACGTCGCAAGATACGGAGGCCGAGACGCCTAGCCCAAGGGCTGAGCCGTTGAGCGACCCGGTCGGATTGTACTTTCCTCCGGGGATGGCACCTGAATCGGTTGAAGCACCGCAGCCGGCCGTTTCTCCGGCGTCCAGGAGGCGGCCTAGCGAAGAGTTCGTACTAGCCGCCGCAGAGGTGGAGCAGTGGGAACGGACGCTTGCTGAGGTACATGAGGCTATTCGTTTGATCGAAGCCCGATTGGAGACCGGCGATCGAGCACTTGCGTTAGAGCGTAGTTTGGCGGAAAACGCCCGTCGAATGCTCGACAATTCCGAGGCACTTCGCACCTACTTTAGTACACAATTTCAACAGCTTTCGATGGATGGTCGGTCGGCAGCCGAACTGGAGCCCATCCGTCAACTTCTTCAAGAGTTCATCGAGCTGTCGAGAACGGCTACCGAGCGTTCACGCATGGCGACGGATCGACTGGCTGGTATTACGGCAGCTCGCACCCATTTGCTGGAGGCTTTGGCCACGCGCAAGATGGACGCCCATTTGGCAGAAACCAAGCTGGAACACGCGCGCCTGCAGATGGCTCGAATTCAGAACCCGCTTCACCCTCGCAATCTCTTTCGCTGGTTTCTTGATCATGGTCCTGGAATCCTGATGATTCTTTTGGGAATGACGATTCTATACTTCGCCGTGCAGGTCATTGGCAGCCGCATCGTTCGGGCGGTGGCCAGCCGCGGCTGTCGCGGTTCGGAGACCGAGCGGCTGAGCCGAGCCAACACACTGGTCTATACATTCCGCCAAGCTGGGAAATTGGCGGTTCTGGTGGGCGGTGCTCTGATGATCTTGGACGAGGTTGGCATCCCAATTGCCCCGCTTCTTGGTGGTGCCGCCGTATTCGGTCTGGCCATTGCGTTTGGCGCGCAGAATTTGATTAAGGACTTTTTTCAAGGGTTCATGATTCTGTTGGAGAATCAATATAAGTTGAACGACGTGGTCCAGATCGGCGATCACACCGGGTTGGTCGAACAGATCAACTTGCGAACGACGGCACTGCGTTCTTTGGACGGCACGTTGCACTTCATTCCCAACGGGCAGATCGAAGCGGTCAGCAACCTGACGCACGGTTGGTCGCGTGCTGTTTTCGATATACCGGTTGCTTATCGCGAGGACGTCGACCAAGTGATGGACGTGATCAGGAAAGTGTGTCGTGAAGTCCGTGAAGACCCCGATTTTCGGTACCTGTGTTTGGAAGATGCCACCATGCTGGGAGTCGACGACTTTGCCGACTCGGCCGTTGTGATCAAGTTCTTCATCAAGACCATTCCATTGCAACAATGGGCCGTTCGTCGCGAGGTGCTTCGCCGAATCAAGATTCGGTTCGATGCCGAGAATATCGAGATACCCTTCCCGCACCACACTCACTACCTGCGGTCTGCTGACGGCGGCCCGTTGGAAGAGGCGCTAATCACGGCGGTAGCCAGTCCAAGGAGTTGAAGGCCGTCGCTTCATCCTCTTTTCTTGGCCGTAATAGGACAGCCCGCGTGGGCCGGGATCTCCGAGACCGACGCGGCTTTGTTACGGCTTGCTAGATCCCCAGAGTCAGCACGGGCATTCCTCGGACGCCTCCGGCTTGCGTTTCGATACTAAACAATACCAGCAGCAGCAGGAAAGTCGAACGACTTTCCATGTCGCTCTCGTGAATGTAGTACCAGTAGCCGCGAAAGGGTATCGCAACGGCCGCAGACGCGGGCTTTTTCTTCGAGACGAAAACCCGGAAAAGATCACCCGTCATGTCCGTCCAGTCAAAAGGTTGGCCCATCGCGTCGACTGTGATCGTGACCAACCCCTGCTGCAAATGCTCTTCGGGGATCTGGACCGCCTGCGAAAGATAGAACATCATCTCTAGCAAAGACCGTGTGCTGAACGCGATCGTCTCACGGTTGCCATGTCCTTCAGGGCAGGGCAAGTGGCGCGGTATCGAGAACTCAGGCAGGCCGACCAAGGCAGGTTGAATCTGACCGAACCTAGCACTTCCGAGTTCGTAGGTCGTCCGGCCGGGCACGAGTTGCAGCAACCGGAGGATCTCCTGGCCCTCGTACGACGCAAGGGCCTCGGGACTGAACACTGCCGCAGCGAATTCTTCGGGCATGTAAAGCTGCCAAGACCCTTGCTCGTCTTGCCGAAAACGATAACCTCGATCGAGTGCGTTCAGTGCAGTCGCCTCGGAGATGTCTGCCAGCTCCAGCGGCGTCATCTGCAATTGTTCCCGTTCCACAAAGGCCAACTCGAATGATCGCTGCAACTGCAGCACCCGGATCAACTGCGTCAGATAGCGGAAAGTCTCGAACTCTGGCTTTCGCGCTGGGGTGGGACCTCCCGCGGTGGTTGCATTATCCACGCCATTCACGTTTTGAACGGTACATCGAAGGATGCGCTCCGCAGACCAGCCGGTCCTCATCAGCAAGCCCAGTGTTTCGATACTGATGGGGGATATCAGCGCTTGATTAAACTCCTGATCATCCCGGGGAACGTAAGAGATCGTTGGCGATTCGGTCCGACGAAACGCGGCACCCAGCCCGAACAACCCTGGATTCGCTTCTTCCAACTCACCGCTTAGCGAGGCAGTTCCGTCCCAGGTGTACTGAGCAGCAACGCTATCTACGGAGACAAACTCTGGAAATTCCCGATACTTGAGCCGTACCAGGTTCAACAGCATTTCTTCCTGATGAGTGCGTTGGATCGCCTGGTTGTACTTGATTCTGCCTTTGTCGATTTGCCGAGGCCCCAGAGCGCACCCTGCCAAAAGGAAACTGTGAACCAGCACCGCAAACAGTGCGAGGAAGCGTCGGTCGAAGATCGCCCGCTTAGGGTCACTGTCCTGCGAGGTGCATGGGTAGACGGGCATCAAAATCCTGCAAAACGGCGGCTCGAGCAAGCCGAAACAAGGTTCACCCCATTCCCCATAGTTTCTCGACACCAAAAGGGAGGGCTCTTCAGCATCAATTCGCGACGAACAGAAAAACGCTAGGAATCTTCTGACGAGAAAATCCTAGCAGTGCTAGCAAACGCGAGAGTTATCGAAGATGCTTGTGAGCGAATCCGCAGAGACCTTGAAGCCCAGCATTCTTTGCTTGACCGCCTGGATGCTGGTTCGCATCACAGTCGCCATTCACTATCATCGGGCCGTTTGAGCAGCAGGCCAGGTATTTCCCGATGGAATCGGACGAAAGGCGTCGGGAGTGGCGTGTTCAATTTACGCCTGTCAAGGCCAATTGGCTTGCTCCCGTTCTTGTTCCCTTTCGGCAGCGCATTCGGCCTCCCACCGGTCCTGCGATCATAATGAAGAAGCCGTTGGGATTCTGATTCAGGACCTTCAGAGCGGCCAGACTCATGGTAGACAGATCAGGCACATCGGGATTGAAGGCCATGCCGGATGGCGTCGCGGGGTCATCCGGCAAACCGAGCCGCAAGGCTTGCGCAGCGGATCACGAGTGGAAGGTACCAACTAGTTTTTCGGGCAGATCTTCTTAGTCCCTGGCAAGGGCCTCGAAATCTTCGCGAGCTTCGATGAACTTGTATCCGTTCAGGCCCTCCGCGCTGGTCAGGGCCGCCCAGGTTTCCCGGCCGCCCGCGGCTTTGAAATCATCATCCGGCGGCTCGGACGGCGGCCAATTGCCATCCTCGTGTTGCTCGATGTAAGGAAGTTGGAACAAAGACGGTTACGGTAGAGTCGGTGATCGCAATATGCGCGTATCCTTGAAGGTGTAGACGTTTCCACCGGTCGACGAGAAATTTCACTCCTTTCAGGCATGCTTACCAACCCAGCGGGAAGGCTTGTCTCCGCCTCTTCTGCGCCTCTTCTGCGAGCCGAACCCTCAGCGACCGTCTGTTGCAGACCTTCTGACAGCTCGCGACCCAAGATTTATGCAACGTTGGGGTCAACGCGGCCGAAGGGATCGCGATGACCTTGTACCAGACCGGCGCGATCGATTTCAATCGCGTCTTTCTCATTCAAGCTCTCCAGTTCTCGCAGCAGGCAGATTTGGTCGCCAGCCGGGCCAGTGCGGTACTGAATTTGATCGGGATTTACAGAGCCTTGGGCGGTGGCTGGGAGATCCGCCTGCCCCATGGCGGACAAGGACTGCCCCTGGAATACACCGTGACTTGGGAACCCGTCCGTCCCATCGGCGCAATCCCCGAAATCGAGCAGCCCGTCAGGCCATCGGATCAGCCCTTGGAAGCGGTCCCGGCAGTCCCCTCCGGGCCGAGAGAGCCGCAGCCGTCAAGTGCCGATCGCGAACGTTTTAGGGAACTGTTGGAAAGACTGCAACTGGACCAACAAGAACGAGAGGATCATGATGTCGAGCGCCAATTGGAAGAGCTGCTCAGAAGGCGCGACCGACCGTAATGGGGTGAAGTGGACCCCGGTTCTGTTACGCGATCCGTCGGAAGTCGGGGCCGTTGAACAGGAGCACGTCTTCCTGAATCGCCTGTTGCACCAGCGGCTTGGTGAAACCGGAGCGGGAGAAGAGGGCGTAGTGCTTCTTGAAGTCTCGGAGCCGCTTCAGGGCTTCCGCCCGTTGGCGAAGGCTGGTCAGGTCGCCAAGCCCCATTTTGGCTGCCTGCCATTTGCATTCGCCCACAAGCGCCGCTCGCTCGCGGTGGCTGATGGCCACGGTTCTGTTCGATCAGTTCCGGGTGCCGGTACAAGAACTCGAAGTAGAAACGAAGAAACGGATCGCGGATCTCGTAACGGCTGACTCGCGTCCGATTGCGGTCGGGAGCATCTTCGGACAGGACGCGGCGCACCAAACGCAACTCCACCAGCGTGTGCAGGTACTTCCCCATGTGATTGATGGCGATGCCGCTGTCGCGAGCCAGATCCGCGGGCGTCTTCAGCCCAGCGCCCAGGCATTCGAGGATCGCCAGGTACGTACGCGGCTCGCTAATTTCGTCTTGGATCAGCATCAGGGCCTCGTGCCGGAAGAGGCTGGCCGGGGAAAGGATGAGTCGTTCCACATTCTGCAGCACCGACACATGGTCGTCCCATAATTCAAGATACTTTGGCACCCCGCCAATGACGCTGTAGGTTTCCACCAACTGTTTGGTGCCGTAGCGCGAAAGGAATGGGCCGAGGTCGCCATGCCCCATCTCCTCGACTCGGACTACGGCGGTGGCGCGCCCGTACAACGGTTGACGCGGAGACAAGAACTGGTGGTGCATCATGTGGTAGTGGGAGCCGCACAGAACCAAGACGACTTGCGTTTCGCGGCTCTCCTGGTCCCAAAGCTTCTGCAGGAGGGTCGGGATCTCCGGCACGCTTTCTACCAGGTAGGGGAACTCGTCGAAAACAACGACCAGACGCTGCTGCCGGGCCAGGACGAAGATCTGCTGAAGCGCGGCGTTCCAGTTCGCAAACACAATCCCCTGGGGCCGCGCCGGCAGCAGACGCGCGATCGTGTCCGAAAACCCGCGCAACAGCACGTCGGACGTGGTCCGGTGGGCGACCCAATAAGCACTCGTTTTCGCCCCATGCCGATCGATCCAGTGGGTCAGCAACGTTGTCTTGCCGATCCGACGTCGTCCGTAGACGACCAGAAACTGCGGTCCGTCTTGCCGCAACAGATCGTCCAATTCGGCGAGTTCCCGTTCTCGATTGAAAGAAACCATCTCCTATCTCCCAAGACCGCTGCCAGACACCACCGCTCCGCACCAACCGGAGTCCTCCTTCAAGAACTCACATGCTCGGTAACTTACAATACATGGAACTTGATGGTCAACAGCCGCCGCTGATCTGGGCGGCCGCTTTGTCCTTCTGGCTGGTCGCACTATGCCTATTGCCCGATCCGCGGGCGCTGGGGACTCGCGAATGGTCGGTGCGAGCTTTGCGATCGGCGATCGGTCTGTCCAAGCCGACCGCGCGGGCTGCGGCGACTTTCGTCTTGCGCGGTGTTGGCGTGGGGATGATCGGCGTCCTGTTGGCGATGTCGCTGCATCGACTTCCGTTGCGCTCGGCCGCGCCGCTGGTGCTGGTCGCTACTCCCCTGGTTGCCTTCCTCGCCAAATGGTTCAATTTCGGCTACGTTCCCGTCCGGCCGCAACCGTATTTGATCGTCATCGTCGCAATTTTCGGCGCTCTCGCGGGACTGTCTCTACGCCGCACCCATACGGCACTCGCCACCCTGGTCGGACTGGGCGTCGCCTTGTTTGCATGGGGCGCCTCGACGGGCATTCCGAACGACCTGGTCAATACCAATGAGCTTGTTCCCGTTTCGCGGCGAACGATGCCCCCGGCTTGCCCAGTGTGAGGTTCACGGTCCAAGCTACGCCAGGGGCATCAACGGGCAGCGGGTGTAGCGAAGAACGTAACGATCCACCCAAGCAAGCCGGGGGCATTTCGGTTGAAAACGATCCCTCTTGGCGAGCCGGCGGCATTCGTACCAAAGCCGTGACGGAACAGAAATAGGCATACGAGAAAGTCCGAAATCAAGCGAAAACTCGGACAAACTGAACACGCCACTCCCGCCCCCTTCCGCGTTGCGTACCAACCAAGCAAATCCGGCAGTTATTTCTCTGTCGATCCTAAGCGACGCAGGGAGATCGTGAAGCAGGGTGAATGGTTTCCTGGGTTGCTCTCAAGTGCCTACATTTCAGAGGCGTCCTGTTCGTCGTCCGCGGTATATTCGAGTCGTACGAGCAGGTATTGTTCGGTACGCTCGGCGCCAAAGTGAATCAGTAACGGAGCCTCCTGCTGAGTCAGGTTATAGAGACCCGTTTCGGCCACGATGGATTCGCTCTCACCAATGCGGAATGCCACGCGCTGCGTGTCTTTGTCAACCTGTCCCTGGACCGCCTGGCTCTGCTCGGTGTCGATGTTGAACAGCGTGCCGCTGACGATTCCTTCTCGGCTGACGGCCATCTGGACCACATGACTCGGCTCGACGTCTTTCTCGTTCGTGGAAACCGCGAATGTGCCAAGCGGCAGCCACTCGGCAGTTTCCGCCTGCTCGTCCGATTCCGGAGGCGGAACCGTCGCCAGGTCCATCGCACTCATCGCGAACTCGTCCGCGGAGGACACCAGTTCTCCGCCGATGTAGACGCGGTTGTCCTGGAAGATGACGTTCCCGCCGCTGCCATAGTCGTAGAAGACCGGTTGTGCCCAGACGTGGGTCGGCGCGGTCCAGGTGAACCAAGCGGTTGTCTGTGGCCAGGTGGGTGCAATCCACCAATGGCGTGCCGGGAAGCTGTGTCTCCAGAAATGGAAGTGCCAGCCGCCCACGGGGAATGGGTGACGACTCCACCAGACCGGTGTGAACCAGATGTTGCGGCGATGGGAGACTACCCAACTGCGACGCACCCCACCAGCCCATCCGGCCCAAAAGTCTATCCGGGCTGGCGGGGGAGCCCACCAGCCACGCTGAGCCGGATTGACGAACGCGGTATTCCAGCGGTTGTTGATCGTGACGTTGACGCTGCGATCGATGTTGGCCCATTGCGGACGCTGGCTGATGACCGTGTTGTTGGACCACCGATTTCGATCTCCGAGATTAGGTCGCTCGACCACGCTAGGACGATCGCCGACGATCGGTCGGTCTCCGACACCGGGTCGACCCGGTAGCGGAGTCGCAGTAATGCCGCCGGGTCGAAGCGGTCTGTCCATCCCCAGGAAATCACCTAAGTCGCCGGGTGACGGGCGTGCGATAGCGCCCGGTAGAGTGCTGACACCGGGCCGATCACCGATCCCGGGACGATTCACCGTTCCCGGTAGATCCCCGGCACCCGGTCGAGTGACAGAGCTTGGCAAGTTCCCAGGAAGTGGTCGGTTACCGAGATTGGGCAGGCTCGTATTCGGGCGAGAGGCGGGACGCGAGCCGACGACCGATTGGCCGACTCCCGGACGGGTCGAGGGCGAGGACGGCAAGTTCGGCCGAGAAGCGATGTTCGGCGGTGTTGCTGGCCTTGTCCCGGGGGTAAGCCCGCCGCTGGGCCGATTGGGCAGCGACGTTGCGGGCCGATTCGCAGGCAGCCGCGCTGCCGGCTGACTGATATTCGGACGGCTCGCGGCGGGACGGGATGTTCCCAGGTTTGGCGTGCTGGGCCGGGAAGCGGGGCCCGAGGCACTGGGGCGAGAGGCACTTGGTCTGGACACAGCGGGACGGGACGAGGCTGCTGCCGCGGAACGCGCAGCCCCGCTGGCGCGAGAGCCACCACCGCGCCCCTGCGCCCAGCAGAGGTCCGCTGTGACGAAAACAAGAATCAGCAGTGCCACGCAAGACAATAAGCGTTTCATGGATTCACTCCTTCTGCGTTCGCTGCGCCGTCGGTCGACGATCGGCTTGCATCCGCGGTTCTGACAACGGTAACCGGGTCGGCTGTCGGGAGCAGTTCTCCGGCGACCGTCTCGCCAATCACCTGGACGGTGATCGTATTGTCATCGACGCGAGTCAAAACTTGGGTCCCTGCGGCAGTTCGACCGTCGCTAAGAGCCTGCGACATCTTGATCATCCAGGATTCGTCATGCTTTGAGATCGTTCCTTGACCGAACGAACCATCGGAATGGAAGATCCAGGTACGGATCTGCCTGTTGCGAAGGTCCCAGCCAATCACTTGGGTCCCCTGCTGCTCCTGGTCATCGAAGTAGGCTGTGAACGAGCGGATCAGAAAGGCACGGTTCGGTGCCCAGCGGATCGTGGTGACAACGTGCCCGTCTTCCGATTGGTCTTCCCACGTCCCGATCAACCACTCCAGGTCCTTGAGCGCGTCCTGCGGGCTGGTCACCGGCAGCACATCCCGTTCGCGAGAATTCGTGATCAGCCACTGGTTGCCCTCTTTGACGAGCGTTGCCGCAAACACGGTTTCCACCGGCTCCACGTCGGCCAGGACCAACGTCGTCCGCCCCTCGATCACGGCCACGTCGGGCCGGACGATCTGGATGTCGGTGACTTCTCCCACGAGACGGGCACCCGGGGACTCCTGGAAAAACTCGGCGAAATGCCGCTGAAGTGCCTCGCGACCCACGATCCGTTCGCCCGAGTCTTCCGCGGTAGAGACGCAGTCGGGCGACCAAAACGCCGCAACCGCTGCGGCATCCTGCTGGTTGAATGCCTCCAGGTAAGACGCCAATCGCTGATGAATCGAGTCTTGCTCGGCCGATGCGGCCGACGCGTCCGGGCGGTTGCCCGGTTGGGCGAGTCCCACGTGAGTGAGGGCTATCCACACTGCGGTAGCCGTGATGGTTCGGATCATGATTTGAGTTCCCTGTTGCTTGGAAGGCATTGTCGATTAGAAGACACGATTCATTAGAAGTCCCTGCTCGTTGATCGATTCCGGCCTTCAACGAATCGTGCCGCCGTGGGATGCTGGCGCATTATGCAGCGGCGGGGCACAAAATCAATAGGCAGAACTACGCGTTTTTCAAGTCCCATCGTAGAACGGAATTCATTCCGTTCGCGCCGCGGAAAGCGGAATGAATTCCGTTCTACGACAACCACGCCGTCGGTCGTTACGACTCCGGCTGCGCCGCCGGTGCATCCTCCTCTGGCAGATTCTTGACGGCCAAACTCAACATCACAAGCGACCAGCCGTTCAGAATCATCTGGATTCCGACGAACAGCCCGATCACCCACAGGCCGGACAGCGGCCACTGCCGCCAGATCATCAGCCCGAGCACCAGGCTGACGACGCCGCTGAGAAGCAACCATCCCCAGTTCGGATACCGGATGGAGATGGCCGTGAAGATGCGAAACAGGCCCTCGAACATGAGGAACATAGCGATCAACAGCGTGAGCGTCACGGCCGTCGCCATGGGATTGCTGACGACCATGAACCCCACCACCAGATACAGAATGCCCATCAGGGCGTCGATGAAGAAACCGCCCCAGCCACGCTCCTTCCAAAAGGCATGCACCGTCTGGGTCGCCCCTGCGAAAACCATCAGCCAGCCGAAAACGGCTACGGACAGCTCCGTCATCGTCAAGGTGCAGCCCAAGGCAATCGTCCCAAAGACCACAAGGACAATCCCCAGGCCCAAGAACCAGCCTCGATTGCGTTTGACTTCTTCCAGTCCGACCAGATGCAGCGGGGTCAGTGGCGCGTTTATTTTCATTCTCCCAAGAGGTAACCAAGCGTGACGAAGGTCTGTTCCACAACGGAGAGGAATTCTGAACGTCGTCCGCCAAGATTGCAACCCTCCCGGAACCAAACTGGCCCGTTTCTTGCCCTCTTCTGCCATTTTCTGGCCTCTTCCTGCACAGCCTACATATTCTGGGGATGCGAAGGTCTGCGCTGCCGTAGTTCGGTGCGTTTCGTGCCGCGATCATCGTCGGGGACGGGGAGTCTTGCGGTTTGGGGCTTCGCGGACCCCTGTTTCGCTCTCGTCCCCGTTTTTCGCCGCTTTCTCACTCAGGGAATCCCCGTTTTACTCGTTCGAAGCTATTTATCTCTTCAGAGCCGGAAACCGAGTCGCAGAATTCCTTGCGGATTTGAGTATTTCTACTCATAGCCGGCGGGATGGCAACTTGTCTAAACTGTAGCATTCACCGCGGAATTTCGCGCTCGTTTCCCTTGGAGAGATCTCATGACAACCACCAGAAGGCAATTTGTTCAGTCGCTTCCCGCCTTTGCCGTCGCCGGTCATATGCTGCTGGATTCCAGTCCTGCCCAAGCCGCCTCGGCGGCGCCGCCCGAGGGCCATTTCCACCCGCAGGGCAAGGCCCCGTCGGAGTTCACCAAGGAGGTGCTCCGCAAAGCCAAGACAACCCTGCCGTTCGGCGACAAGCGGGATTTCGAGGAGCAGCAGAAGGGCTTTATCGCTCCGATGAAGGATCTGAAAATTATCGACGACGACGGGGGTATCGTCTGGGACATGGAGCAGTTCCAGTTCATCGATCAGCAGGATGAGTTCGATTCCGTTCATCCCTCGATGCACCGGATCGCCAAGTTGAACATGAATTACGGGCTTTACGAAGTCATTCCCGGCATCTACCAGGTGCGTGGATTCGACTTGGCCCAGACCACGTTCATACGGGGCAAGAAGGGCTGGATCATCTTCAATTGCCTCGTCACCGCCGAAGCGATGCGGGCGGCTTGGGAGCTTTTCCAGGAGCACGTTGGTGAGGGTCTGCCGGTAACGGCGGTGATCTATTCCCATTCGCATGGCGATCATTGGGGCGGCGTCCGTGGCGTGTTGGACGAGGCGGACGTCCGTGCCGGCAAGGTCCAGATCCTGGCGCCGCGCGACTTCATGCAGCACACGATCTCCGAGAACGTGTATGCCGGCAACGCGATGAACCGCCGGCTGTTCTACCAGTACGGCATTTTGCTGCCGGTCAACCCCTACGGCTACGTCACCCAGGGCCTCGGCCACGGCGTCTCGCGCGGAACCATCGGGCTGATCGCCCCGACGCACGTGGTTGAGGAGGACATTGAGGAGATCGAAGTCGATGGCGTCCGGATGATCTTCCAGAATACGCCGAACACCGAGGCCCCCTCGGAGATGAATACCTATCTCCCCGACATGAAGGCCCTGTGGATGGCAGAGAACGTCAACGCTACGCTGCACAACATCTACACGATGCGCGGGACACTGATCCGCGATGCTCTGAACTGGTCGAAGTACATCAACCAGGCGCTGTACCTGTACGGCCAAGAGGCCGAAGTCATGTTCACGTCCCACCACTGGCCGCGGTGGGGCAACGACCGGGTGCAGGAGATCCTGCGCGCCCAGCGCGACCTGTACGCCCACTTCAACAACCAGGTCCTCCACCTGGCCAACCAGGGTGTCACGATCAACCAGGTCCACAACGTTTACGAGCTGCCGAAGAGCCTGCAGCAGAAGTGGGAATGCCGAGGCTACCACGGGACGGCGCAGCACAACTCGCGGGGTGTCATCCAACGTTTCCTGGGTTTCTGGGACTGCAACCCGGCGACACTGATTCCGCTCTCGCCCAGTGACTCCGCCCCGCTGTACGTCGAAATGATGGGCGGCGCGGCGAAGATTCTCGCCCGCGGCCGGCAGCTTTTCGACGAAGGCAAGTACCTGTACGCTCAGGAAATCCTGAACAAGCTGGTACACGCCGAGCCGGACAACCGGGACGCCAAGAATCTGCTGGCCGATGTCTTCGAACAGATCGGCTACCAGCAAGAGAACCCGGGGCTGCGCAACAGCTTCATGGCCGGGGCCTACGAGTTGCGCACCGGCATCCCCGAGGGTACGGCGGTCAAGTCGAGCGGCCCGGACGTGATCCGCGCGATGTCGACCGAGCTGTTCCTGAACTTCCTGGGCATCCGCATGGACAGCCGCAAGGCCGAGGGGATGAAGTTCACCATGAACTTGGTCACGCCTGACAACGGCGAGAAGTTCGTGATCGAGCTGAACAACGCGACGCTCAACAACCTGCCCGGCTTCCTGGCCGAGAAGCCCGACTTGACCCTGACGATCAACCGTGCGGATCTGGAGCAGACCATGATGGGCGCCAAGACGCTCGAGGCCCAGATCAAGGACGGTACGGCGAAGGTCGAAGGGGACGTCACCATCCTGGCCAAGCTGGCGAAAACGATGGTCGACTTCGACCCGCTCTTCGAAGTCCTGCCCGGGACCAAGCGGCAGCCCACAACGCCGGTTGAGGCCAATCCGTACGAAGCCGTCCCCGGAGCGACCATCCCCGAGTGACTTCGAGCGATGATCAAACCGACACGTAGGGGCGTCTGCCGGAACCTGCTGCCCGGCGACGCCCTTGTTTTTCGTTTCTCCCTGGCTTGCCGATGACGCACCCTGCCCCGAGACAAAATGATGACCACAACCAAGCCCCAAGCACTGCCTGACTCGGAACAGCCGTTGATTTCCCGGCGGGTGTTCGTGGGTGCGACCGGTGCCCTGTTGGCTGCGCGGGAACTCGCCGGAGATGACCGGGTGAATGCCCAGTCGGCGGTCCCCAGTTCCTTGATCGAAGTGTTTTCCGAACGGGAGTCGCTGAGAGCAGCGAAAGCAGCGGTGAAAGCGACTCAGAAAACCATCCTCAAGATCAGCCGCGAAGTCTGGGACAAACCCGCCGTCGGCCTCCGGGAACAGGAGGCGATGGAGGTGCATATCCGTGAATTGGAAGCGGCCGGTTTCACGATCACCAGCCGCAATTCCGGAGGACACCCGACCGCGTTCATCGCCCAATGGAGCCAGGGCAGCGGAGGACCAAAGCTCGGCTTCTTGCCTGAGTACGATGCATTGCCGGGACTGGGCAACGCAACGGAACCTCTGGTCAAACCGGCAGAAAACGGGCTGACCGACGGGCATGGCTGCGGGCACAACTGCCTGGGGGCCGGCTGTACCGGCGCCGCGATTGCTCTGAAGGCGATGATGCTCGAACGGAATGTGGCCGGTACACTGCGGGTGTACGGTTGCGGGGCGGAGGAAAACGTTGGTGCGAAGATCTTCATGGCCAAGGCAGGGCTGTTCGATGATCTGGACGCTGCGCTGGCCTGGCACCCCGCCACAGTGCCCGTGACCGGCACCTTCGTCACGAACGCTAACCACTTCATGCGCGTCTCGTGGAAAGGCAGGACGGCTCATGCCGCGATGGATCCGTGGTCGGGCCGCAGTGCGCTGGATGCGGCCGAACTGTTCGCCCACGGGGTAAACCTGATGCGGGAGCACGTCGAACCGACGGCTCGATTGCATTACATCTACGAGATCGCCGGAGTCGCGCCGAACGTCGTGCCGGACGAAGCGCGGATTTGGATCCAGGCTCGTGACACCACCACGCCGCGACTAAACGCCATGACCGATTGGCTTTCGCAACTCGCCGAAGGGGCCGCGTTGGGAACGCAGACGAAAGCGACGTTCAAAGTGGAACTGGGCATGGCCGAATTCATCCCCAACGAGACATTGGCGTCGAGGGTTTTCGAACACCTGCAAAATACCCCGCTGGATTGGACCGCCGAGGAGCAGACGTTTGCCAAAGCCTGCCAGAAAGCCGTGGGAGCGAACGAAGCCGGTCTGGCTACGAAAGTGGCCCCGATGATCGAAGACGCGACGTTCGGCGCATCGACCGATGTGGCCGACGTCAGTTGGAACACGCCGGTCGCCGTGTTCGGCTGGCCGACGTTCCCGCTGGGGGTGAACCTGCACACCGGGGCCGTCACTGCCTGCGGCGGCACGTCCATCGGCGACAAGGGCAGCCTCGCTTCGGCCGCGATCCTGGCCGCAGTGGGTTTTGAACTGCTGACCGAACCCGAACTGCGAACCAAGGCGAAAGAGGAGTTGACGAGGCGGCTCGACGGACGGAAATACCAGGCCGTCCAAAACATGGATCTGCAGGAAATGCACGAGGCGAGCGCTCGATGCCAAAAAGCAATGGGTGACGAGTACGTGAGCGGCGCCCCTGTCAAGTGACTTCTGGTTGTACCGCGCGCGGCAAGCACTGGCTCGTTTAACGCCCAGCCGGAGGCGCCGGTGTGCCCGCGTCGCCGAATCGGACGAAAGGGGTCGGGAGTCGTTTTCGGGTGAGCCACTTCCCTTATGGCAGCTCGTTGGCCGAAAACGACTCCCGACCCCGTCGCGTTGAATCGCACCCTAATCTTTCACCTAATCTCCCTGGCAACAAGGTAGGAGGAAGAGATTACGTGAAATATTAGGTACGGACAATCTACCGCAGCTACTTCCCTTCATGAGGACGGCTTCTTGTCCGGCGATAGCGATTCCGCCACGCGTACCAGCCGAATGCGGCTAAGCCAGGTCCAGCGATCAGCCACCCACCGGCAAGGAGGAAGTCCTGGACAGGCAAAGGCAGATACCGTGTGATCGGCTGGAAGAACGTGTATGCTGGCTCGAATACTTGATTGATCGATTCCCACCTCTCCCTGATCCCGCTGGCGAAAGGACCCTTTCTCACGCCAAGTTCCCGGACACGTTGCTGTAAGCCCGGCAACCCGTCTGGGGACGTGCTCGATGCGGCTCGACCTGCCGCTTGGGCGGCCCGGTTCCGGTTGCGACGTTCGGTTGCGGTGGCTCGGCGTTCGTTGTTCCTGACGGGAGCCGAAGAGGCGATCGCCCCTTCTCGCATGCCGAGGAAGAAGACGAAGACCAGTGACAGCATGGCCATCGCGAAAACATTCAGAATGATCTGGCTGATAAAGGCCAACATACCCTGGCGAAAAGACATTCGCCACCACAAGACTTGCAGCGTTCCGCCAGCAGTCAAAGCGAAGAGGACTGGCAGGTAACGGATGACCGGGACGAACCCGAGCACCTGCCATTTCAGGCAAAGCGGTTCTCGAATCCAATTCCAGTACCCGTAGCCATCGGGGAAGACGATCCCCAGTTGGGGCGACTGCATCAGGCGTGCGAACACGTAGCCCGATAGGTCGTAGACAAGAAAGACGATCAGACCCGTTAACAATGTCGTGCGGATTGCTTCGAAGACAGTCCCCGGCCCGTCATCCGCCCAGAAATCGGTCGTGCGCACGAGCACGGCGACTGCGATGGGAAACATCAGCAGCCAATAAGTCACCACGATCCAACTGGATTGCTCGACCTCGGGAATCATGAATTACCTCCACGCCACGCCACGACTGATAGAAATGACTGATGGGAATACTAAACCCATCCCGGCCAAATCGCAACCCTCCAGATGCTCTCCGTCTGGTTCATCGGCAGCCGATTTCTAGTCGTTCACGGCGGATCGGTCGATCGTGACTTCGGCCGGGTTCCAGCCGTTGTCCGAGCAGACGAAGATGCCATTTGCCAAGAATCCGCCGTCCGCGACAATCGTCCGGATGTGCGGATGGAAATGAAGTGATTTCTTTGCCGATCCCGAGCGAAACGTGGTTTGTTGTCGTCGCTCACTGCCTGACTTCGAAGCGTACGCCTACGGCCAGCGCGTCCCGGTAAATGCCCGAGGACGAAGTTGGGCCAGCAGCACGAACTTGCCGGGCACCGGCGACCGCAGCCGCTCGAAATCGATGGTCAATTGCAGGTCCAGCAGCCCCTGATACCGGGTAGCGTCTTTGGTGGAGATTCCCCCGCGGGCATTCGTGAACACCTCGCCGCAATAGGTCGCTTCGAAAGAGATGCTACGTTCCGGAGTCCAGAGCTCCTGAGAATCTTCTGCAGGCGCAGCAGGATCTTGAGCTGCCGGCAACGGTGCTCCCAGAGAAGCGGCCAGCATCAGGATGAACATGGCCGACGGTTTGAGCCACGTTCTGGCGAACGTAGCTACGAGCTTCTGGTTCATCGACGACGAACCTGCGCAGCGATCGACGAGTTTGACGGGAAGGGGTCGGGACGGAGTCCCAACCTACGCCGTCAATTCCACCGATCCGGCGCCGAGACGTTTCCGCAGGCGCCTCGACCGAATCGCCACGTCAGACCGACTCCCAGCCAGTAGCTCTGGACCGAAGTGGTGGTGAAATTGCCGAGTTGCTGGGTGTCGGGGAACATCCCACCGGCCATGAAGTCCAGGTCGATGCCCGGCAATACATCCACG
Source organism: Planctomycetaceae bacterium (assembly GCA_007121535.1). Lineage (GTDB taxonomy): Bacteria > Planctomycetota > Planctomycetia > Pirellulales > Pirellulaceae > SKKK01. The sequence continues at coordinate 10,012 of SKKK01000007.1, read as the reverse complement.
ATACCGACACCGCCCGACAATCGATGCTGGCAGGTGACCGCCACCAGGCCCTGCGTGTAAGAGACCCCAGCGGGGGTTTGCACATTGATGCCGCCGATATTGAGATTCACTGGATTGGGATCGATCGGGTTCTGGGCCCAAGCGTAACCGCCCCGCAGACGCCAGCGGCCTACGCTGTACTGGGTGCCAACTTGAACCACCCATTGGTTGTTGTAGACCACTCCGTACAGATCCGTCTCGTCCCACAGCTTGTACAGTACATCCACGCCGACTAGCAGCCGGCCGTCCATCAGCGACCGGTTCGCGACGCCGAAGCCGATGTTCTGAGGCAGGTCCATGTGGATATCCCGGGCGACCTCGACCGGTCCCAGCGAAAACTTGAACGCGTTGTCGAACCGGAACGACTGCTTGGTTTGATAGTAGGCACCCAGGGTCGTGCAGTCGGTCAGCCGGTAGTTCGCGCCCACGGTGCTGCGTAGGGCGTAGTCCGGTGTCATGCCGCCGACACCCACGAACGGTCCGTCATAAAAAGCGATGCCCAGCGCCAGACTGGCCCCCCCCGACAACCGGTCGGTCAGCTCGACCCCGAGCGCGACGGGCAACGAGAAGATGGTCAGCGCAGTGTTGGTGCCGTTGCTCTGCGGCACGTGGCGGAAGTCCGCGAATGCGCCGCTGGTGGTCACGAATCCCAAGGCGAACGTCGCAGGCAACCCCAGTTCACACAGCTCCTGGGTGACTCCGATGTTGCCCACCGGGACTCCCGGCGCGGTCGACTTGGCGGAGAATAGATTGACGTCGAGCAGCGGCAGGGCTTGCTCCTGCGTCATGTTGAACGTTGGCTCTGTCCAGGCCGCGCCAAACATGACCTGCGTCCCGGCGAACTGGGTGAGGGTGGCCGGATTTGCGTTGATGCTGGACGTCAGATCCTGCGGCCGGGCGATACTGACGCCGCCCATCGCGCCGGCGGCCGGCATCAGATTGTTGTGCAATTCCACGCCGAACGTCTGAGCATGAGCCGCACGCGTCCCTGCGAACGCGGTACAGATCAGCATCCCTACCAAGAACCACCGTATCATCACTCGCGACATTGTTCACCTCCTTGTGTCAGATTCCTATCAAAATGCGCTTCGGATCGGCAAAGAAATAACTGTCGGGTTTTGACGTGAGCGGCAAGGCGCTAGCCTCCGGTTCTTCGGCCGCTCGGGAACCGGTGGCTAGCGCCATTCCCGGGAACCGGTGGCAAGCGCCATTCCGCTCACTTATTTCTTTGACGATCCTTTGCGCCACGTTACAGGGTCATCACCATCCGCATTCCGTAAATGACTGCGTCGTTGGCGATGGCTCGGTTTCCCGGACGGATGAACTGAATGTCAGGGGTGCATTCAGCCACGGCGTCACTTGGAAGTTGTAGTACAATTCGACTCCCGTGCCATTTCGTGGGTCCTGAGCCGCTCGCGGGATGGGACCGAATTCGTCGCTGGCTACCGTGTGATACCAACCGATCCCGAAGGTATCGCCGCGTCCGACACGCAAATTGCTGTCGCCCCCGACCCCCAGGCTCAGGTGATAGCGGACGGGCGTGGGATTGCCGTCGCTGACCGACGCGCGGCCGAACACGCCCCAGCCACGTTTGGGAGCGTCCGAATACTCCTGCACGAACTGGTCGAACCCGTAATAGATGGTGAAAGCATCGCTTTTCGTCTCCAGGGGCCCTGGCGGCGTCGGGTAGGGATATTCGCCGGGCGGCGCAAAGTTGAACCGCAGGTCGATCTGATCCCGGTGCTTCCAGACCGCGCCCACATGATGTTGGCCTGACCGGTTAAAGAAGTTCGTATTCACGCTGACCTCACTCACCACAATGATCCCTGTGGCGAACAGGTCATCCAATCGAAAGAAGTCCTCGGCTCGGTCCTTGGGATCGAGGACAGACATCCCGATGCGACCCCACTCGCGAGGCAAGACGAATCCGGCAGTGAAACTGCAGTAGGGCAACCCGAGCAGGAACGCCGGATTGGCCACAAACGCCTGGTTGATGAATTGTTCGGTCCCGTCTCCGCCAGCGAAGATGTTCTGGTCCACCTCGCCTAGCACATCGGTCTTGCCGGCGAATACCACCAACTGTTCCGACTGCGGTTCGAGACCCTGCTCTCGGAGGTTTCGTCGCGCTTCGTGCATGTCCTGCCGGATCACTTGTTCGGAGAGATCAAGGAAGTGCTGGACGGAGTGCTCGTACACCTGGGACTGGATCGGGGTGTGGTCTTCGAGTTATCCCAGGATGGTTCCCACTTGCGGGCACTGGTTTCGGTGGTTCGAGCCGGCAAGACACCACCGCCGGCGGAGATCCCCGTGGATATGCTCCCCTGGATGTGTGTTCAATTGAACCGCGGGAGCGTCGTTAAGTTTTCCACTTTATCCTCCTTGCCCGAAGAAGCCGCTCGTGACAAGCAGTTTCTCGCGCAGCTCGGCTTGAAAGCAGGGATGGCCGCAGCTTTGAACGCCCAAGGCATCCCCTTCGGCATGGTCGCTTTCGGGCAACTGACCTGCGAACGGGACTGGGATGATACGATCGTTCAGCGTTTGAAGCTGGTTGGCGAAGTCCTCGCAAATGCCTTGGCTCAGGCTCGAGCCGACGAGGCGTTGGCGACAAGCCGGAAGAGTGCCCAAGAATTGGCCGCCAGAGTATTGACGGCCCAGGAGGACGAGCGGCGACGTCTGGCGCGCGAAATGCACGACGACGTTTCGCAACGGTTGGCGGCGGCCGCCATCGAGGCGGGCAACGTCGAACAGCAGTTGGCGACGGAACCGGCGCGGAGTATATTGACGCAACTGCGAGAACGTCTGATCGCCCTGTCGGACGACGTGCATCGGATTTCGCGCCGGTTACATCCATCGATCCTTGACGACCTGGGCCTGACGGACGCGATCCGAACGGAATGCGATCAGATTTCCAATGAGGGGAAGATCGCCGTCTATTTCCACGGCGGGCAACTGCCTGAGCCGGTCCCCAAGGATCTGGCGTTGTGTCTGTATCGCGTTGCGCAGGAGACGCTGCGGAACGCGGTCAAACACTCGCGGACCGAACGGATCGACCTGACGCTGAACGGCGACGCTGAATTTTTCTATCTGGAAGTCCGCGATTACGGCTGTGGTTTCGACCCAGATGCCGTTCGCGGGCAGCCAGGCCTGGGGCTGGCGAGCATGGAAGAGAGAGTGCGTCTGGCCGACGGCGCCCTGGCAATCAACTCCACAACCGGCCAAGGAACGTCCGTCTCGGTGACCGTTCCCTTGCCACCCGAATGATTCTGTCCCGACCTTTGTCGTGAGTACAGCCTCTTCGCGACAGAGCCCCACGGAACAACCGCGCACCAAATTCCAGAGTAGTAGGCACACTCCGTGTGCCGTACATTGCGGACGGCACACGGAGTGTGCCTGCCACTAGAAAGGAAATGACGTATGGACCGGCCTAGAATCCTGGTAGCGGACGACCATCGCATGGTCGCCGAAGGGTTGCACCGCGTGCTGGAACCCGACTTTGACCTGATCGAAATCGTCGAAGACGGCCGAGCATTGGTCGAAGCCGCCTTACGGCTGCGCCCTGACGTCATCGTGGCCGATATCACCATGCCCCAGTTGAATGGTCTGGACGCCGTCGAGCAGATCCGGCGCTCCGGGTGTGATGCAAAGGTCATCTTCTTGACCATGCACAAGGATGCCGTGTACGCAGCCCGAGCGCAGCGCGTCGGCGCTGATGGATTCGTGTTGAAACACTCGGCGAGCACCGAATTGTTGACGGCCCTTCGCATGGTGCTCGAAGGCCGGACCTATGTGACGCCTGAGATCGCGGAATTGCTCGAGCGTCTGTCGGCCATGCCCGAGCGCGGAATGGACGAAACGGTCCTGCTGACGCCTCGGCAGCGCGAAGTCCTCCAGTTGTATGCCGAGGGACATTCGGCCAAAGAAGTCGCCAATATCTTGCACATCTCTTCTCGAACGGCGGAAAACCACAAGGCCCAGATCATGGCTGCCCTGGGCGTCAGTTCGACCGCCGACCTGGTCCGCTGTGCCATCCGCCACGGTCTGATCGCACCCACCTGAACCCAGGCCGCGCTGGGGGAACAACCACGAAATACACGAAATACACGAAAGAGGAAAGACAGAACAGAGTGATTAGCGGACGATACGCTCCCAGTCCACCTTGGGATGATGTCCGAAGTTGACCAACAGTCCCAGACGATAGCCCGTTGCTTTCAGGTAGTTGTGAACCTGTGCCCGGTGCTCGTCACAGAGCTTCGACACGGCCTTGATCTCCAGGATGATTTGGTCGAAACAGATGAAGTCCGGAATGTAAACCTGTCTCAGCAGTCTGCCCTTGTAATGCAGTTGAAGCTGATGCTTCACACGAAAAGGGATGTCCTGCAACTGCAATTCAATCTCCAAGCACTCCTGGTACACCGCCTCAAGGAACCCACAGCCCTTTTCCTTGTACACCTCAAAGCAAGCACCGATGACTTGATAGCTTTCGCGCTTGAGCAGCAACTCGGACATCTCAAACCCCCGAAATTCTTTCGTGTATTTCGCGGTTGTGTACCCTTCCATGATAGGGTTTGCATCAATCAGCCTTCGTCGCCTGGAACAACCACGAAATACACGAAATACACGAAAATGAAGAAACAGAACGAGACGATTGGCGAACGATACGCTCCCATTCTACCTTGGGATAATGGCCGAAGTTGACTTGATAGCTTTCACTCTTCAGCAGCAACTCGGACATCTCAAACCTCCGAAGTTCTTTCGTGTATTTCGTGTATTTCGTGGTTGTGTCCCCTCCCCGATCCGAATTCGGAGTTGGCCCACGCCCGATAACGGCTAGAACGCGAATTGGAACTGGGTCCGCATCAACCAGCCTTCGTCGCCGGGCAGCAGGTTCAGCCGGGGACTGTTCAGCGGGACGCCGTCGATCCAGGAAACATCCAGATTGAACTTCACGTCGTGCCCGCGGATGTACCAGGCTAGGCCTGCGCCGACCTCGTTCGTGGACTGATTTTCCACGCCAAGCGTTCCCGAATCGCCCGTGATCTTGGACCATCGGGCCGCCAGTTCCAGTCGCTCGGGCAGCACGAAGTAGCCGGTTTGCAGGACCAAACCTTGATCCAACAAGCTGGGGACAACATCACCTTGAAACCGGTTGATGTAACGCCAATGATGCTCGGCGATCAGCGACCATCCCCGGTGTTTCCAATGTGCGTCGATGGTGAACATCCAGATATCGTAAGCGCTGACGCCGGCCGGCAATAGGTCCGCCAATCGCTGGCCGGACTTCACCACCCGAGGCCGGTTGAATCCGGCCGTTCCTTCGCGACCGACAGTCGTGTGAGCGATTCCGGTGCCGAAACGTAGCGCCGGAAAAGGTCTCCATCTCAGGTCGGGCTCCCCATCATTGCCGAACTCACCTAGTAAGTCCGTACTGACGCGAGTGGTATAGCCAAAGTTCGTGTCCAGTTCCTCGCTGGAGACCGTGCTGTCCCGGCCGGTGTTGAACCCAGTGATCAAAGCCGTTTCAAAGCGGACGGGCACATCGAAAGCTTCTCTCTCGCCAAGAAGACTGAAGCCGACCGAACGGCCAATGTCGTAGAACAGGTTGGCTACCGAACGCTCGGAGAACTGAAGCCGTCGAGCCGATTCCTCGCGCGAACGGCTGAAAGGCACCTTCCAGTTGCCCCCGCGGATCTCCAAAGATCCTGGCTCCCAAGCCCAAAGCGCATGGCCAATATCGTAGGTCACGAACGAATCCAAAAAGGTGACCGCAACCGACTGGTCCGTGTTGCCAGCCAGCACCAGGGAATACTTGAGATCCGGTGAATACAAATGCCCATTGAAGCTCAGTCGAATTCGTTCGATTGTTATGGTATTCTTATCGCGGATGGGCTCGTATGCATCAAACAGCACGTGCCGCAGGTGAAACCAACTGTTCATCCGCATGACAAACGGGAATTCGTTGGCCGAAAAACCGTCCGAGCCGTGGTTAGCAATCACGAAGCCCCTGTCATATCCGACGTAGAAGGGCGACGTTCCCGCCGGTTGCTCCATCACCTCCATTTCATAAGACACCCTCTCGACCGGCGGCAAACGAATCAACTCGGCGCCATCCCCCGGCTGATCGGCTTTTGCCGTACCCCCGAACACAAGGATCAGCACCGCCAGAGCCGCGCACCAGAGCGGTGCAGGCCGCCGCGCGACGATACCAGGATCGGTTGGATCAAGGGACTGTAAGACCATAGGAATCAACTTCGATGCGCGGTGCTAGCAAACGTTTATGGTCGCATATCCTGCATTATCGTCAAAATCGCCTCCTGCCAACGAGGAATTTTTCGCCGTACGAAAGGTGCCACCCATCTAACTGCCACTTACGCGAAACCCGCCTTATGGGGAAATGTCTCTGCGCACTTGCGTACTGTGTCGGCGGCACCTCCGCCAGAAACAAGTTATTGTGGTATACCGTGAACACTCGTTCGGGTCGTGAGAAAGGTGGGTGGCACCTATTGCGAGCACCTATTGGGAGCATGCCGCCGACGCCGGATCGGCGGTGAGGTCCAGACAGATCGCAATGCCACCGCTCTCTGGCTCAACGCGACAACCTCCCGTTTCGGCACCGTCGACCAGCGTTCGATTCCCGATGTGCCAGCAGAATCTGCATCGTACAAGATCGTTATTAGGTGGGTGGCACCTATTAGGGACACCCTGGCGAATTCGGCTACGAAAATCCTTCACGGCATTGCCCGGTCGGGCCAGAGTCCCAACCTACGTAGATGCTTGCACGGAAGGCGCACCTTTTGACCGATGATTCTACCGGATCTGTACGGTCATTCGACGAAGCCTGACAGAGGTTGTGGGTTCAGCAGGCGCGATTTCCTGCTTCAGCCACAAGTACTGGCCGGCCACGGGCGTCGCTTCGTCGGGAACGACCAGCGTTTCGCCATGGTTCGCCGTCAACCATCGTGCGGGCAATGTGGCTTCGTCATCACTGACCCCGAAAAAGACCGTGACCTGGCACGGCGAATCTTCATCGTCCCGTTGCACATCCCAGGAAACGGTGACATCAGCCACCTGAACTTCCTGTCCCAATTCCAGCGGTGGGGCGATCCGAAAGCCCGGTTCGGCTTGTGTCTCCCAAACGGCACCGACGATGGTTCCATGGTTCTCTGACGGGGCACGATCCAAGGCCGTTTCACCCTGGCCGTCGTCCAGTCGCCAATAACCGACCAGCCCCGGCTGCTCGGCTGGCAGACGGCGATGCTTGTCGCGTTGGATTTCGGCTTGGCTGCGAGCGACCTTCCAGATCCGATGCTCCCGCGTCGATCCGTCCAGCCATCGTTCCTGTCGAAAACCTCGTCCGATCGCGAAAGGACTGGAGCCGTCTCCCGAGAACGTCACGTCATCCCGCGTATTCCGCAATTCACCATCGACGTAGGTACGAACCTGTCCTCGATCGAACACGATGGCGACGTGGTACCAGGTATCGGTGGCTTCCAGTGTCGTCGCGGTCCAGTACGCGTCTCCGATCGCGGTACGAAGCTGACCGTCATCGCCCGCCAGTTGGCTGTAGAATCGCGGTTCGGCGCCCCGATTGCCCGAGGACCCGGTGGCATCCTGAAACACGCGATATCGCTTCCAGAACTCCCAGGTGAACTGTTGTCCCAATGTCGATTCGTCCGGCACGAAGTCGGTGAGAACATGGTCGCCGTCGCCCCGGAACTGCAGGATCGGCCGGGCAAGGGGAGCCAACCCATCCTGTTCGGCCACCAGGTTGATCAACAGGCCATCCTGCCAATCGGCTTGCGCGACGGTTTCGACCACGGCGTTTTCGCGGCTGAGTACATCGTGACGGATCGCGGGGAAGGGCTGCTGGGCGTGGATCTGCCAGCCGTCCACGATCGCTGCCTGCAGATCTGCCGCAGCTCTTTCATATTTTTCACCCGACGTGCCGGGGGTACCGAGCAGTTTGACCAATGCGTCACGCTGTTGCCGTACCCGATTCTGGTACAGTTGGCCATAGCCGACGAACGGTGTTTCCAGAATCTCCTGCGTTGCAGAAACTTCAAGCTCGGCAGATTCAGCTTGTTGCCATGTCTCCCAAAGATCCGTGACTTGCTGCATCTCGGAGCGGATCCGAGCGAGATCCGCCTCGGGATCGGACTGGCTTGCCGCCAGCTTTTGGATCTGCTGATCCAGTCCTTCGCTCAGCCAAGTCGCGAACTCTGGCGTGGAGCGTTCGGCGATCTGTCGAACCGATTCATTCAGCGTCTCGATTTCCGACTCCACGTTCCGGGCTTCGCGATGGTCGTTGATGGCATCGTACAACGCGTAGACCTCGGCGAGAACCTGATGGACGTCGGCTTCTTTCTCTGCAAGGACCTGTTGCAACCCCGCTTTGCGTGGCGGGATTCGCTGGCGGTACCTGTCGCTTAACGGCGTATCGTCCGCCGATTGCAAAGCGAGATCGGCGGCAACGATGGGGGCGCTGCCTGTGATCAGATCGTAAAAAGTCAGCACGAAGGATCGTCCGACCTCCAACGAACGTTTCACGTTCTCACCGCCCGCCAGTTCCGGGGTGTAAGCAAAAGGAACGTCAAAACCCTCGCTGCTCATGGCCCAAATCCGGATCATTCCCGGATGACCTTGACTCAGGCGAGGAGGGACTTCCGGTTCTCTCGCGGTCATCGCTTGGGCGTAGGGGCTGGTCATCAGTTCCGGTCCCGTGAAGAAGAACGTAGCGCCCGCAGAATGAAAATCGAGCAGGTAATGGACCGTTTCCGCCGTATCGGCCCGGATCGCCCCGGTGACGATGTCGATGGTCGAGAACCGTCCCGTCGTGTTCCACACTCGATTGTGATCCGACACCTTTTCGGCCAGCATTTCCGGATTCGAGCGGCCGGACAGCGCGTAGCGTCCGTCCGGGTTGACCATCGGATAAACGAAGAATTTACACCAGCGGCGCAGTTCTTCAGCGCGAGGATCATCGCTGACCAAGAAGTCCAGCGCACCTTGCAGCGCCCAACTGCCGGTCTGTTCGCGAGGATGGTTGCCGCCTACCAGCACGATGCTCAGCTTGGGTCCGTCCTGTTCGCGGTTGGTGATCTGGAATCCGTACACGTCATGTTCGGGAACTACCGGATCCTGAGCCCATCCCGGCGACCTGCCGATGACCATCTGCGAGTCGGCACTGCGGGTGGGCATCACATCGGGATGTTCTGCCAGCCGCTGGACGTGGTAACGGATCATTTCCGTCGTGTAGACCGGCGCGCGACCCGTCTTGGAAAGCACGAAAAAGCGGACCTTCGCGGATGCCTCGTTTCCCTGCTCGTCGACAACGCTGACCCGCAGCGAGTGCAAGCCCTGATCGGTGATCTGATCTCCATCGTAGGGTTGCCCGTTCAGTTCCTTCTTGGCAATCGTATAGCCTTGCGAAACGACGATCTCGGGCGTGATCGGCTGAAAATAGTTCGCCCCGGGCTCGATTCCCTCAATCCGGACTGGCTCCGCATCCTGAGCAGCGGCGATCGGTAAGCTGGAAAACAACACCAGGGCCAGCAAGACCCCGGGGGACATGGTGATCGGCATTCGAAACATGCGTTTTTCTCCACGACGGGTTGGTTATCGTTCGTTTCTAAGGGATCATCAGCGGCATGGCGCCGGCCGCCGTTTTTCGAGCGGCACGGCGCTAGCCGCCGTTTTTCGAGCGGCACGGCGCTAGCCGCCGTCTTTTGAGCGGCACGGCGCTAGCCGCCGTCTTTTGAGCGGCGTCGGGAACGGTGGCTAGCGCCATGCCGCTCAACGGTGGCTAGCGCCATGCCGCTCAACGGTGGCTAGCGCCATGCCGCTCACCGGTGGCTAGCGCCATGCCGCTCAACGGTGGCTAGCGCCATGCCGCTCAACGGTGGCTAGCGCCATGCCGCTCAACGGTGGCTAGCGCCATGCCGCTCACCGGTGGCTAGCGCCATGCCGCTCAACGGTG
>SKKK01000475.1 GCA_007121535.1 Planctomycetaceae bacterium | reverse complement strand
TTGTTGAAGGATGGCTTTCCGGGCGGCGTGGCCAGGATATCGACGCCGCAATCCAAGACATCCGCATTGTCTTCCAGTACGATATCGGCTCGACCTCCGCCAAACGCCTTGCGATACAGTACTTGGAAATTCGCGCGGATCGCCTCCAGGGTTTCCAGGAACAGACGGCGACTGTCACTGTTGATCTTCTGGATGATTCGTTCCAACGATTCTTTGGCTTGCGTCAGGTCCTGGTACTGGCGGGACAAAGCGTCGTAGCGAGGCTGCAGATCTTCGATCTCCCCCAGTGCTTCCAGGTTGACTGCGCCGATTCGGTTGATCTTGCTGCGCAGATCGTTGATTTCGGCTTCGATCTCCGTACGCTGCTCGATTTCCTCGGGCGTTTCTTCCCGCGACAAATTGGCGATGTCGATGGCATAGTCTTCTCGTAACCGCTCGGCCAACGCGTTGCGTTCGTGCTGAAGTTCATTGGCTGCCAATTGCAAGCGGTGTTGATCTTCTTCGAATCGTCTGAGTTTGCGGCGTTGCTTTTCTTGAGCGGCAGCCAAATCGGTTCGCCGCGCGTTCAATTCCCTGCGATGTTGGACGGCTTGTTCGGCGCGACTGGCCAAGGCTTCCTTGCGAAGGTACAGCAACGCCAGTTCGGAAGACACGTGCAGGATCTCCAGTTCCGCCTGCTGTCGGCGCTGCAGCGTCTGGTTCAGCAGATCGCGTAAACCGTTCAAAGTGCGATTGCGTTCCTGTTGATCGGTTTCGAACTGGGCGCGCTGGCTGCGGAGGCTATCGAGTCGTTGTTCGCTGCGGGCGAATTCGACTTTGGCCAACGTGGCCTCACGGGTCTTTTCTCGCAGTTCCAATTCCTGTTGTTGCACGTGTTGTTCGTCGCGTTGTATTTCGGCGTGCAGTTCGGCGATCGCCGTCTCGTTGGCGGAAAGCTGCTGTCGAAGTTGATCCAAATGGTTGGTGACGTTGCGTTGTTCGGTCCGAGTCGTCTCCAATTCGGACGATTGGGCATTGCGTTGCTCTTCGATCTGTTCCAAGCGGTCCTGCAGGGTCCGCGTTTTGACTCGCTGGTCGGCCAGGGTCGCGTTCAGCCGTTTGAAGGCGTCCGTCATCTGTTGACGTTGACGATCCTGCCGATCGATGTTCTCCTGCAAACGGGATGTTTCGGCGGTGAACTCGCCGATTCTCCGCTGAGCGTCTATCATCTCCAGTTGCATCGCCCGCAACTCGCTGCGGCGCGATACGAAACCGGTGGCCATCTGAGGCGGGCCGATGATCAGCGTCTGATCCGGTTCCAGCAGTTCACGTTTCGAGGTGACGAATCGCAGACCGCGCCCCACGGCACGGCTGATCGCGATGGCATCCGACAACCGATCGACGAACCAGGTCTCTCCCAACAGGTGCTGGACCAGGGGACGATACATCGGTTCGTAGCGAATCATCCGATCCGCTCGACCGATCACCCCGGGCCGCCCTTGCAGGTCGCCGCGAGGCATCAGGCCCATGGGCGACGAGCGGGCCGAGTTGGCTGGCAAGATATCCAGACGAATCAAGCCGACTCGGCCCCGAGGGTCGAATTGCCCGGTTTCGATGCGGCGGATCCAGTAGTCGCCGCTGACAACGATGTGCTGGGCCGTTTCGCCCAACGCCACGTCCACCAGCGGTGCGATCTCTACGCCGGCTTCCAACAAATCGGCCACCATCCCATGGATTTGCGAGCCTTGTTCGGCGGATGTTCCCTGTTTTTCGGCCAACAACTGCTGGACGCCGTGGCTGACCCCCGCGTTTTGCCGTTCCAGTTCTTCCAGGATCTTGACCCGCTGGCTGGCCCCGCTGTGCTTGCCTTGCAGCACGGCGATTTCCTGTTGACGGCGAGCCAGCACGCGGCGGCGTTCGGCCAGTTCGATTTCCACGGCTTCCAACGCGGCAGCCTTGGCGTTGGCTTGTTCGGCCAATTGCGATTCGTCGTTTCGCGACTGTTCCAATCGTTCCGCATGGCCGACCGCTTGCTGTTGAAGTTCGTCCAGACGGCCGCTGGATCGAATCACGGCGGACTGCAGTGAGGACAGCTTCGATTCCAGGCTGCTGACTTGATTGCTGAGCGACGCGGCATCCCGAGTGCGTTCCACGTACTGAGTGCGTCGCTTTTGGTTGGATTGGCGAGCCGAATCGATCTGTTCCGATAATTCGGCGATCGATCGTTCGTGGTCGTTCAGCTCCGAGCTGACCCGGGCATATTCCTGTTGAGCCTGTTCGAATTCGTCGTTGACCTGGCGCAATCGCAACGTTGCGTCTCCGGCTCGTCCGGTCATGCTGCGCAATTGGCCGGCATGGCGTCGCGCTTCGTCAGCAAAATCGACCTGGCGACGCCGCTGATTGACAATCGTCGCCTCGCGGGCCGCGATCTGTTCGCGGCTGTTGGACAATTCGGCTTCGTCCTGCCGCAACCGATCGGCCGCCTCGTCGGCCGCTTGCTCCGCCTCGTGCAACTGCGTTTCCAGCAGGCTGTTTTCCGAGGTCAGTTGTTCGATCTGTTCCAACAATTCGCCGCGTTCAGCTTCGATCGCCTCGAGCTTCTCGGTCAATCGCCGCCAGTCAGACTGGCCCATCTGCGTGCGAAGCTGCTGCAGTCGATCGCTGTACTCGCGGTACCGTTCTGCTTTGGAGGCCTGTGCTCGCACGCTCCGCAGGCGGCTTTCCACCTCCTCGACGATATCCGACAACCGCAACAGATTCTGCTCGACCCGCTCCAGCCGCCTTTGCGCTTCGACCTTTTTCGCCTTGAATCGGCTGATTCCCGCCGCTTCCTCGAAAATGGCGCGACGGTCCTTGGGACTCGCCTGCAGCAAGCGGTCCACCTTGCCCTGTTCGATCAGACTGTACGCATCCACACCGACGCCCGTACCGCGGAACATGTCGCGAATGTCCTTCAGGCGACATGGTTTTCCGTTGATCAGGTACTCGCCTTCGCCGCTGCGATACACGCGACGTGTGATGTGAACTTCGGCAGCATCGACCGGCAGAATTCCTTGTCCGTTATCGAAAACCAGGGTGGCTTCCGCCGTATTGGCTGGCTTTCGCCCGCCCGTTCCGGTCCCCTTGAAGATGACGTCGGCCATCTCTTTGCCACGCAGGCTCTTGGCGCTTTGCTCGCCCAACACCCACTTGATGCCATCGACAATGTTGGACTTTCCCGACCCGTTTGGGCCGACGACGACCGTGATGCCCTCGGGGAACTCGAACCGCGACTTATCCGCGAAGCTCTTAAAGCCGATCAGTTCGAGTGCCTTCAGCATTGGTTCACGCCGGCGCAGGGAGGGATTTCAGTGATCTTCGTCCAAACAACCATCCAGCCCGCCCACTTGTGCGCCGGGCGTCAGCCGCTAAACCAGTCGCCCACTCGGCTCCACCAGCGCCGGTCGGAATCGTCATCCGAAGATTCAATATCGAACAGCGGTTCGTCATCCGCATCCGAGGACCGCTCCGAGGCAAAAGGTTTGAATTCGAACAGGTCAGGGATCGGACTGGAGACTTGGCGTTCCGGTTTGTCCTGTGCTTGACCATCTTTCGTCGCCGGCCGTCGGAATTCGCGCCCCCACGAAGGTAACGCATCCACAACCAGTCGAGCGTCCACGTAGTTTTTGTTCCTCGCCTCTTGCAGAAACTGAGCAACGTCAGAGTACGTGCCATCCAATTCCACAATCTTACGGATTGCTTCATCAACCAAAGGTGGACAGGAAACCTCCCGATCCTCTTCTCGAGCGGCAAATCGCATCACGCGAAGACGATCTGCCCCATCGGCCTTTAGCATAATCTGCTTTCCCGCGTAGATAAAGTCGGGAGAATCCAGTTCCATGGGCGGTCCGAACAAAACAATCTCGGCGCGCCGCGAGCGGGACAGGTGGATCATCGGGGGACCGTTGCTGGTGACCAGGTGCAGGTGAAAGGCGTCGCCCATAGGCTCACCCCTGATTAAGGGGTCGGCGGGGTTCCTGGTGCGCAGCGCCACAAAAGCGGCATAACGGGTTTCGGCACTGCTGACGTGCAACAACTTGCTCAGCTCGTCGTGGGCGCTGATGTGGTCCATGGCGGAAAGGGCCGCGATGGCATGCCAGCGAAATGCCGGTTCGTTTCGAGCGATTTCTCCCAACGGTTCGGCGGCTGCCGCATCATCCAAATAACCGAGCGCTTCGGCTGCATAGAAGCGGACCTCGGGGTCCTCTGCTCGAACACCCAGGTGCAGCAACCGGATTCCCTCGCGACCGATGGCTTCCAATTGCAGCGCGGCGGGTGCTGCCGTGGCCGGTTCCAGCAATTGCCGCTCCAACAGTTCCAATCGCTCGACCCGTTCCGTCGCCGATTCGTTGACCGCCAAGGCGCGAATGACCCGCATGTACCGAGCCAAATTGTGCTTATAGCGTGGGTGAATATCTAATTCGATGAAATTATCGCGTTTGGGGATCGCAACCCCTCGTTTGATGCCTCGATCGTGACTGAAGAAACGGGCATTGATCGCGGCGCCGATCAAACTGGCGGTGCGGATCGAGTGATTCTCACTGCGCACCACCAAACCGAGGGGGCGCGAAGTCGTCGAGACCGCACCGCCAAGGACGCTTCCCCGCACATCACGGACCTTGTCTTCGCTATCGCTGAACACACTGTCGATCGTCACGGGGCCTTCGGCCAAGGCGGAAATCCTTCCCGTGCGGAGCGAGTCATTCAAGACGGCCACTTCCCGCAACCGAGTCTGCATCAGCCATCCACCCTCCAGGCTTCTCGTCTCGGATCGAGCCGGAACTCGTACTTCCACGTCCAACCGATCCCCTTTCTGGACGCCCGGTGGCAAAATCGTTCTGACCAACACCAGCGAAGTATCGGCCGAGGCTAAGACGAAATTGGGATTGCGGACATCATGGGTCTGCATTTCACTCAATAGACTTGCCCTCTGACCCGATGGCGGAGGATCACTGCCATTTCCACTCAAACCAGTTGCAAGCGCTACGCCCTCAAGAACTACATAATTGGTTCCCCAGGGCATGACAAAATCTCGAACCAAGCGTACGTTCTGGGAGTCGTCGGACTCCAATTCCTCCAGATCGATCCCCGACTTGGTGGACGGAGCATGAAAGAGCGTCGACGTGCAGCCGACCAGCGTCGTGAACGTGATCACCCAAAGCCAAGCGATCCAAGGTACCCGAGGAAACGATAATGTTTGCGGCATCATGCCTATCGCGACTCCATCCACGAAGCTCACCGCGGCCGCTCAGGTGCGCATCCGTGCACACCCAGGAGAGAAAGCCGCGAAGTGCCGAAATCCTGCCAGCGGAAAAATAGCCCGCTCGATAGAAGAATCAGCGGGCGAACAATATAGATTCCGACGGTCGAAGTCAACCCGGACCGGACGAAACGCTGCTCTACGGGAAAACACAGGACAGATTTCCGTTGGTCCAGTGGGGTGCATTAAGTTCCGATTGACGCGAAAAACTCTTCCTGCTATCGTTCGCCGCCCGGGAAACGAACCCGCAGATGGTGTCATCTCGACCGCTCCCGAGGAGTACATCGGGATTATCCCAAGAGTGTTTTTGAGTCGACGGGTATGGAAACGCTGCGAATTCGATTCGACCAACCAACGATCGCATCTGGCACTGCGCCATCGATATCCAAGGCTTCGGTATTGGGCCGAGACATGGGAATCGGGAGTGTTCGCAATGTTGCGCTAGCTTTTTGGCGGTCGAGCACGGCGGACGGACGAGCGTCGTTGATCGATGAAGATCTCTGCTTCAGCACCTTCGCCGTGCGAACCGCCGCCTGGAATGTGCGGCGTTATCTGTTATCGCACAGCAATTATCGACCTGGCGACCTGGTCGTGTTGCGCATGAAGAATTCGGCCGAGTACTTGGCTGCGTTCTATGGCGTTTTGATGGCCGATGGCGTCGTCGTGCCGATCGCTCCTCAGATCGAAGAAGATCGTTGGCGTAGGATCTGCCAATCGTGCCGCCCTCCGGTTGTCATCACGCGGTCACGGGATACCGAGACGATGGGACCAAGTCTTCGGTTTGTCGACTTGGATCTGATGGCAGATCCTCTGCCGCCGGATGCTGACGTCGATACGCAACGCAGCGATCATGACTTGGCTATGATCTTATTCACTTCGGGTTCGACTGGCGTTCCGAAAGGAGTCATGCTCAGCCATCGCAACTTGTTGGCCAATTCGCAATCGATCCTGGAATATCTCCCGATCGTTCGCGACGATCGCGCGCTGGCCGTCTTACCCTGGTGCCATGCCTTCGGCAATTCGATCCTGCTGACCCACTCCCTGGTCGGTGCGACCATGGTACTGGCCGGTTCGGTCACCTTTCCCGTGACGATCGTGCAGGCGCTGAAGGCTCACCGCGCGACCAGTCTATCGGCCGTGCCCGAGTTGTTTTCCATGCTGTTGCGTTTCGATTCGTTGAACGACGTTCGGCTGCCCGATCTACGTTACATGTCGGTGGCCGGGGGCGCTTTGGCGCCGGAACTGGCTTGCCAGTTGGCCGAGCGCATCGCCCCGGCACGATTCTACGTGATGTATGGTCAGACCGAAGCCACGGCACGCTTGGCTTACCTGCCGCCCGAACAACTTCACCGTCACCCGGGTTCGATCGGTCGCGCGATTCCCGGCGTCCAGTTGCGCGTGGTGGACGATGCGAACCGGGAAGTGCCACCAGGGCAAGCGGGCCGATTGATGGCTCGCGGCGAAAACGTGATGTTGGGGTACTGGAAGGACGGAATACCATCTGCTGCCCGGTCACAGGATGGTTGGTTGGACACAGGCGATTTGGCGACCGTCGATGCAGACGGCTATTTCTACCTTTGCGGACGTCGCAGCCTGCTGATCAAAATCCAGGGCCATCGCGTCCATCCGCTGGAGATTGAAGAGTTTGTTCGCGGTCATTTTCCGGGTGTCCAGGCGGCGGTAATCCCCTACGAATCGATCGGTTCCACACGTCTGGCCCTTTTCATCGTCACGGGCCAGCGGCAAAGCGTCGACGACGGAGAGATACGTCGGGTTTGTCGACATTGGCTGCCGCCATACAAGATTCCCACTCAAATCCATTTTCTGGACCATTGGCCTTTGAACGACGCCGGCAAGATCGATCGCGTGGCACTGAGCCGATGGCTGGATTCTCAACAGCGGAGGGTGAGTTGAACCGAACGGAAGCGGAATTATTGGGCTTTCTTCAGGACCGAGCAGGATTGGATGCGAGCTTCGACACCGGAAGCGATCTGCTGGCCAGCGGCGTCTTGGATTCCATGCTGCTGATCGAATTGGTGCTGTACATCGACCGCGTTTTTGGTGTCGTTTTCACTTCGGACGACGTGGCTCCCGCCAACTTTCGGACCATCGAAACGTTGGCGGCCGTGGTCGATCAGCGCTTGGATTCTTGCCAACGAAGGGTTGCATGACAAGATGAAGTGGCCGCTGAAATCATCTCCGGTACCTCGGGAACAGCTCCCGCTGTACAACCTGATGTACCTGCACGCCCCGGGCATCGAACACGCCGATTCGACGATCCTGTGGGGAACGGAGATCGATGCCAGCGGGCTGCAAAGCTGGCTGGAAGCGTGTCGAAGCACCAGTCCCGTCTTGATATCGACTAGCCACGTGCTGTTGCAGGCAACCGCTCAGGCGCTGGCCCAACATCCGGATTTGAATCGCCGCGTGGTAGGTCGCCGCGTGTTCGCTTATCGAAACATCAATCTCCGTCTGGCCTTTCAGAATCCGGCTCACGGAGGCGTCGACGTGGTGCTGGTGCAGTCCGCCGAAACGCGCTCGCTGCAAGAGATCGCCAGCCTGGTCTGGCGAACCCTGTTGCTGGCCAATCGCGGCGAAGCCGATATCGAACGAGATCGACGAAGAATGCGATCGTTACCCGCCTGGGGGTTCCACTGGTTAATGGCCCTTTACCGCTGGCTGGACCGACACTGGGCACTGCCCACAATCGGAAGACTGGATGATCTGCGCTGTTCGGCGGTGCTGGTCAACGACCTCTCTTTCCGCAATGCTCCGCCCATGCGTTGCTACAAACCGACTCGGTTTCCCGACGAGAGTATTTCGATCAACGTTACCATGGGACCGATCGAAGAAAAGGTCTTGGTCCGCGACGGCCAACCGGCAGTTGGTAGCGTCGCGCCCTTGTTCGTGAAGGTCGATCATCGAATCGTCGATGCCTATCAGTTGGGGCGATTCCTGGCCACCCTGAGGGAACTATTGCAGCATCCGGCCCAAATGGATGCGTTAGCAGCCGAACGTATACGGGCGACGGCAGCGCGTTGGTTGCAACGGCCCGAGGAGTCTTCGGACAATCTGGTACGGAAAACCGCTTGATCATCCCCATCGATTTTTTTCACTTTCGAGGAGTGCCTTACGGATGGATAGCCTTTTGCCTGTCGCTCTGGTTGCCGCAACAGTTTCGGCATATTGGTTGTGCGTATTCGTGATGGTAGGCCGCAGTTGGCTGCGATTCCGAGGCCCGGCGGGTGCTTTGCCCAAAACTCGCCTGGAACGTCGGATGTGGATCGTTTGGTTGCCCAATACGGCCGCCTGGGTAGCGTATCCCTGGTTCGCCTGGAATCGAGCCGAAACATGGTTGGGGAACGCGGGTTGGTTGTTCGACCAGCTTCGGTGGCCTGCGGCCCTGGTCGCGATCGCAGCCTTTGCGCTCACCAGCCACTGCTGGCTTTCCATGGGATCGAACTGGACGATGGCCGTCAATCCGAAGAAAAAGACAACCTTGATTACCCATGGGCCCTTTGCGGTGGTCCGGCACCCCATCTACGCGCTCAGCCTGACCCTGATGGCTTGTACGATGATCGTCACACCGACTTGGCCCATGTGGCTGATCGGCACCATCCACATCAGCATGATCCTGACAAAGGTGGCCAGCGAAGAGCGATATCTCCGGCAGGTACACGGAGCCGACTACGATCGTTACTGCCAACAAACGGCCCGTCTTCTTCCCTGGCGATACGTGCTTGGTTCTCGACGGCGCAGCGTCGCAGCGTAACGACGGCAAGCAAGACCCGCTGTGCTCGAACGTAGAACGTAGGGTCAGGCCCGGATGCCGTAGGGGTTGCGGCCGACGCCTGTCAGGGGTTCGCATGGGTGAGTTCAGCGTGAACCCCTCCGGCATTCACTGCCCGTTTTCGTCGGCAGCTTCTTCTTCCACCAGCGCTGATCCGTTTGATAGTACTTCTTGCTCCGCGCGTTGGCGCCGAAATCCGAAAAGAATTCCCGATGGCCATGACAACGATGGATGCCACCCATCCATCATGCCGAGCCGAAAAGTCGATGCCGACGAACTCGGCGTCGGGCAGATCCTGGGCCATGGGAATGACGTTTCCGCCCGACGCAAAACATGATGACAATACTTCGGCGGTCGGGTACGCAACTGAGGCATGACAACTCACAAAAAAGGCGTAAAAAGAGTACGCATCTCTTGAAATTGCCGCGCTGCCGACCACCGGCAGGTAACCATAAGTTATTGTTTCGGCGAGACTTACGTCGAGTGGGCGATGACGGACTTGAACCGCCGACATCCGCCTTGTAAGGGCGGCGCTCTAGCCAACTGAGCTAATCGCCCGAGGTTTAGTGCGTTGTGCAGGCGAAAAATGCGGATTGTGAGCGGCACGGCGCTAGCCGCCGATTCTGAA
>SKKK01000316.1 GCA_007121535.1 Planctomycetaceae bacterium | reverse complement strand
TGCGAAACCGGCACGCCTCTACAGGGCCAGTTCGTCCAGTGAATCCAGCCGTGGACATTGACGGATCAACCGTTCCAGACGTGCGAGATCCTTGATCTGCTCGATTTGCTGCCGAAGATCCACCGGCAATGGGCCGAAGCGGTCTTCCAGCAACCGGCAGAGTAATCGCCGCGAAGCAGCTAGCTCGCCTCGTTGTTCGGCCAATTCCTCTAGCGTCTGTCCTAACGTTGTGCTCATGGTTTGCACCTCTTCTTGACAATTCGGGTCAGGTTGATATTCCATCGCGACTTGAACCAGTCGGGGCCGCTCGTCATACGGGCGGCGGCGGACGGCCCACGAGATCAGCATCCACATCAGGTCGCGCCAACGCATCCGCTGCCGGGTCGCTAAACCGGCCAACCGCTGGACGGCCGCGGCAAACACGCTACGAAACCGGTCCGGTTCCTCCCGCGTCGCCCGCACCACCGCCAGCGCGTTCAACCACGGACTGGACGACGCCAACAGTTCCTCGCTGGTCCGCTCTGCCAAGTCCCAAAACAGGATCGGCCATTGAGGAGCCAATCGCCGCAGTTCCTCGGGGCCGCGAATCAGTTCCGCCAATGTCCGGTTGCTGATCCACCGCGTCAAGCCCGTATGAAAGACGACGGATAACACTGGCGTCAACTCCAACGGGGCTGACTTCGGCGAGCTGGATTCCCACTGCCGCCATTCATTTTCCCAAAACATGCTCTCGTTGACCAGCATCCGCAGCGGCATCAAGCGGTCCGCCTGGCTCTGATGCTCCAGCAACAAGCACAGCAGCAAATGCTCATCCGGTTCGTCGCGGCAGGGGATAAGGAACGGCAGGTCGCGTTCAAATTTCCGCCAGTCATCGAACGTATGCTCGCGCTGCCAGAGTCGCATCCTTTCGAAATCCAGCCGCGCAGCCTGTTCGCTGTCCAAATCCTCGATCAACTCCCGAAGATTCGCCGGATGCTGCAGTTCGCGGCGGAATAGCCGGTCAGGAAACTGATGCAGTTCCGCAGGATCGATTCGGAAAGCAGTTAAGTCCCGCGATCTCTTACCAAACGGCGACGCCACCATTCGGACATGGAATCCAGGAAGACGACCACCACCAGGATCATGGCCAATCCGGCGGCCGCCGAGGTGAAGTCTCGCCATTCGATGTAATACATCAGATCCTGGCCGATGCCGCCCGCGCCGACGACTCCCAGGACGCTGGCGCTGCGGATGTTGTATTCGAAGACGAACAAACAGGCGGCGACCAACACCGGACGCGCGGCGGGGAAGTCCGCTTGCGTGAACGCCTGCAGACGGCTTGCCCCCAGCGAGCGCAGCGCCGCTCCGGCTCGCGAATCCACATCCTCCAAGCCTTCATAGAAGAATTTGGTCAAATACCCGATCGAATAAGCAGCCAGAGCGAATACCCCGGCCAACGGCCCCAGCCCCACAAAAGCCACGAAGATCAAACCCCAGAAAATGCTTGGGATGGTCCGCACCAGATTCAGCAGAAACCGTGCCGGCACCCGGATGGGCCAGGGCGATGTCTGACGCGATGCCATCACGGCCATCGGCAGCGACAAGAGGATGCCGACGAACGTTCCCAGGATCGCCATCTGAATCGTTTCGATCAACGAGAAGAAAAGTTGTCTCCAAGGCAGATCGGCCGCTTGCTCCGGGTTGGCAGGCACGATCCTTTTCAAGAAATCCAGCACAGCGTCCCCGGCGCCGGCGAAGGAACGAGCATCCAGGTTCAGCCCCCGAGCCGACCACAACAGCAGCGCGGTCACGACCGCGGCTACCAGGCCGGCCCGGATCGCTCGGATCGCCGGCCGCGGCTGCCGGTTCAGCAGGCGGTCTTGTGCCCGTTGCGCGGTTGCATCGCTGGCTGGGGGCACCTGGTCCAAGGGCACGGAGTCACCAAACGCCTGGTGCCAAGCCGTGTCGTGACGATCGGTTTCCAGACCGATTCGTCCTTCGCACACTAACAAATAGCGCTGAAAGAAATCAGGGTAGGGACCGGGGGCGTGCATGGAAATGACCAGCGCAAACTGATACTTATCCTGCAATTTCTTCAGCAGACGAAGGATTCGCGAAGCGTTCTCGGGGTCCAATGACGACAGTGGTTCGTCCGCCAGCAGCACTTTGGGACGCGCGCACAGAGCCCGAGCGATGGCGACCCGCTGCCGCTGGCCGCCCGATAGCTGCCCAACCTTACTTGTGGCCAAATCGGCTAGTCCCAGTTCGTCCAGTAGCTGCCGGGCTCGTTGGACAATCGCGGGTGGATAACGGAAGATGGGGCCGTGCGATTGGACCTCGCCCAGCGCGCCACTGCACACGTTGCGCAACGCGGTTTGTTCGTGCACCAGCCGCAGGTCTTGATAAACCAGCGCCGCCAAGCCATCCCGTTGGACGGTGCCCCGTACGCAGCCCACAGATCCTTCCAGGGCTCGGAGCAACGTCGTTTTGCCTCCGCCCGAAGGGCCCAGAACAGCCACGCGATCACCCGGATGCAGGCACAGGCTGGCATCTGCCAACGCGAAATCGCCTTTGCCATCGTACTGGACGGCGATGCCGGTGGCCGTCAAGGCCGGTTGCACTTCTGAATTCATCGCTCCCTACTTCACCAGACCCTGCAGGCCCAGCCCGGTATTCTGCAACGCCCGGTAGGCCCCCTCGACGTGCTCGTCTTCCTGGACGACGGCGAATCGGGCCGCGCCGTACACGTCAGCCAGCAGTTCCGGCCGCTCGTCGCTCAACTGCAACAACGCCGATTGGATGCGTTGTTTCAAGTCTTCGGGCAGGTCCCCGCGGACGCACACCAGGTGCGTCGGGACGCCCGACGTGCGAGCGAGCACGCGGAGATTCTCGCGCATCTCCGCGGTGCTGTACACATCCGCTCGGTCGCCCTCGATCGTATAATAGCTGACGGCACACACGTCCGCCTGGTCATTGTGAACCGCCAATAACGCGCGGTCGTATCCACCGGCGTAGTTGACCGAATCGAAAAAGTCGGACGGCGGCTGACGCGGTTCCAGCAGACCCTCGTCGACCAACCGCGAATAGGCCATCACAAACCCGGACGTGCTGGTCGGCGATGTCCACATGACTCGTGCTGCTCGCAGATCGGCCAGATTCTGGTAGGGCGAATCTTTCCTGACGACAAAGATCGAATCGTAATCGGTGCGATCCTCGCGCAGTTCGGCCAACAGCATCTCGACCGGAGCTTCCTCCCGAGCCAGCAGGAACGGGATCGAAGACAGATACGCGACTTGGGCATGATTGCTGACCATCGCCTGGACGCTGGCTCCGTAGCTGGCCGGAATCAGCACCTCCGTGGGAATCCCGAGCTGCTCGGTCAGGAACTGCCCCACCTGGTCGGCCGTTTCGCGGATGCGGCGAGGATCGCTTTGCTTTTGAAAAGCGAACACCAGCTTGGCGGGCACCTGGTCGACCGAGGCATCGTCCGGGGCTGTCGAGTCTGCTCGGGGCGAGATCGGATCGTCCGAGCCGCAGCCGGAGATCAGCAGCAGTGCCAGAACCACGGTGAGAGTTGACATAGATCGCATAGTGAGCCGCATATTCCTTTGCAAAACGGGAACGTTCGAGGCAACGATCCACGAAACCGCTGCGCTACCTTGATCGTGGGGGGATGTCGCGATCATGTCAAGCACCCGAATCGGGAATTCCCGTTGGCGGTCGTCTCACGTACGCCGGGAGACCTTCGGTCGACGGTTCCGGCGAGGTCGGAGACCCGCGCCGAACGCGACACGCTGGTCGAACGCTAGACCCGCGCCGAGCACGAGCCCCACGCCGAGTACAGACCCGCGCTGAACGCAACCTCTGTATTCCCATATCCGATAAATCTTCCGACGCGATGTCGGTTCCTGGAATCAGCCACCTTAACAACGGTATTCGAATGATTAAAATGTCCGAAATTGTGCACTTGACCAAGCCTGAGTTCAGGCTGAATGAATCTTACACCGTTCGAGGGAAATGGAAGCGTTCGATGAGCCAAGCGACTAGAAAAGTTGACCCGTTTGGGGCGAGGGATACGTTCGACAGTGGCCAAGGCCCGGTGGGCATTTATCGATTGGACCGCCTGGAGCAAGCGGGCTTGGGCCATGTGTCTCGATTGCCGTTTTCCATCCGCCTGTTGCTGGAGGCTGTCTTGCGGAATTGTGACGGTTTCCAGGTCACCGAGGACGACGTGCGGAACTTGGCGGCTTGGAACGCGGCCGCGCCGGACAAGCTGGAGATCCCCTTCAAGCCGGCTCGGGTGGTGTTGCAAGACTTTACGGGTGTGCCGACGGTCGTCGATCTGGCGGCCATGCGATCGGCGATGCAGCGGCTGGGCGGCGATCCGAAGAAAATCAATCCATTGATCCCCGTCGATTTGGTGATCGACCATTCGGTCCAGGTCGACCGGTTCGGCACGGCGGATGCGTTGCAGGCGAATGTCGAACTGGAATTCCAACGCAATCGCGAGCGTTACGAGTTCTTGCGTTGGGGGCAGAAGGCGTTCGAGAACTTCCGCGCCGTGCCGCCCAACGTTGGCATTGTGCATCAGGTGAATCTCGAGTTCCTGGCCAAATGCGTGTTCCTCCGCCAGGATGACATGGGACCGGTGGCCGTGCCCGATACCTTGGTCGGCACCGACAGCCACACGACGATGATCAACGGGTTGGGCGTCGTGGGCTGGGGAGTCGGGGGGATTGAGGCCGAGGCGGTGATGCTGAGTCAACCGCTGTACATGTTGATGCCAGAAGTGGTCGGTTTCGAATTGACGGGCGAGTTGCCGCCGGGTGCGACGGCGACGGATCTGGTCTTGACCGTGACCGAGATCCTGCGTCGCGAAGGCGTGGTGGGCAAGTTCGTCGAGTTTATCGGCAAGGGCGTCTCGAAAATGACGCTGCCCGACCGTGCGACGCTCGCCAACATGGCGCCCGAGTACGGCGCGACGATGGGGTTCTTTCCGATCGACGACCAGACGTTGCAATTTCTTCGTGAAACGGGCCGGACCAAGGACGAGGTGGAATTCGTAGAACGTTATACCAAAGAGCAGGGAATTTTCCGCACCGACGATGCATCGCCACCCGTTTATTCGCAAACCTTGACGTTGGATCTGGGCGAGATCCAGCCCTCGTTGGCGGGACCCAAACGGCCTCAGGATCGCGTGACCTTGGCGGCCATGCAGCAGAATTTTCGCCAAGCGTTACGGGCGCCGGTAAATCAACGAGGTTTCGCACTGGACGAAGCTGCGTGCCAGCGAACGGCGGTGGTCCCCGCGAACGGTCAGCGTGCAACGATCGGTCACGGATCGGTGGTGATCGCGGCGATTACAAGTTGTACCAATACCAGCAATCCATCGGTGATGCTGGCGGCGGGTCTGCTGGCCAAGAAAGCGGTCCAGCGAGGATTGCGGGTGCCGCCGTACGTCAAGACCAGCCTGGCGCCGGGTTCGCGGGTGGTCAGCGATTATCTGGAAAAGTCGGGCTTGACGGCCGCCCTGGACGCATTGGGCTTCCACACGGTCGGCTACGGCTGTACCACGTGCATCGGAAACAGCGGACCGCTGCCCGAACCGGTGGCCGAAGCGGTGCAGCAGGGCGATCTGGTGGCAGCGGCCGTGTTGAGCGGCAATCGGAACTTCGAAGGCCGTATCAATCCGCTGGTCAAGGCGAACTACCTGGCCAGTCCGCCCCTGGTGGTCGCTTACGCTCTGGCCGGCACTACGGATATCGATTTGACCGAGCATCCGATCGGCCAGGATGCGGACGGACGGGACGTTTTCCTGGCGGACATCTGGCCGACGCGGGAAGAGATCCAGCAGACGATCCTTCAATCGATCGATCCCGAAATGTACCGGTCTCGGTACGCCCATGCTTTCGATGCCAACGAGACGTGGAACCAGATCCCGGTCGCCGGCGGCGACTTGTATCAATGGGACGAGTCCAGCACGTACATCCAGGAGCCGCCGTTCTTGTTGGATGTGACGGCTACGCTGACGCCGGTAGCGCCGATCCAAGACGCTCGTTGTTTGGCCGTGTTGGGGGACTCGGTGACCACCGACCACATCTCGCCGGCTGGTTCGATCGCCAAAGACAGCCCGGCGGGTCGTTATCTGATCGAGCGGGGCGTCGCACCGCACGATTTCAACAGCTATGGATCACGGCGAGGCAATGACCGGGTGATGCTTCGCGGCACGTTCGCCAACATACGCATCCGCAATCATCTGGCGGGCGAGGTCGAAGGCGGGGTGACCCGGTTCCTGCCCGACGGCGACATGATGTCCATTTACGATGCCGCGATGAAGTATCGCGAACAGGGGGTGCCGCTGGTCGTGCTGGCCGGCGCCGAGTACGGTACGGGCAGCAGTCGTGACTGGGCGGCCAAAGGCACGTACCTGCTGGGCGTACGGGCCGTGATCGCCGCCAGTTACGAGCGGATTCATCGCAGCAATCTGGTGGGGATGGGCGTACTGCCTCTGCAGTTCCCCGAAGGCAGCACGTGGCAATCGCTCGGGCTGACCGGCGAAGAAACGTTTGACATCCACGGCTTGGACGACGAACTTCTGCCTCGCAGCACGATTCTGGTCCGAGCCAAACGTGCCGACGGAGAAGAAACGGAATTCCACGCTCACGTGCGCATCGATTCGTCGGTTGAGTTGGAATACTATCGCAACGGCGGCATCCTGCAGACGGTATTGCGCAAACTGTTGGCCTCGTGATCCGATCGGAAGGATGGTATCTGTGATCGAACAAGTGACCGCTCCCTGGACCGTCGCCGAAGCGACGGATCTGTACGATTTGCCTCGCTGGGGCAACGGATATTTTTCCATCAGCTCCCAAGGCAATCTGTGCGTGCATCCGGAGAAAGAATCGCACCGCAAGATCGACTTGAAGGCGCTGGTCGATCAGTTGCAGTTACGCGGCTTGGAGCTGCCGATCCTGTTGCGTTTCAACGGCATCTTGAAGAACCGGCTGCGAGAGATGCACGACGTGTTTCGTCACGCCATCGAACAACATGAGTATCAAGGCGGTTACCGTTGCGTCTACCCCATCAAGGTCAATCAGCAGCGACAGGTGGTCGAAGAGATCATCCACCACGGACGCACCTTCGGTTTCGGCCTGGAAGCGGGCAGCAAGCCGGAACTGCTGGCCGTCGTGGCCATGACCGACTCGGACGTACCGATCATCTGCAACGGCTTCAAGGACGCCGAGTTCATCGAGATGGCCATGTTGGCTCAACGCATCGGTCGCAACGTCATCCCGGTGGTCGAAAAATTCACGGAATTGAATCTGGTGCTGAAGTACGCCGAACGGGTCGGCGTACGGCCGCAGATCGGCATGCGAGTCAAGCTGGCCGCACGCGGCTCGGGACGCTGGCAAGCCTCGGGCGGGTACCGGTCCAAGTTCGGGTTGACCGTCGGCGAGATCCTCGAAGCCTTGGAAGTGCTGCGGGCGCGGGATATGAGCGACTGCTTCAAGCTGCTGCATTTTCATTTGGGCAGCCAGATCACGAATATCCGCCACATCAAGACGGCGATCAACGAGGCGGCGCGGGTCTACGTCGATCTGGCAAAACGCGGGACGGGGCTGGAATACCTGGACATCGGCGGCGGATTGGGTGTCGACTATGACGGGTCGCAGACCAACTTCGAATCCAGCATGAACTACAGCTTGCAGGAATACGCCAACGACGTGGTGTACCACGTCCAGACCGTTTGCGACGATGTCAACGTGCCTCATCCGAACATCATTTCCGAAAGCGGCCGGGCGGTGGCGGCGTATCACAGCGTGCTGGTCTTCGGCGTGCTCGGGATCTCCGAACAGGGCTTCGACAAGGATCTGCCCAAGCAACTGGACGAAGATTTCGAACAACCCTTGCACGACCTGTTGATCGCTCATCAGGAACTGAGTTTGCGGAATGTCCTGGAGACCTTTCACGATGCGACCCAGGCGCTGGATACGGCCATGAATCTGTTCAGCGCGGGGTACCTGCCGCTGGAACAACGTTACCTGGCGGAAAATCTGTTCTTCGGCATCTGCCATCGCATCCGTCGGATGGTCGAACAACTGGAACATGTTCCCGAAGAACTCGAGGGACTCGACTCGCTGCTATCCGACACCTACTTCTGCAATTTTTCGCTGTTTCAATCGATGCCCGATAGCTGGGCGATCAAACAGTTGTTTCCCATCATGCCGATCCACCGCTTGGACCAGCGACCGACTCGACTTGCCGTTCTGGGCGATATCACGTGCGATTCCGACGGCAAGATCGACAAGTTCATCGACCGCCGCGACGTCAAACGGGCCTTGCCCGTGCATCGTTTCGATGGATCGCCCTACCTGCTGGCCGTCTGCTTGTTGGGCGCCTATCAGGAAATCCTGGGGGATCTGCACAATCTGTTCGGCGACACCAACGCCGTGCACGTCGATTTGACCGACGAAGGCGAGATCGTACTGGCCTCGATCATCCGCGGCGATACGGTCAGCGAGGTGTTGGAGTACGTGCAATACAAGGACCGCGATCTGTTGAACCAACTGCAGAATTCGGTCGAAGTCGCCGTACGTCGGGGGCTGATCGACCATCAGCAGGCCGGTCGTTTCGTTCGCGTCTACGAAGAAGGATTGCGCGGGTATACCTACTTGGAAGATTCGCCCGACGACGGCTGATGGTTCGACGGGAAGACGAAATCGGCAACCATGGGCAGATGATCCGAGGCTTCGCGAGCCACCACCGTACGCGAGGCGAAGCTGTGGTCCAATTGTAACGGCCCTCGGAAATAGATCCGATCCAACGGGCGCATCGGCAGGAAGGCCGGAAAGGTCTTGATCTGCCGGCTGGCCGGCAGAAAGCCCATCGGTTCGAGCAAACGTCTGCCCAACCGACCCCAGACGTCGTTGAAATCGCCGGCCGCGATGACCGGCGTCGTCGTATGGACGTGTTTCAAGATGTCGCACGTTAAAAGACGCCGCAATTGCAACCTGCGTTCGAAACCGGCCAGCCCCAGATGCAGATTGAAGACCAGCAACGTATGCTGATGGCCCTCGAAGCGCAAGCGGCAATGAGCGGCCAGTGCACGACGCCGCTTCTTCATGGGAACCGTCAGCTCCAGGTGCCGGATGTCGTACAGCGGGAACCGGCTGAGGATGGCGTTGCCGTAATGGCCTTCGCGCAGCACCACATTCCGCTGGTACGCGCGGTGCGGCAGCGATAGAGCCTCGGCCAACAGGTCCACCTGCCGATCTCGGCGTGATCGAGGCACCCCGTCGTCCACTTCCTGCAATAGCACGATGTCCGGTTCGCAGTGGGCGATCGTCTCGATCACCCGTCCCGGACGATACAGACGGTCGACGCCGCCGATCCCCTTGTGAATGTTGTAGGTCACCAAACGAAATCTCATGTTCCGTTCACCGAGACGTTCCCGAATTAACCGCCCTGACGCTGTCGGATCAATCTACAAGCACTTTCCTTTTTTTTAACACCGCCACCGGGGCTGCGCCCAGGCGGCATGCTTGACTTGGCGATTAGCGATGGTAGGTTGAATCCATCGGATAAGGACCGCTGAGCGGCACGGCCCTAGCCGCCGGTTGGTGAGCGGCACGGCGCTAGCCGCCGGTTCCCCTGAGCGGCACGGCGCTAGCCGCCGGCTCCCCTGAGCGGCACGGCGCTAGCCGCCGGCTCCCCTGAGTGGCACGGCGCTA
>SKKK01000164.1 GCA_007121535.1 Planctomycetaceae bacterium | reverse complement strand
TGCGCGAGTGGGCCGCTGGTCGCTGCCTGGACGCGGAGCGGGGCGGGATCTACCGCTCTGGCGACGCGAAACCGACCAGTCGCCGCCGGGTTTCCCGCAGCGTCTCCAACAACTGAGCGGTACCAGAGACCTACCCGCACCGGCAGCAGATCCGCCCAGGACTGACTGCCGGTGTGGGGTGGAACTTCCCTGACAGCCATGGGGTGTTTTCATGGACCGACATTACTTCCCTGCCGGCGGAGTCGAACGTCCCCGGCGGGATTCAGCGGGCCGCCCGTCCTACGCTTGGCACACGGGCTATAGCTTGGTTTACGAGGGCTGCATGACGTATCCCTGGGTGACCAGAACGGAAGCTCGGCAGGCCGCTGACCGGGCAGACTGCCGAGCCATCTTTCACGAGACCGAAGCGGCAGCCGTTGCCGCTGATGTGGGCCAGAGGATAAAAGAAGCGTCTGGCTAAACCTGGGCTTGTGACGATCGGTCCGTTCCTGGTTGTGCAGATCTAATTCCCTGACCACGGAGATCTCTCTGATGAACATCCAATTTCCGTTGCGGCTGGAGCAACGCGGACCGGGCTACTACCTGATCGATGCCGCCGATCGCACCATCGCCGCGATGACAGCCGACAAGGCCGACGCGGACTTCATCCTGGACGCCTGCAACGCCCGCGGCGATCGACAGCAGGCGCAAACAGGCCTGTCGGATTCCCGCAGCTGAACACCTTCCCTGACGACGCACAGCAAATTGTCCGGCTGTAAGCGAAGCCAGCGATAACCAGCGAACCCGCATGAGGAAACCATGACCACCATCCACTACCGCCTGCGCTGCGAGGCGACCGATCCGCAGCAAGTTCGCGAACTGATATCTCAACTGCACCGGCGCGCTCACGAATTGGCCTTCGACAACGTGGAAGACCTCATTGAACTGGAAGGCGACGCCTGCGACTATCGACACGACGAGCAGTCGCCACACAACTGGCTGTTGATTCAAAGTCGTCGCCACGTGACCGATCCACTCGAACCGGCACGCCATTTCGGCGTCATCCCGGTTCACTTGATCGCCTTCGCCACCCATCCCGGACCCGGATGCGAAGCGGCCAATTTCGGGCTCTGCCGTTATCCCGAGTTCATCGAAACCAATGGACGCCGCATCGAAACCCGCTTGTCCGCCTGGCACTGGGGCAGCTTTTGCAAGACCCGATATGCAGGCAATCCCGAACACGGCGGTCAGGCGAATTTTCGCCGCTGCCACCTGGCGATCGTCGAACTGCTGCATCGAGCCCAGCGACTGGGGATCCTGGAAACCGTGCATGATGAAGCCGGTCACTGGGATAACCAGCAGCTCATCGCCGGGATCTTCGGTTTGGATTGTGTGGCATAAGCCGCCCCTGGTCCCAACATCGCCGACCCGTCGACTGGGTTGGCTTTCTTCGCGGGAGATGCATTGATGAACATTCGACTTCAGCAATACGCCGGCAGCCTGATCGCCCTGCAGCGGCAAGCAGATGAACTGGAACGAATGCTGCGTGACGGCGTGCAACGCTGGGCGGGGCAGCCCTGCAAAGCGGCCTTGGCCGATACCTTGCAAGCGATCGTCGCCGACAGCACGTCGGCGCTGGCTTTAGCTGGACTGGGCGAGGGCGACCGGCAATGGCTGAATGCCAAACGCGACTGGGCTCAGGCCAAGATGCTTGAACACGGCCTGGAGCCTACTGAGGCTGGACGGGTCGAACACTGAACCTCGAAAGGAGCTGACACGCATGTATCTGCTCTTGGATGTGAACTACAGCAACCCCGATGCCGACCTGCGCTGTCAATGCGCCGTGTTGGAACTGACGCCCGCCTTATGCACGGATTTGCAGCAAACGTGGCAAGCCGTGTTGCGCTGCCGTGACGCATTGCCGGATCTGCACAAAGCCGTATTCTGGCGACAAGCCGTCGAGTTCTACGGCGGGGATCTCGTCGACGATTGCGACCTGCTTACCCCCGGTTGGCGGAACGATTTCAGCGGGCTGGGGTTCGCCGCTGTGCCACCGGCGATCGATCTGCAGCGGTACGAACCCTGCGACACGGAATGTCAGCAGCAGATCGTACGGTACGACGCGATGCCAAGCGAACCGGAGGCCGCGGCCATCAGCAGTCCGACCTTTCAGTGGATGGCCATTCCCAAGCACAACGACCTGTACGTCATCACGCGGGAAGTCAGCTTGCCCATGATCGTGCAGCATTTGGCTGCGACCGGAGAGGCGAACCACCACGCGAAAATCCGCTTGCCCCAAAACGACTCCTGCCCCCAACTTCTCCGATTCCAGCAGGAACCATCTTACCGGGGGCCGAGCAGTTCCAGTACGGCGAAGATCGCCCGGTGATCCGAGGCAACCGCTTCGTCCAGCACCCGGACTTCGATGGCTCTCCAACGCCCGGCGGGCGGGTACAAGATGTAGTCGATCTGCCGGCTTGGTTCAGTCACCGTGAAGGTTGACAGTTCTTTCTCATTGGCACAGGTCCAAGTGGTCTCGAACTGCCGCTGGATATCGCTGCCCGGGACGGCGTTCAGGTCGCCGGCTGGCATTGCAGGCCGCCCTGGGTTGTCTGCGACCAATTGGTTGATCGCCTTGGCCGACGCGATCCGTTCGCGGTCGGCAGAACGATGGTCCAAATGCGTTGCCACAGTCGCCTGCCTGAAAAAGGGGTATTGCCCCGAACTCGACGTTCATAACGGTCAGGCGTACCAGTTCCACGGTACCAGCAAAGCAACAAGTACACCGGTCCGATACCCTTTCATCATTCTGTCTCCATTCGTTGAAGCCACGCTTGAAACTGTGCCGCAAGCTCTTTGGTCCGTTCGGGATGCCGGGCTGCCAGGTCGGTGGTTTCCGTGCCATCTGCATCCAGATCGAACAGTTGCCAAGGCCCACCGCCTCGTGGACGAACGGCTTTCCACCGTCCCATCCGGACAGCATCATGCTGAGGCACGCTCCAGCAGAGCACTGGGTGTCGCTTGTGGTCACTCCCCCGGAAAACCGGAAGCAGACTCTTGCCCTCGAGAGGCAGCAGCTTGCGGCCCTGGAATTCGGCCGGATACGGCTCGCCGGCCAGTTCCAGGCACGTGGCCATGACATCGATCACGTGCCCGACCTGATCCGTCCACCCGCCATGTTGCCGGACCACGGCGGGCCAGCGGACAACCAGCGGGGTACGGATGCCCCCCTCGTAACCGGCCAGCTTTGTGCCTCGTAGCGGCGTGTTGCTGACATTGGCCCACGCCAACCCATAGGCGGCGAAGGTATTATGAGGGCCGGGCGGGTTGTCCGGGCCGCTACCGGGCCGGATCGGCACCCCGTCCCTGCGCCAGCGATCGTTCTTGGCACCCGGCGCGAATCCGAATCCTGCCGTCGTCGGTGAAATCCCACCGTCCGGCGCGGCTCCGTTATCGGACAAGAACATGACCAAGGTGTTCTCTGCCTGACCGGATTGCCGAAGGATCTCCAGCAGTCGGCCCAGGCCGTGGTCGACGGTTGCGACCTGCGCCGCGTAGACGGCCATGCGTTCCGCCTGCCAGTCTTTGTGCGGGTCGGTCTGCCAGTCGTGGATGCCCTCGGGCCGTGGCGACAGTTCCCATGCGGCCGGGATGACGCCCGACTCGCGCTGCTTCAGAAACCGGCGTTGCCGCCACTGGTCCCAGCCGTGTTCGCGGTACCGTTGCCGGTGGGGTGCGATGTCCTGCTCGTGGGCGTGCAACGGCCAATGCGGGGCGATGTGCGCCACGTACAGAAAGAAAGGCTGATCCAACTCGACCGCCTGCTGCAGAAACCGGACCGCAAAGTCGTTGATCGCGTCCGTCAGATAGAAATCCGGTGGCACCTCCCAGGCGTCGCGGTCCAGCCGGTACGGGTTCTGTTGGACCTCGTGGAAGTAGCTGATCTTGGCCTGGCACATCGGGCCGAAGAACCGGTCGAACCCTCGATCGGCGGGCAAGTCGCGCCCCTGCCATTTTCCCACCATCATCGTGCGGTACCCGGCCGCTTGCAGCAGCTCGGCCACCGTCGCGCACCTGCTAAAGTCCGTCGGATCGTTCCAGCGGTCGCCCCGGTGTCCGACCTGCTGGCAGTACAAGCCTGTCAACAGCGAAGCCCGCGTCGGTCCGCAGATGGAATTGTTGTAGAACTGGCGGAACCGCAGCCCGTCCTTGGCCAACGAGTCAATATGTGGCGTGGGGATCTCGCCACCGTAGCAGCCGATATCCGACCAACCGAGATCGTCGGCCATGACCAGGATGATGTTGGGCCGCTGCTTGGGAGCGGCACGTGCGATATCGAACACCAACCAGCACAGAACACAGGCCATCAAGAATTGCCACTTCATCACGCATCCTCTCTCTCTAGGGATGTTCCCTCGAACAACCGTCCTTTACGGAAAAAACACGGGTACGGCCCATTTGCCGAAGTTGATCGTCTCCCCCTGCTGGCACTCCTTTTGGTACACGGAGCACCGATTGCCTTGGCGGGCTCGAATCCAAAGAGGAAACTCGGGGATCTCGGTCTTTTCAAATCCTTGCTTGGACAAAACATGCTCCTGCGAATCCGGGTTGCGTCCCAGGGCGGGCGTGACCAGCCACACCATCCCTTCGCGTGAGCAGGAAATGGATTTGTCGCCGTCCAGAGGCACCTGCAGAAAATGGGCATCCTGCAGGGCATCGGGCGGTTCCAGCAGACGATACGGCCGGTCGGAGAAAAGAAGGGCGCCCGCCCGGAAAGGAAGCAGCTCCACGCCTTGCCGGAAAAGGGCCCCCGCGTGGGAACGGTCGAAGGCTGTCTTGCTCGCCGAGGAAGCCAAGCTCAATACCTCATCGACTTTCAGATTACGTGCTTCCCGCTCCGCCAGGATCGCCTGCAGCGTCTGGGCCGTCCCTCGTGCACCAGGCCGCGAACTTCCGCGGTGAAAATAGTCGTCCAACAACGTTTGCAGTTCGAGTGCCCGCTGCGGCTCGTCAACCAGTAGGTCCGTGGTTTCCTGCGGGTCCCGGCCCAAATGGTACAACTCCGACTGACTGCCCAACGGCATGTCGATCAGTTTCCAGTCACCTTGCCGGACTGCGAGAGCGGTCATCCCCCGGCTTCCGGTGACCACGTAAGGGCGGACCGGATTCTTCCCCTGCAGCGCCGGGATCATGCTAAAACTGTCGAGGGCCGCCTCGGGTGGCAGCTCCACGCGGGCAACCTCCCCTGCCGTTGCCGCCAGATCGACCAGGGAAACGACGCTGTCGCTGACCGAACCCGGCTCGATGCGTCCGGGCCAGCGGGCAAGGAAGGGAATCCGGTGCCCTCCCTCGTAGTACGATGCCTTCTGGCCGCGCCAAGGATCGCTTGTCCGATGCACGGACTCCGGCACCTGATTCTCGCCGGAAGACAAACCGCCATTGTCACTGGTGACGATCAACAGCGTCCTGTCGCTCAGGCCCAGCGAGTCCAGTTTGGTCATCACCCGTCCGACCGCCCAATCGAATTCCATGACGAAATCGCCGAACGGCCCGATTCCGCTCTTGCCCCGGAACAGAACGCCCGGAGTGAATGGCGAGTGGACCGCGCAGGTGGCGTAGTACAGGAAAAACGGCCTGTCCGCATACCGTTCGATGAATGCGTCCACCCGATCGGCGAGCGTCGCACTGATTTCGTGGTCCGGGCGGCGGTCTTCCCAGCTCCCCACGGGGTTGTGCTGAAGCAGCTTGGCGCCGACGCGGTGCTGCACGATCAAACGCGAAGCATAGGCCAAGTCCGTACCGCCGACCACCACGCCATTTTCATGGTAGCAGCGTGGAGCCATGTTGTGCCCGTCGGGCACGATGAAGGAATCGTCAAAACCGACGTCATTCGGACCGCGCCCGGGGCGGTTCAGGTCCCTGGGCAACTGGTCGCCGATCCCGAGGTGCCACTTGCCGAACACGCCGGTGGCGTAGCCAGCCTGCTTCACCAGCGAAGCCACAGTGGCTTCCCCCGCCCCGATCACCAACGGCTCGGCATTGAACAGCACGTGCGAGGTAATGTACCGGCGCAGCGGGTCCGTGCCCGTCAAGATGGCATAGCGGGTTGGCGAGCACACGGACGAGGGGCTGTAGGCCGATGTCAGCCGGACCCCTTGTCGTGCCAGCCGGTCGGTATGCGGCGTGGGAAAGATCCGCTGACCATAGGCGGTCAAGTCGTTGTAGCCCAAATCATCGGCCATGATGAAAATGATGTTCGGACGATCGCTTCCGGACACATTCGGCGACACCCCCGCGACAACGGCCGCCAAAAGGGCCATCACCATTCCGGTCCAACCCGTCTGATTCACGGTAATCCTCCCTCTTCCAGTCCACCAACCAAACTCCAGTTAACTCAGAAGCCACGAATCCACCATTCAACCTCGATTCGCATCAGGTTGCAATCGGATTCCGTATTGCGCGTTTGTGGGGGCTATGCTTAGCTGACAGGGGCTTCGGCACAAGTACAATCCACGGTAAGCTGGCAACGGTTGCTCGCACGCTGGCTGGTCAGGCCGGCAGTACCGAGGCAACGAGGTTCGCCCAAAGTGCAGCTTGGCCATGGCTGTGCGTGGGCACAACTCCACACCCAACGGAAAGAGCATCGGCCGCGGCCACACGATCGTCCGGGTGGCTCAGGAATCCGCAATCTTGGCGGACGACGTTCAAAATTCCTATCAGTAACTGTCTGGCGCGATGGGCATCGACTTGCTGGGGTTTGCCATCCTTTGGAATCACGTCTTATGTTGAGCTGCACATAAGAAGTGATCGGGCATCACGCAAAAAGGGCGAGCAGCCGCATGCCGACCTAGCATTATGGGGAAGGGAGTGGCAAGAATATTTTTTCGAGGGCAGGTGGAGAAGATGAGAGATGAAAGATCCAGAAGGACGCGGTAGCGACCAAGAGCCCTTGTCGACGATTGCGACCTGGTTACCCCCGGTTGGCGGAACGATTTCAGCGGGCTGGGTTTCACCGCTGTGCCACCGGCGATCGATCTGCAGCGGTACGAACCCTGCGACACGGAATGTCAGCAGCAGATCGTACGGTACGACGTGATGCCAAGCGGAACGGAGGTCGCGGTCACCAGCAGCCCGACGTTTCAATGGATGGCGATTCCCAAGCACAACGACCTGTACGTCATCAAGCGGGAAATC
Organism: Planctomycetaceae bacterium; assembly: GCA_007121535.1. Lineage (GTDB taxonomy): Bacteria > Planctomycetota > Planctomycetia > Pirellulales > Pirellulaceae > SKKK01. The sequence continues at coordinate 2,573 of SKKK01000164.1, read as the reverse complement.
AGCTTGCCTATGATCGTGCAGCGGTTGAGTGCGACCTGTGAGAATGCGATGCGTGCTTAGCACTGCGAAACCACAGGTCAGACAGCTTCGCTCGGGTGTATCTGTTCGCGTCCCCATCGCGACCCTGTTATCGGGAGATCCGTACGCACCGATCAATCCGCCGAATCCCGCCGGCGGATTCTTCAGGCGAGACGACTAACATCTTGACCACAGAAAGGATCCTGTCGATGGCCGACCATCTATCAACCGTCATCTGGATCGGGGGTGCCATCCCTCAGCAACTGGTTCCCGCCCTCTGCCAGATCATCCGCGAGGAACAAGTGACCCTGGACTGGGGCACGCGTCCCTTCCAGCCGCAGACAGCCGCAGATCTGCTGGCCGCCGTGCCCCAAGGCGAGACGTTGGGCCTGTACCATGAACAGGCAACCTGGGGCTGTTTCCAGGAATTGGAGAAGTTCCTCCAGCAGCACGGCATCGCGTTCCGGCGACGCAGCGAAGGACGTTACGAATACGAACCGCAATTGGTCGAATACCGGCCCGGTTACGGTCTGGTGATCCTGGAAACCAACGCTGGCGGCTACCCCGTCGTGCAGGCCCTGGACCTGATGCCTGTCAAGCATCTGCTGGAAGCGGCCCTGGAAGCGGCAGATGACCAGCCCGACTCGCGCACGTTGTCGTTGTTGCACACGGCATTGAAAACGCTGCGCGAGCAGATGCCGCCCGAACTGCCGTCGCTGGAGCCGTTTAGGCTGGTCCCGGACGATGCCAGCGACACCACCGGCAAGCCTGACGTCAGCGATCAGCAGGTTGGCGACAGGCGGCAGGCACCGCCGGTTGCGGCGACACCGCTCCCGAAATGGCTTGCAAAGATGGACTGGGCACTGCTGCGTCAGCAAAAGGAGTGGTTGGCGAGCCAAACCAGCACCCATCCGGATCAGGCGGAAGGACTTCTGAGCCTACTGGACGCCTTGCAGGATCATGCAATCGATGAACTCGGGCTGCCCGAAGACGTTGTGCTGCCCAAGACGCAGCCTGGCACCAATTGAGAGGGTGCTGTACGGGCGGAGCAAGCCTTGACTTGACGGCCACGCTACGGCGAAGACTCTAACAGATAACAAGAGACCTCCACAGGAGATCCAACATGCCCGTGAAACTACCCCAGCATTTGTCCCGTGCTGCCCTGCTGGCCATCGTGGCCGGCGTGCAGGGACGGATGTATCTCGATATGAATGCCGAGGGCCGCGAATACTGGAATCCAGACAAAGGATGGGAAGGTGCCGATATCTGCATGGAGATCCAGGACCTGCTGAACCAGCATGGCCTGGTGCCCGGCGACGAGGAGCAGTACGTGCTACCGCCAGCAGGTGATGCCGGCGAGCAACTGATCATCTGCCTGGACGGCGGCTTTGTCCGGGACGTGTACTCGTCGCTGCCCACGCTGCACGTGGTGATCGTGGATTGGGATGTGGCGGACACGATCATCGACTGGAGTGAGCTGCAAGAGGATCCCAAGCTGCTGACTGTGGAAACTCCCCATGGGGAGCTGCATGTGGCCGTTCGCGAAGCCGACGTGACGCCGATCAGTGACGCCATCGGCACCGATCTGGAGGCCGTGATCATCGCGGCGAAAGACGGGGATTTTCTTTCCGCCGATGTGCCGCTACGTGTTCCAACCACCACAGACGATCCCGAAAACAGCCGGGCCTCACTGCTTGCTGAGGCGACCGCTCGGGGTGTATCCTGCGAAGACCTGGACGAGGCCGTCCACGACGCGGTGGGTGATCTGGCAGCCAACTTGAACAACGCGGGCCTGCAAGCCCAGATCGAGTTTCTGGTGCAGCGGTTGGGAGCGGCTGAGACCCGGCAACTGCTGAGGACTTGTGCGTCGGACAGGCCGTGACCTAGGAGCAAGCATCATGCCGATTTCCGAACAGGCCGCCCAACAGGCCCGACGTCTGCTCCAGGCGACCGCCAAGACCGGTCAGTTGAAATCGCGTCAAAGCCGGGCCGATTTCGGCGGTCCCGACTCCTACCGGCTCAAGGTCCGCCGCATCGGCCGCAATTACCCCTTCGGCAGCGACATCCAGGACGGCGATTTCGGCATATTTCTGGGCCTGCACGACGAGGGCTACCTGGTGGCCCTGCAGACCCTGGTGCCCGGCGACATCATCGGCTACGAGCAGTTCCATTCTCTGGCCGCCCTGCGCGCCGCCTGGGAACTCGACTGAGCCGCTGCGCTTCGCAGCATTCTTCTGACACCTGCCCCCGTTCCGTCGCGTCCGCGCTTGTGCTGCGCGCATGCGGCGGACGCTTTCCAGGAGTGTCTTCCATGACGATTGAATTCTGGCCGCCCCGCCTGCTCCGTCCCCGTTCACAAGCCCGGCCCAGGCGAGCACCGCGACCGCCAAAACCACGCAGGCGACTCCCGAAACTACCGATCTCGGCGGGGAAAGCCCGTCAGATGCTGTCGGCGGCGATCCTTGGCGGCGACCACGATACCGCCAAGTGGATCGACGCGGCCGTCCAGCGGGGCCAAGTGCTGCCCACTCCGCAGCCCAAGGATCTGGAGCGAC
>SKKK01000102.1 GCA_007121535.1 Planctomycetaceae bacterium | reverse complement strand
GGCAAGGTGTACGTCTGCGTCCGCGTAATCGACTCGCCAGGTTCGATCGTTCCCGTGAACGAGAAGTTGCCCAGCAACAGGTCGTTGCCCACGACCGTGTCGGTGGACAGCAGCACGCGGTCGCGCCACGTACCGGTGGCGGGGCCGGTCCCCTGGTTGGTCACGGTCCACGAATACTGGATGTTCTGCCCCGAAAAAGCTTCGATCGGGGCGTCGATGCTGCTGACCACCAGATCCGGCAGCGGCGGCAACGAGACGGCGATCGATTCGGATCTGAAGTTGTTGTTCACGTTGTCTTCAGGCTGTTGATCCAAAGCGTCCGTCTTGACCAGGATGTAATAGATGCCGCCGGACAGCGCAGCCGTCAGCGGCAGGTCGACCGTAGTGGTCTGGGTGTAGGTGGCGCCGGCGCCCAAGGGGATGCTGCCGGCCGGTGGAGAAACCGGTGTGGCCAACAGCGGGATGGCGTTGGCGTTGAAGACGGGATCGGGTGACAGCCAAGCCTGGTCCTTCCAGCCCTCGACCGCCGGATCGCTACCGATGTTCTGCACCGTCCAGGAGAACGTGATCGGTTCCCCGAACACGGCGCTGCCCGGCAGGTCCAGCGAACTGACGATCAGATCCGCCGATTGAAGGGCGACCGTCGCCAGGTAGTCGTCGTCGGGTTCGCCGGGAATCCCGTTGGCGTTCTGGTCCATCTTGTTGCCGACCAGATCCTCGATATCCGGCCCGATCCGCATGACGTAGGTGCCTTGCGCCGACTGGCTGTTGAACGTCACGGTGGCCTGATTGCCGGACACGGTGACGCCCGTCAATTGGCTCATCAGATTCGCGCCGCCCGGTCCCATGAATTGCGTCACATCCGAGGTGGTGAAGCTGGCCGGGTTGATCGGTTCGTCGAACACGAAAGTCAGTTCGGTGAAGGGCGCCGACGTCTGCTGGGTGGGGATTTGCGCTACCACACGCGGCCCCGTATTGTCGATCAGGAACGTGCCCTGATACTCCGGGTTCGCGTCGCCCTGCAGATCCAGCACGCTGCCCGCGATCAACGTGTACGTGTACGTCGCCTCGATGTCCGGCACGTCCAGCAGATAGCGGACCGTGCGGCCGTCGATCACCTGGATGCCCGTCACGCTTGCGCCGCCATCCAGCGTCAGGTCGGCGGCATCCAGCGTATCCACTCGCAGCCATTGCGAAAAGGTCAATTCGAGCGACGCGGGAGGTCCGGCGAAACGCTGCCCTTCGACGGGCATCGTGGCCACGACTTCGGGCAACGGGCTGACCATGCCCGTCGCACCGTCGATGTTGACCGTATACGCACCGGCGCCGGTGCCCTGCACGCGCAGCGTATACGCGCCCCCGGCTCCCTCGGGCACCGTGTACAGGATCTGCGCGTTGCGCCCGTCGTTCTGCGGTCCGCTGTCGTTGTCCAAGGCGACCAGCAAACCCTCCGGATCGTACAACTGCAGATTGGCGTCGAACGTATTGACAGGCTGGCCCGGCCCGTCGCCTGGCGTCGTCGTGTGAATCGTCAGTTCATCGCCCTGTTCGGCGGTGAACTGATACTGGTCCACCCCCGTGTCGTAGTGCCCCAGCACTCGGCCGGTCAGGCCGATATCTTGCGTTCCCACTCGCACGTTATCGATGCCCCACGATTCGTCGTGCAAACCCTGCAATCCCCCGTCATAGAAACGGATGGCCGTGCTGTTCGAGGTTGCGATGAAGGGGATCGCGATCCCGCGGTAGATCGCATCGTTCCAATGGCCCCAGCCGAAGTTCTGGCCGCTGACGTCCGGCATGCGGGGATAGGTCTGATTGGCGCCCGACGTGGTGAACGTGTGATGGAAAACGCGCGTCCCGTCGACGTCCACGTTGAAGTAGTCCGGGCCGTGCGTGGTGCTGTTGCCGTCCCAACTGTCGATGATCATCAGATCGAATTCCACGACGTAGGCCCGGCCGGGTGCGGTGGGAAGCGTCAGGGTGGCCGAGCCGTTGCTGAACCGGCCCAAGAACCGCGTAAAAGCGGCCACCGAGTTGTCCGTGATCGAAGTCGACCATTCCGGGCCGGCGCCGCTTTCGAAATCGGTGAAGTACACCTGGTCCGCCAAGCCGAAGCCCGTGTTGCGGACCGCCACCAGCGAGTAGTCGCCGCTGCCCGCGACCCGCGCGTAGTACGCACCGCTGTCGGGCACCACGAATTCCGTGACGCTCTGCCCCGCGCCGACCGTCCCGCCGGCGCTGAGCGCCAGCACCGTACCCGAGGCATCGAGCACTTCGAACGTGGGTTGGTTGCCGTCCAATCCGGTCAACAGCCACGTGAGCACGTCGCCCGTGTCCAGGTCGACACGGTACACGTCGGCCGTGCTGCCGGCGCCGTCGGCGGTACCCAGCACGGCCGCGCGCTGGCTGCCGTTGCCCACTTCGATCCAGGCGGCCGCTAGGTCCTGCGCACCGGCCAAATCATGGTTCGGGGCGCCCCCCAAAGATTCCTCTTCCAAGGCCGCATTCAGCACGATACGCAAGTCGTATGCGCCCACACCTTCCAGGCTGCTGACTTGGATGCGGTACGTGCCTCCGTCCGCTGCGGGCAGCGTCTGCAAGTAGATCGTCTGGCCGGCCGCCGACGCGTCGGTCGAGCCCAAGGACGTGTCATCGGGGGCCAGCAATTCCAGCCGTGCCTGCGAATCACCGCTGTGCGGAATCAAGACCAGCGAAATCGTCTGGCCGGGATCTACGTCGATGGTAAACGTATCCACGTCGCCGGTCGTATTCAAGACTCCGGCGACCGAGCCCGCATGAACCAGTCCGCCCGCCGGAACCACCAATGCCAACGGCACCGGGAAGTCGTCCGTCGTGCGGTCGACGTGGAAATTGACCACGAACGGATCGCCCGGCGTGCCGTCGCCCGAGGGCAAGGGAAAGCTGGGTGAACCGTCCAACAGATTGCCGCGCCGGTCGCGAAAGCCGGTTTCCGAGGTCAGCAGCGTGAGCGTGTAATTGCCTTCGGGTACGTGATCGTACGTCACCGTCGCCGTAGTGGTTCCCGGGTCGTACTCGAACGTATCGGCCGCCAGCGAAGCACCGCTGATGCTGTCGACCAGCGTCACGTCCTCGGCGCCCAAGCCTTCGGTGGCCAGTTCCTCGCTGAATTGCACCTGGTAAACCAGGCTGCCGGGCGGGACCACGTCGCCCTCCCAAATCGAACTGGCAATCACCGTCGGGTTGGTCGCATCGTAGTCAAACGTAGCCGAAAACGCTTCGAGCCCCTGGCCGGTCAGGCCGGTGACCGCCCCGGCGGCGATCTCGACGTGGTACAGCCCATCCCCCGTGTCGGCGGATGCGATCGTGAAGTCGACCGTGCGTGCATCGATCAGCGTCAGACCATCCGCGGGAACCCCGTCGACGGTCAAGTCACTCGGATCCAGCGAAGTCAACAGGATGGATTCGGAAAACACCACGCGGTAGACCACCGGATAGGCGCTCAGCAGCGCGCCGTCTTCCGGATCAGCCGCCATTGCCATCAACGGCGAAGGGGCGATTGGCAGACCGGTCGCCCGCAGCACGTATTCGCCCGGTTCGTCCGCGCCAAAGACCCGCAATAGATAATCGCCCGTTACGGCAGCAGTGTGCGTCAGCGACTCGTCGCCGACAACGTTCGTGTGAGCGACCAGCACCCCGTCGGGATCGTGCAGCTCGAATTCCGGGTCCAAACCGTTCACAAACTGGCCGGGGCCGCCAGCGGGCCGTGACGTCTCCAACGTAAACGTCTGGCCTTCGCTGACCGGGAACCGGTAAAAGTCGGCTCGGTCGGTCACCCCCGCGGCGTAGCGCAGGGCGTTACCCATCAGAAGGTCGCCATCGGTAGAAGATTGCCACCAATTCGAAGCGACATCCGACGAAGGCGGGAAGAAATTGAGCAGCACGATGGGCGATTGGAATGTCAGGAGGTCGGCCACCAAAGGCGTACCGTTGCTCCAACTGGCGATCAGATTCGCATTCGCATGCAGCGCCCCGGTTCCCCGGAAACTGCTACTGCCGCCCGAAAAGCTCGAAACGCCCTCCATGATCGGATGCGCCGGATCGGTGACGGCGCCCAGCGTCAGCGAACTGCCCGAGGTCGAGCTCGTCTGTGCGATGGGGTGATAGCCATCGGTCCGCCACCGTCCCTGCGGTGAATAGGTGGTCGACGACGTCGCGAAAGTCTGGATGACAACGCCTCCACCAAGATCGACATAGTCGGCCAGAACGTTGCCCAACTGCGTGGAGTTGGCAAACGTGTTATTGCTCCAAAGCAAAACACTGTCAAACGCCTCCAATGTCTCCAATGTCGGGGTAGTCGAGTTGACATGGATGGTAGTGATCGAATCGAACCATCCAAGACTCTCTAGTTTCAGCCGGACATCGGCCGCGTTTCCCGTATTGTCGGCTGCCAGAAGGCCCACGTGCAGCGAGCCACCTTTGCCGCCCACGTGCCCCAGCACGGTGTCAACGTACGCCAGACTGGACAAGGCCGAATCGGCGTCATCGTTCGGTTCGATCTCGAAATCAGCTCCCCGAGTGACCACCAAAGCATACGACGTCCCTGCCGATCCGGTGACCCTTGCATAAAAGGTTCCCGTCGCAGGTGCCCGGAACAAGCGGATGTGCTGGTCGACGTTCGAGGCGTCGGTGCTGCCGATCGCCAGACGTATTCCGTCTGAGTCGTACAATTCCAGCTCGACCGGCGCATCCTTCTGGCCGCGGACCACCACCGAGGCGTACTGACCCTCGACCAAGTCCCAGGCGTAATAGTCCGGCGTGCTGCCGTCCGCAGTACCGACGACGGCCAAACGGTCCGCTCCGCCGTTCAAGACGACCGCCGAGCCAGTCAGATCCTGCGCGTCGGCTTGCAGATCGTTCCTCTCCGCATCGAAAACCGACTCGTGTTCCAACGCCGCGTTCAACACCACGCGGACTTCGTAGCCGCCGGTGCCGTCCAGCGCCGTGAGCTGGATGCGGTAGGTTCCGTCTTCCGCAACCGGCGCCGTCTGGATCAGCAGCAAGTCACCTGCGGCCGCCGACGTGGCCGTCTCCAGCACGCCGGATGGACCGATCCACTGAACCTCGGCCCGGATCGACGCGTCCAGCGGCGTGAAAAGCACCGTTGCTGTCTGACCGGCATCCAGAACCGCCGTCAGGACATCCACGTCCTCGGCAACGCCAAACAACCCCGGATGAACCGTGTTGTAGATCAGGGACCCCAGCGGTTCGACCGGCGAAAACGGCGCCACCAGCGGGGCCTCGGTCGTATCGACCGTAAAGCTGATCGTGTACGGATCGCCCGGTGTGCCGTCGGCATTGCCGTCCAGCAGGTTGCCCACCAAGTCGCGGAACGCGGTCGGCCCGCTGGCCAGCGTCAACGTATAGTCGCCTTCAAGAACGTAGTCGAAAGTCACCGTCAGGGTATCGGTGGCCTGGTCGTAATCGAAGGTGTCCGGGTGCCAAGAATTGCCGTTGGCGGCCAGGGTCACATCTTCCGGTCCCAACCCTTCGGTTGCCAACGGTTCGTTGAACGTCACGATCCACGTCAGCAGTCCGGCATTGATCGTCCCGCCATCGGGGATCGACGTGTCCACGACGATGGGCCCCGTCGTGTCGAACTCGAACGTCGCATCGAACGCCTCCAACAGCGTCCCGGAGACGGCCGTCAAACTGCCCGCCGCCAAACTCAACTGGTACAGGCCGTCGTCGGCTGCGACCGACGCGATGGCGAACTCCAGCGTCCGGGCATCGACCACGGTCACTGCATCGGCGGGTACAACCGTGCTGTCCGGCAGTGTGATCTGCAAGTCCGACGGCTCCAGGGACGGCAGCAAGACGCCTTCGGACAGATCGACGCGGAACGTCGCCGGGAAATCCGCGAAGCGGGCGCCATCCACCGGATCGGAACTCAGCACATGGAAGCCCTGCGTGCCGGTGGCGCCATCAATGCGCATGGTGTAGGCCCCGGTCCCGGACACCGCCGTGACCGACACGCGGTACGTCCCCGTAGCGGCAGCCACGTGTTCCAGCAGCGCATTACGTTCATCAGCCGCTCCGCCGCTGTTGCTGCCGACCGAGGTGCCGTCGGGAGCGAACAGCTCGATCCGCGGCACCAACGTATTGACCGGCTCGCCCGCCCCGCCGCCTGGCGTGGTGGTCACGATGCTCAGCTCATCGCCCTCCACCACCTGGATCAGGTACTGATCCACACTGGCATCGGTCGAGATCGAGATATTGTCAAAGGCACGTCCACCTTCAGGGACGGCATACTGGTCGTACTGCTGGAACTTGATCCGCATCGAATCGCTCAACTCGATACCACGAGCAGCGGCTTGAGCCACCAAATCCACCGTGACCGTCTGCCATTCGGTCGACAGCACGGGACTCCACAATCGATACCAAGTGGTACCATCGGGACTGAACGCGACACCGTCCGCATTGCGAATCCCGGTATAGGCGCCGGCAGGAAGCGTCTGGTTCGTCTCGGAACCGAAGCTGCGGTGCTGGAAGCTGAGTGCGGCTTCGGTGGCGCCTTCCAGATCTACCGTCCAAACGGCTTCGTTCAATGCCCAGCCGGTGGCCGAGTCCATCACCAAGGCGAAGTCGCCGTCTGCGGCGCCGTGCTGATCCATGACGCGGATCCTTCCGGCCCCCGAACTGGACATAGACCAACCCAACTGCGGAACGACGCCGCCTTCGAAAGTCTCGCCGGCGGTCCGCCACAGATGCCCCAGCACGGCGCCGGTGGTGCTGATCGGCTGAGCTGCTTCGGGCGTGTCGTTAGGCTCCAGATCGAACGCGGCGCCTCGCACGATCACCAGGCTGTACTCGCCGCCGCCCCACACCCGCCAGTAATACGTCCCTGCCGAGGGAGCCACAAAATCGCTGATCGCCTGGCTGACGTTCGACGATCCGGCAAGCCCAGTGATCAGCGGCGTGCCGGCAGCGTCCAGCAGCTCCAGCGATACGTCGCCGGCTCCCGCTACCGTCACTACGCTGGAAACCGCCTCACCCTGGTCCAGCTCCAGCGAATACAAATCTCCCACTACCTGCAACTGGATCTCGGACGCCGAATAATTGCCGTCGCCGCTGACCGCCCGGAAACGCAGCCTGTCGGTGGTCACGGGCTCGGCAAACGTGTGGAACGGGTCGCTGTCGGTCAGCGGGTAATCCGGCCGCGTGATCATCCCGCTGCCGATGCGGTCGGAGTAATCGGAGATGGTCCACAATGGTTTCCATATCTCGTCGTCGGCATCGTACCAATCCAACTGGTACACGTCGTTGTTGTTCGCCTGGACGCGCGCCGCCGTGATCGTCTGCACCGTATCCAGGACCATTTCGAACTGGGTGTTCACGTCGTACCAGTAGACGGTGCCGCTGGTCCACCAAGTTCCTCGCGGCCGGAACACGCCGTCGGTCAGCGTGGCCGGCGATGCACCGTACGAGATCCCGCTGATCCGCGATACCGTACCGCCCGCGTATTGCTGAGCCTGCCCCAGGACCGCCGCCCGTTGGATGCCGTCGCCCAGATCGATCAAGCTGCCGGACAGGTCCTGGGCCGAATCCAAGTCGTCGTTGCGCGCTCCACCATGCTCTTCCATCTCGACCGCCGCGTTCAGGATCAGCCGGGCCGTGTAACCACCGGTGCTGGAGTCGACCCCGCCGATCAGTACGCGGTACGTACCTGCATCGGCCGCCAAGGCCGTCTGCAACACGACGGTCTCATCCGCCGCTGCTGCGGACGCCGTGGCGACGCTCACATCCCCCGGACCGAGCAATTCGATCGAACCCTGCAGCCCGCCCTGCGGCGTCAGGACCACCGTCACCGTCTGTCCCGAATCCAATTCCACGGCATACCCATCGAAGTCACCGGCCACGTGAATCGAGCCCCGCACAGTGGGGTCAAAGATCAAGCCGCCCAGCGGCGCCTTGGGCTCCAGCGGCACCGGATACGGCAGATCCTCGGCCGCGTCGACGAAAAAGTTCAGCACGAAATCGTCCGGGGCCGGGTGTCCCTGGCCCGAGGGCAACGGATGGCTGGGCCAGCCGTTCAGTTGGTTGCCGACCAGATCCCGGAAGGCATTCGGTCCGCTGATCAGTGTCAACGTATAGACACCGTCGTACAGTCCATGAAAATCGACGGTCAAGGTAAACGTTTCCGGGTCATAGTCGAAATCGGTCGGCGCGAAGGGGGTGCCGAACGTGTCTTCGACCAACGTCACGTCCTCAGGTCCCAACCCGTCGGTGTCCAACGCTTCGCTGAACGTGACGGTGTAGGTCAAATTGCCCGGCTCGATGATCTGCCCGGCTGCGATGCTGCTGGCCGTGACCACCGGCGAAGTGGTGTCGAGCGTAAACGACAGCGAAAACGCCGTGTTGCCCGAACCGAACAGGTTTTCCATCACGTCCGCAGCCAGCGCAACCGTATATACCCCGTCATCGTCCAGCGCACCGGTGATGTCGAAAAGCAACGTGTCGCCATCGACGATCGTGACACCGTCGGCCGGGGCTCCGTTGACGGTCAGGTCGGCGGCCTGGACCGAGGTCAGCAGCAGCAGCGAGTCGAAATCCAGTTGAATCGTGCCGGGCCAGGCGTCCAGCATCGTGCCGTCGTCGATCGACGCCGCGGTCACGGTCAACGGCACTTCGCGGACTCCCGTCGCGCCGGCGACTCGCAGCGTGTAATCCCCGGAGCCCCCGACCGCAGAGACTCGCACCCGGTACGTACCGCCCGCACCAATCGGCACCGTGTAAAGAATCCGCGAATTGCGCCCATCCCCGCCGTCATCGATCGGCCAGACGTTGTTGCTGGCCACCAAAGTACCTGCTGGATTGTACAGTTCCAGCAACGGATCGAGATCGTTTTCCGGCTGGTACGGCCCGTCGCCGGGCGTGGCAGTCGTCAGGACCAACTCGTCACCCGCCTCTGCTGCAAACAGGAACACATCCTCCCGGTCGCCCGCCGCTTCGTAATAGATAGTGCCGTTCCAAATGCGAGGACTGAATGTACCGCCGAACGGATACCCTTTGCCAACACCCAGATCCAACCGCAGATCGTCGTTGCTGTAGGTGGCAGAGCCGTTTGTGTAACGTAAGACGGCATCCACGGCCGTGACGTAGAGCCCGGTAACCGAATTCGCCTCCAGCACAAAATCCTGGACATCGACAAACGTTGGGTTCCCGCTGCCCTGACCTGTGACGGTGCTGGACGAAACCAACGTCCATGCGGCAGCATTGCTTTCGAAGCCCTCGTATCCGCCGGGTCGCGCGTAGACCTCCAGCGTGAAGGAGCCGGTCGTATTGGCGTTGACGTCCAACGCCGTGATGCTCAGCGGATGGGCAAACGTAGTCACATCGAACATATTGCCCGCGGCGCCATTGTTGGCATTGAAGGTGGTTGTGATGCTGTCGCTCCAGCCGCTCGTCTGCCCGCTCCAAGTCCGTCCCAGGCTGCCCACCACCGCTTTCGCCGGACTGAGCCACTGGGCTTCGTCCGCGGAATTGTTCGGCTCGACGTCCAGTTCCATTCCACGGGTGACGACCAGCGAGTACTCGCCGACGCCGCCGACCGCCGCGTAATAGGTTCCGCCCGACAGCGACCGGAATCCCGTGATCCGCTGGTCCACGTTGCTGCGCATACTGGGCGAGATGCCGGTGGCTAGGCGCTCGCCAGCCGCATCGTACAGATCCAGCGAGAAACTGCCCGCGTCCTGCCCGGTGACGTTCAACGTCGCCGTTTGATTCTCGTCCAAAGAAAACGCATACCAATCCACGTCCGAGGCTCCGTCCGGCAAGTCGCCCAGCACGGCGCCGCGCTGGCCTGTGCCAACGAGCGTCAGGAAGCTGGCGTCGATGTCCTGGGCCGTCGCCCGCGTATCGTTCGTCTCGCCGCCGACGCTCTCCGCTTCGATTTCCGCGTTCAACACCAGATTCAACGCGTACCCACCCACCGTGAGATCGGACGAGCCGCCCGCGACTGAGATCAAATAGGTTCCCCCGGTCTCGATCCCGACCATCTGCAACAGCGCCGGCTGGCCCGGCTCGGAGGCCTGCCCAACACCGAGGCTGTGCGAGTCGTCCTGCCGGATCAATTCGACTACCGGTTGCAGCGTACTGGTGGGCCGCACCACCACACTGACCGTCTGCCCCGCGTCCAGGTCGATGGTGTACGTGTCCACGTCGCCCGCAGGAGAAATCGCGGCGACGGCGCCGGCCTGATAGATCAGACTGCCGAACGGCCACACAGGCTCGACCGCCGGCAGTGGAGCCTCGGTATCCGAATCCACACTGAAGTAAACCACGTAATCGCCACCGGCCACGCCGTCCCCGTCTCCGTCCAGCGCCTGGCCCAGCAGACCCTCGAAATGGCCTTCGCCGCTGAGCAACGACAAGCGATAAGCATCCTCCGGCAGACTGGGGAACGCGACCGTCACTTTCTGTTCCGCCGCATCGTAAGCGAACGACGTCGGGACGAAAACCTGATCGGCAAACAGGCCCAGCAACACGACGTCCTCGGCGCCCAAGTCGGCTTCGCGCAACGGGTCGCTGAACGTCGCTTCGAAGGTCAGCGGTGCGGGCGTCAGCACGGCACCGGTCTCCAAAGACGCCCATGTGACTTGGGGGCCTTCGACATCCAATTCAAAGCTGGTGGTGAAATCCTGCAGCGGTGCTCCGCGCACGTCCAGGACCGATCCGGCCGCCAGATGTACCTGGTAGGTTCCGCTGATCATCGGCATCCCGGTCAGATCGAACTGCAAGCGGTCACCGTCCAGGACCTCGACCTGCAGCGGGCTAAACGCGTTATCGTCGGGATCGGTAATCTCCAGGTCCGATGCATCGACACTGGTCAGCAGCAGCCCATGCGAAAAACTCACCGTGTAACGGTCCGGTGTCAAGTACAGCGTCTGTCCGGACGGCAGATCCGTGTCGACAACCACGAAGGGCTCGCCCGCCAGATGGCTTGAATCCGACGCCGACACTCGTAACGTGTAAGGTCCCATGCCTGCGACCGGCTGCAACAAAACGCGATACGTACCGGGCTCGGTCACCGCGTATTCAAGCTCCGCATTGCGGCCGTCAGCGGCGCCGTCAACGTCCTCAGCCAGCCACGTTCCATCGGGCGCGTACAGCGCGAGCATCGGATCCAGCGTATTGGAGAATTCGCCGGACTCGTCGCCAGGCGTCGTCGTGGTGATGGTCAACGTCGTCGGTTCGGTGACCCGCACCGAATACCAATCCTCCAAGGAAAGCGAGAAATTGACCACCGACGCCAACTCGTCGACCGTCATGCCGACCAGCGCGAATTCCGGCGTCTGCTCCAACATCGCCACCCGGCCCAACACCGCCGCCGTGTCCCAGTCCTGCACGCCGAACGACATCACAATCTGCGTCTCGCCGGGTTCCAGCGACAAATCGAAACGATAGTCGAGCCTGTTGCCCGCGTGCTCGAAGTTGACAGGTCCCTGCGCCCCGGGTCCAGCGATTACGTGGCCTACCGCCGGGGTTGAACCCGAATCGTGCTCGGTCACGACCCAATTGTCATCCTCGGTCAGCAACTCGTCGCCGCTTGAGGTGTCGACGATGACCGTGTCCCAACGGGAACCAGGCCAGGAAGAAAAATCCACAACATGTTCCACCGAATCTTCGCCCGTATTGGTGTAAATGTCCAGGAACCGGGCAAAGCCCTCGGTAGCAGACACGTAGATCTTCCGCGTGAGTTGCACGCCCCCAGCGTCACCCGAATCCTGGGGCGTCATGTCGCCTTCGTCGCCCAGTCCAAAAAGGATCGCCCCGCCGAGATCGTGGGGCCCCAGCACCAATTCCCGTCCGCCCGCCTCCAAGTCTCCCGCATCGAACCAGCCGAAATCCGCGTTCCAGAAACCCCACCAGAAGGCATCGCTTGTGCCCGGGTAAATCGCGCCATCGCCCCAAATGTCCCAGCTATACCCCGCACCATCGTTCAGCGCAAAAGTCGTCGCCACGGTGCCCACCACCGGGTCTTCATCCGGGGCACCGGCATGGGCTAAAACGCCGGCAGTGACCCCCAGCGGTCGAGCTTGATCGGCGGTGTCATTCGGCTCCTGCTCGAACCCGATCCCCCGTGTGACGGTCAAACGGTAATCGGTCGCCTCGGTTGCCGCTACTCGAGCCACATAGGTTCCCCCATCCGGGGCCACGAAATCACGGATCGCCGCACCATTGATCACCGGGTCCACCAACCCGAACGCCAGCGGCGTGCCGTCACCGCCCAGCAACTGTACGCCCGTCGGCCGGTCGCCAGACACAACCAGCGTCGCTGCCTGCCCCGCGGTCAACTCGAAGGAGAAATGGTCGGCCGGGTCGTCCAAATCCCGCAAAACGATCTTCTGAAACACGCCCGGACCGGCCCAGTTCCCGCCTGCGGCGCGATAGATCAATCCGTCCGACGAATGGAAAGCCAACGCCTCTCCGCCCCCGCCGCTGGGCAGCGGTGTGACGAGCGTCGTCGAACCGTCATCCGTACTGATCCGGTACAACGTATCGGGGATCTCCCCACCATGACCGGTCATACCGAACAACTGGCCCGCCGCGTCAAAAGCGATGGCGGAGAATCGGTCACCCGTGTTGCCGACCTCGGTGGCGACGCCCGTCACCGGATCGATCACCGCCAGGGCACGGGGGCCCCAAGGCTCGTATCCGCCACCCGACAACCGCAAGATGGCGTACAATTCGCCCGTATCCGGGTGCGCCGCCAAAGCGGTGACTCCTTGCACCGTCAGTTCCGACAAGGTGATCTCGATAGGCTCGAATCCGGATACATCCTCGCCTGACGAAGGATCGATCTGCCGCACGTAACGCGAATTGCTGGCACCTGCGTACAGGTCGTCGCCGACAAACGCCAAACCGGTGGTCCAATTACTCAGTTCGCCGAGCTGGTTGACATCGCCGTCGGTCGTCAACTCGTACAGGAGGTTGCCATCGCTCAGCAAGAACGTACCGGGTTCGAGTTCCGTCAGCCCCTTCACCGGTTCAGACAACGCCTGGCCGTCGAAGCCGATATCCGTCAGGTCAACGATGGTGCCCACACCCGTCTGGCCCACCACCGCCAAGCGGTCGCCGCCGTCGGGCAAGGCTACCAAGCTGGAGGAAAGATCCTGGGCCGTTTCCCATGTGTCGTTGCTCTCCCCCGTGTAGGTCTCCTCTTCTGCTGCCGCGTTTAGCAACAACTGGACCGAGTAGGGACCGGTTCCTTCCAGACTGCTCACATGGATCTCATACACACCCGACTCGGCGAGTGCCAACGTCTGAAACACCGCCGGCTGCCCGGCTTCGGCCGCATCAAAAACACCCAATATGGTTTGGTCCGGGGCGATGACCTCAATGCGGGCCTGGATGCTACCATCGCCTGGCGACACCATGCCGGCCAACGTTTGGCCGCTGTCGAATTCGATGGGAAAAGCATCAGTTTCTCCAGAGATCCCGAAATCCGCCGACCACCGGTCCTGGTAGATCAGCGATCCCAGCGGCGAAAGGGGCTCGAACGCCAACAGCAACCGCGGCTCAAGCGTTTCAAGCTGCACCGCCGCCCGATGCCGCTGTCGCCGCGCCCGCCGCTCTGCCCGACGCCGCCTTGATTTGCCAACAACGTTCGCTAGCCCGGGCCGCCGAAGCCACGTCTGCCAATCTGCCCACGACATGATGTTCTCTCCATTCAAGCAATAAGGGGTCGAGTCATCTGGCAGTGATTCGGTGAGGAGCTAGGACGAGAAGCTCTTTCCGCGATCCTACTGTCAGGCGTCAAACATCCGAACAAAAAAATTCATGCTCTTTGCTCCCCGGGGACTAAGCAGCCGGCCAGATATTTCTTGGTGGAATCGGGCGAAAGGGGTCGAGAGTCGTTTTCGGGTGACCCGCTTCCCATGTGGCCCCCGAGCGCCGAGCGGGGGTCCGATCGAGTCCCGCTCAGCGCTCGGGACCCACACGATCGTTGGCCGAAAACGACTCCCGACCCCGTTACGTCTCCCCTATACAAGGCTACCTCAATGCGCAAGAGACGTCTGGCCGGGTGCTTAGAACGCCGGAAGCGTTAGAAAATACTCGTGACCCTCCTCTTTGAGAATGGATGAAGCCCAAAAAAGCGATACGAGACCACACAACCTGAACGGGAGACCAAAAACCTACGAAATTGCTTTCCCGTCGTTCCCAGAGGCCATGGACGTGGCAGTCACCCTTCATCAGTAAGAAGCAACAATGGGAAAGGTGCCTCGATCCTCAAGCCCAGTACCGTCACCCCCGGGATTGCGATGAAGTGCTTAGCGAATTTGCACCGATTTCCAATCAACGCTCGAAACAGCCTCAATCTCCATCACGACCTCACGCGGGGCGGCTCTGACAAGCCTTCCACGCCTACAGAACAACGAGTCTGCCATTCGTGAGGCTACCAATTCCCCGAGTGATGTCAAGCATTGCTCAGGGGTGATCGAAAGAAAATTTCGGAAAATTTTCCCACATGGAACAGAGCATACCGGCGGCTCAAGTTGCTATTTGGGTATTTGGGTCAGGAGGAACGCCAAGTTTCGGGCAGAGTGCTATCTGCTGGGCAACAGGACCTTCTGTTCGGCCAAGAGTGTCAGGATATCCTCCAACGGATCCCTGCGGTCAAGTAAATGGTCATCGCGTCCATGATCTGCTGACCTGCGGCGGGTGTGCCCAGCGAGGGCTTCGTCGGTCGGCGACTCGCGTCCGCCGCTCGTAAGCCACGGCGCTGAGTCGGCTATAGCCGATTCATTTCGCGAGGATACGGCTCGGGCAGTCGGTTTCCATCCGGCCCGATGCTCCAATGGCGCTTGCGACAAGCGTTTCGGATCCGCCACGCCCGCCGCCGGCCAAGCACTGGATAACACCTGTTCCCCGCCGCCACCGTGGGCTTCTCCTTCGCCGTCACCACTCGCCTGCTCGCGCCAGGCGTCCGGGAAGTTGGGTGGGAAGACCAGCGTTTGATCGCCCGATTGCACCGCAGCGCGAGTCTTATTGAAATTGGGCGCAAAGAACGCTAGGTCACCGAAATCGATTTGGCCCGACTTGTCGAAGTCCGCCCACCACGTGTACGGCGTCTGCGAGCTGGGTGGGCCCGCTTCCTTGCCAAACGCGCCGGCGAAGAACGAGAAGTCGCCGAAGTCGATCCGGTTGTTGTCGTCGATGTCGTAGACCACCGCCCACAACTCGGTCTCCGCCGCAGCGCCCAAACCAGCCTCGGACGCTTCCTCGGCACTCACCAAGCGGGTCTGTCCGTTCGCCAACGTCAACTGCATGTCATAAGGACCGATGTTCCCTTCCAACTGATCCACCGGCACCTGGTCGTCACCGGTCGAAGCGAATCGGATCCGCGCCAACAACGCGTAGGCATCGTCGCCCACGTTGTTCAGCTCCGTCCGGCCGCCGATCGAGCTGACCAACCCCTGCGTGTCGTCGATCGTTCCCGTGCGATCCAACGTAAAGGCGGGGCCATGCTCGATCTCCTGCGCCGTCAGATAGTCGCGTTGGTACTGCAAATCCACCGCCGCTTCGGCGACCCCCAGCGTCGTCGAATCCGGCGTGCTGACCCAGATCTCCACCCAGAACGACTGCCACTCGTGCACCCAACTTTCGTTGTCGGGCAGCGTATCCACTTCTCCCCCGCCACCGGTAGCGCTGGGCTGTGCGACGACCCGCATATCGATCCGCGTTCCGCTGATCTGGTTAACCACGACGGATGTTCCCAAATCCACCAGATCCCAGGAAATGTATCCTTGGTCGAACAGTGCAAACTCCAACGAGCCGGGGGATAATTCGAAGACGGTCTCGCCCAACTCCTTCGCCAAGAACTCGACGTACGCCAATCGCCCCCACTCAGGTGCAACGCCCACTCCGCCCTGCAGCATACCGCCGCCCAGATCGCGCACGACGCCGTCCGTGTCGTCGATCTCGCCGCCTTCGAGCCCTGAGACATCGAAATCCAGATGGAAAACCTCCTCCGCATCCGCCACCGCCGTCGTATAGTTCACATCCACCCAGCCCCCGGCAACGCCTAAGCCCGGCTCCGACCGATCCTGCACCCAGACTTCAACATAGTATGTACTGCCCAGCGGGACCGTGGTCAAACTGGATGGTAACACATCGGAGCCACTATCCGAGGGCATGGCGACAGCAGCCACCTGCAAGCCGATCCCCGTGGTGTCTGCAAGGATACTGGCCGTCGTCGTCGGTTGCGTCAGGCTGTAATTGGGCGCATCGGCGCCCTCGATCGTCAAACCCGAGACGGTCACCGTCTTGTTCGTGCCCGGGTCGGGATCTTGGAATGCACCGGTGGCATTCGAGGTATTCAGGGCCACGGTATCGTCAGGGAAGACTCCGACTAAGCCCGCACCGCTGACATCCAGCGTCGCAGCCGTGGTTCCGTCGTACTCTTTGTCTGCCGCCGTGATGCCGGTAACCGTCAGTTCGGCCTGCGTGATCTCGCCTGACGTATCGTTCACAAAGGTCACGTCGTAGTTGTTCCCGTCGTTGCCGTCGTTGACCGCACCGGCCGGCGTCAGCGTCTTGCCGGTCCCGACGTTCTTGTTGTCGAACGTCTGCGTCCAGGTCGCCGCATCGCCCGTAGCCAGATTGCCGCTGGTGATCGTCGGCGTCTCGGCTGAAGCGGTCGTGCCGTCGTAGACCTTGGTATCCGCGGCTGCCGACACCGTGATCGGGCGCGGGGTGATCAGTTGGCCTCCGGCGAGCTGCCCGGTGCTGCCGGCGAAATCGCCGTCAGGCTGGTACTGAGCGGTCACGGTGTGCGTTGTCGCATTCAGGTTGGCAACCACGATGCTCTGCGCCGTACCATCGCTCAAAGCTACCGGCGTTCCCAGATTGGTTCCATTGACCAGGAACTGGACCGAACCGGTTGGGGTTCCGCTGTCCGCACTGACCGTCGCGGTAAAGAACACATCATCGCCGTAGACTGCAGGATTGGCGTTGGAAGTCACCACGGTTGTCGTGGCCGCTGCAAGCTGCCGATTGCCGAAGTTGACGTTTTCGACGATCTGGCCGGGTTGCACGGTTACCGTATGGGTAAACGGGGTGTTGCCCATCGCCAGTATCGCCTCGCCGAGCGCCAGCATGTCCAACCGCGGGAATTCCAGGCCCGTGTTGACGACGTTGTCGTCCTCATCGTCGCCGTCATTGATGATGGCCCCCGTGTCCTGAAGGAGGGTCTGGAATTCGCTGAGGGTCAAACGCCGTCCCAGGTGCTGTTCCGCGAGTTGCTGCGCCAACACGGCAGCCCCGGCGACGTGGGGCGAGGCTTGGCTGGTCCCGTGCATGCTGACGGTGCCAGTGCCACTGCCGGCGGCACCGGTGATCGCAGCACCGGGAGCGAAGATGTCGCTGAGCACCGAGTGTCGTTGCGAGAACGGGGTGATCCGGTCGGGGCCGGTAGTGTGGGCGATCGCACCACTCTCGTAACCTACGCCCCCGATGTTGGCGTCGTACACAGCACCCACTGACAGGGAATTCGGGTCGGCCGAAGGATATCCGACTCCCTGCACGCTGTCGTGCGTGTAGAAATGATTTCCCGACGACGAGACTGTGATGACATCCAAGGCCGCCAGCGCGGCCAGTTCGTCGCCGAGTCCGTAAAGCGACTGAGCCGTACCGTAGTTCGCTTGGTCGCTCAACGACATATTCACAGCGACGATGTTGTAGGCCGCAACGTTCGCCACGACCCACTGTAGTGCTTGTTCGGTGTAACTAAAGCTACCTCCGCCATCGTCGCGGAACACCTTCAGATGAATGATATCCACCCCGGGGGCAACGCCGGGATACGTGGCATCCTGAGAGGCCACGATGCTGGTCACGTTCGACCCATGCCCGTTGAAATCGCTCGCGTCTGCATCGTCGTCAGCGAAGTCCCAGGAATAGACGATCCGGTCTCCGAAAAACGGATGAGTCAGGTTGATCCCGGTATCCAACACGACTACTGCATAGTTCTGACCTTCGATGCCTGCGAACCGCGGATCGGCCCTGAAAAGATCGAGATTGATCAACGGTCCTGACTCGGCTGTCTGGGGAAATAGCGATGGATCGCCGTCCCCTTCAGACGAGCCTCCACCAGTCGTGTAGATGGGGACCGGAGAGTTCGTGGTCGTCAGTTGCTGTGCCAGTGCCTCGGCGCGCTCGGCATAATCGGGATTCCCGGCAGCTTGACCGGTCTGTTGTCCTTGGCCACCCGGACCGGGGAACGTCTGCTCCCACCCATTCTGCATCACTTCGGCGACGGTGTACTCGCCGGGGGGCAGGCCGGTGAAGGCGTAACTGCCGTCAGCCGCCGTGGTGGTCTTCAGTTCGCCTTCGTCCCATTGGCCATTGTTGTTCGCGTCCAAGTAGATTTCCCAACCTGCCAGCGGTGGTTCCCCGTCGTCCCAGACCCCGTTGCCGTTCAAATCGTGCCACTTGAACCCGCGGATCTCGCCAAGTTCCTGCGCCTCGATCTCCGTGCTGATGGTCAGGTTGTCAAAATCGGCAAGACTCACGAAGTTCGTGTTCCATCCATACAGGTAGGCCACCTCGATTGCATCAGCGGCGAAAACACCGGTATTGCTGCTGTGGATGTGATTGTTGTCGTAGTAGTAGTCGATCGTGTTGGCGGAAGCATCCAGTTGGATCGTCAGATTGCGATAAGAGCCGGAAACCCAATTCTGACCTGTGTTAATGTGGTCGAATCCGTTGCCGAGATCATCGAAGACCCGCAGCGAGCCGTCATAGGCGAACACCACGCGAGCCGCAAACGTATTGTCTTGCGAGAGCGCCGCCGGTTCGACGACATAAGAAGAGCGACCGGTCGATTCGCTGTGGGCGATTCGCACGTCTACCGATACCGTGTAGCGACCGGGGTCCTGCGGGGACAAAGCGGGACTTCGGCCACCAATCTGAGTCCCCACGTTAAGAAAGGCATCCGTCCCAATACGCATGTGTCGAGTTCCCGTAGCGGGGTTGGTGCTGGACACTCGAGGTTGCCCCTGGTCGGTACCGGATGCAGTAGTAAAAGTCCAACCTTGTTGATTTCCGAGGAATCCAAGACTGTAACCTTCGCTCGACTCGAAACCCGTGGCAAACAATTCGAGTTGCCCGCCCGCCGTTGCGGATTCCGCTGCAGCCAACAGGTCGATCCTCGTCGTCGTCACGCTCGATCCACCACTCTGGTACGTCAATGGTAGACCCGTGTCCTGCAGCAACGCAACGATTTGGGAAACCGTGAGGTTGGGGTTTGCTTCACGCAAGAGGGCAAAGCTGCCGGCAACGTGGGGAGCTGCCATCGAGGTCCCGGTCATTGTCCCGAACTCATCGTCCAGCACCGATGACAGGATGTCGACGCCCGGCGCGAAGACGTCAAGCAGTCTACCCCGGTTGTGGAAGGGCCAAACGGCATCCTCGTTGGTCGTGGACCCGACCGCGACGGCGGTCGAGATGCAAGCCGGGAAGCCGATGGCGTCCGAGAAACCATCGTTCCCGGCGGCCACGACCGTTGCAACGTTCGCACCGCGCAGATTATCAATCGCCGCTTTGTACGCGGCCGATTCCTGGTCGCAATGATCGGTGTGCTGTCCGCCGCCCAGGCTCAGGTTGGCCGCTGCAATGGAGTATTGGCTGCTCAGCTCGAGCACGCGTTCCAGACCGCGGATCTGATCGACTGGGTACGTCAGAGCGCACGGCGCGTTGTGGCCCATGCCGTTACAAGTCGCCGAATCGTCAATTCGCGTGAAGACCTGGATGGCGATGATGTCCGCTCCAGGAGCCACACCGGCCGGCGGAGCGCCAGAGACTCCGGCGCCGTCGCCCGCCGCGATCCCCGCCACGTGCTGTCCATGGTCGATCCCGCTGACACCCTCGTGAACCGACAGGATGCCCGCCGCACCCGTTCCGGTTTGCGACGAACTGCCGTTGGGACACAGGGATGTTCCCGAACCGAATCCCGCACCGTTGGAATAGCACGCCTCTTCGACGACACGGCCGCTGAAGAACGGATGAGTACGGTCGATGCCCGTATCCAAAATCGCCACGGCCAGTCCGCTGCCATCCAAGCCGAGACTGTGCGCCTGCGGCCCGTTGATTGCCGGCAGACTGTTACTCAGCGACGGCGGGTGTGGAATGTCCTCCATGATCGAGACAACTTGGGACGATCCCAAGAGTCCGCGCAAGGCAGCGTCATTGACTTTCAGGGCGAGCAGCGGAAAAAACTCGAACTGATAGATGCCAGTCGCGCCATCACGCTCCGCCTGCTCCGCCAAGGCGGATTGGTCCAGACGGCTCGATAGTTCGGCGATCACCCGGATCTCTTCGCCACCGGCAGCACGCTGAAGTAAACCGTCCACGTGGGCCGGAAGCGGCTGAACAGCTTGCGGAAGTCGGCTCTCCCAAGCGGTGAACTGTGCGCCGAGTGCACCGTCGAAGGCCGGGCCGAACTGACTGGTCAGCAACCCCGAGTGCAACAGCCAACGCGGTTCGAGCATTTCGAATCGCAGTCGTCGTTGACGGGAAGATTGCTGCTGACGATCGTAACAAAACCCGCCGTTGCCACGGGCCTTCTTGGGCAAGATGCCTGGAGACATGATGTTCGTTCCTGTACGGGTCTCAAGTGAAAGAGCATGAGGTTTTGCGGAGACCCCCACTGATTGGGGGTACGCATCACGGAGTTTGCGAGAAGCAGTTCCATTGAACTAAAATTGGTTCTTCGCTTCCAGACGAATTCGGTTTCGAACTCCAAAATTTTTCGACGTGGGTACTTGCAAACCGGACGTATCAATCATCAAATAGACGGGAATGCGGCGAGTGTGACACCTGCGATCTGGAAAAAATGCAGAAATCGGCCGTGTGAACGGTTTGTTCCTGACGGCAATCGAGGAATTCGGCCTTGGATGTGTTTGCCGGGGTGCGCTGCCAATCGTACGGAACGGGCCCTGATCGGCCGGCTGGGAGATGGTCCGATGCTTCTCAGCGAGATCTCGACAGTATGGAGCGAAGTCTTTGCGGCTCACGATGCGAACCCGGCGACCAGACGGGAAGCACAGGCGGCTTTCGTCCATCGTTATTCGGGTCCGGTGTATCGCTACCTGCGGACGGTACTGGGCGACGCCGAAGCGGCGGATGAGGTCTTCCAACAGTTTTGGATGGGGTTCATCGAAGGTGCCTTTCGTGCCGTAGATCCTTCCAAGGGCAGATTCCGCGACTATTTGAAAACTTCCCTTTTGCGAATGGTCTGCCGGTATCGTCGGCAACGGACGCACCTGACGCTGACGGCCGCTGAACAAGTTGCATGGGAGGCGTTTTCGACCGAGGAACGACTGGCCGAGGCGATCGATGCTGCGGTGCGCGAGGACCTGTTATCCCGAGCTTGGCTGCGGCTGAAGGACTGGCAGGACCATACCGGTTGGCCGTATTTCAGCGTATTGGACTACCGTGCCCGTTACCCGCAAGCCACTTCCCAACAGATGGCCCGGGCGCTTGCCGGACTCGGTTCGCCGGGAACGACGACCGCAGCGGGAATCCGTAAGACGCTGCAGCGGGCTCGGGCGAAGTACACGAATTACTTGGTCCAGGAACTGGCCGCAACGCTGGGTGACCCGAGCTTGGACGAGCTGGAGGAGGAGGCGATCCATCTGGGGTTGCACGCCTACTGCCGGGTTTGGCTGAAGCGGCGCCGAGCGGAAAGTGCAAGGTGATTTTCATGAACCGGAAGGCCGTTTTCCAGGACAAGAATCGTCAACTCGCGTCGACCCAATCCGTGCCGAACAGCGATTCGCGCGTCGGCGGCGCCGATTCCAGCCTTCCGGACTCCGTTCCTCCACCCCTGGCCCCGGCGCGTTTCGGCCGCTACCGCGTCGATGCGGTTTTGGGCGGCGGCAGCTTCGGGTTGGTTTGTCAGGGCTTCGACGAGCAGTTAAATCGGCCGGTGGCAATCAAGGTGTCCCACTCGCATTGCCTCGGGTCGCCCGAACAGATCGAGCGTTTCAAGGCGGAAGCTCGCATCGTAGCCGGGTTGGATCATCCGAGGATCGTTCCGGTCTACGACGTAGGGGAAACGGACGACGGCCAAGTGTATTTTGTGGCGAAGCTGATCGAAGGAGGTAGTTTGGCACGCAGGCTGGCCGAACAACGGCTGGACGGTCACGCTGCGGCCGAGTTGACTGCGGACGTGGCCGAGGCGCTCGATTATGCGCACCGGCAGGGTCTGGTGCACCGGGACGTCAAGCCGTCGAACATCCTGCTGGACGGCTCCGGCCAACCCTTGGTGGCCGATTTCGGATTGGCAGTTCACGAGACTCAGCAACGCTGCCACCGTGACGACGTTTCCGGCAGCCCGGCCTACATGGCCCCGGAGCAGGTTCGCGGTCAGAGCCATTTCCTGGATGGCCGCTCGGACATCTGGGCCCTGGGAGTGGTGCTGTACGAGTTGCTGACCGGACGGCGACCCTTCGCCGGCGAGTCGCTGGACGAGTTGTTCGAGGAGATTCAACGGCGGGAGCCCAAGCCGCCGCGGATGGTGGACGCCAGCATCCCGGCGGAGTTGGAGCGGATCGTCCTGCGGTGTCTGGAGAAGGAGGTCACCCGCCGCTACTCGACGGCCGCCGACCTGGCCGCCGATTTGCGAGACTGGCTGGGTCCGACCAACACAACGTCGACCGCCGACCCTTCGCCGAATCGACGGACTTGGTGGCAGATCGCCGGGTGCGCCGCCGCGATGTTGCTGCTGATCGCCTTGGCGTGGATCCCGTTGCGTTCGGTGTGGACCACCCCGTCGGCGCCCGTGGCCCAAGCGCTGGAAGCCCGCTTGGACATCCGCCTTTGGAACGCGCGCGACGAGCTGCGAAGTGGGCTATCGATCGAAGACCCCGGAGCTTTGCCCCTGGAGGACGGCGATTTGATCCGCATCGAGGTCGAACTGAACCGGCCCGCCTACGTCTATCTGTTGTGGATCACCCCCGGGGCAAGTGTCCAGCCGTTGTACCCCTGGACGCCCGGCGATTGGAATGAGCTTGCCGTTTCGCAGCGTCCGACTCAATGGATATCGCTGCCCGCGGAGGGCCATGGCGGCTGGTCCATCCAGGGTGAATCAGGAATGGAGACGCTGTTGCTGCTGGCCGACGACGCACCGCTACCCGACGACTTTGCATGGCAATCCTTCTTGGAAGGCTTTCCCGTCTGGCAGCAGCCTGATCCGCGGGCGCTGGTCCGCTTGGAAGGCGACACCACGCCGGGCATCGTACTGCGCGGCATCCATTTCGACGTCCGGCAGATCGACGATCCCCTGCTGGAAATCAGGCAGTTCCTGGAAGAACGCGTACGTCCCCACTTCATGCTGCTTCGCGGCGTCAGTTTCGCCAACGGAGGATGATGATGAATATCAGCCGCCTTCGACCAAGGTTTCCGCTGCAACGACGCCCGCTGCCGCGTCTGGCCTTCCGAGCGACTGGGCGAATATTGTGTCTAGCTGCTGTCATGCTGGCCGGACCGGTCGCCCTGCCGCGCGCGTCGCATGCAGAGGATGAATCCCCGGGCATTGCGGAAATTCAACGGCTGCTCGAACGCAGCCGCAGCGAGGCGGCCGCCGGCCGCGCGGACGAAGCGGTTGCCGCCGCCAAAAAGGCACTGGCGATCCAACGGGAAATGCCGGATGATCAGCATGGACAATTAGCCGAAACGCTCGAGTGGTTGGCGGGGCTGCACGAGGAACATCAGGATTTCACGGCAGCTCGGACGGCGCTGGAAGAGCTGCTTGCGGTCCGGCGAGCACTGCACGGCGAGCGGCATTGGCGTACGTCGCAAGCCCGCGTGGATTTGGAAAAAATCATCCGGTTCCAGGCGCTTCGGCCCGAGCAGCGGAACGAGCTGGAAAAGGCCAAGCAAGCGCAACGCCAGGCGATGCAGCGTTACCAAGCCGGGGCGCCCCTCGAAGCGTTGCCCCTCATGCGGCAGGCGCTTGACGTGTACCGGACGGTGTACGGCCGGGAGCATCCGGAATCGAACGACGCATTGCTTCATCTGGTGGTACTGTACCAGCAGGCGGGCGATTATGCCAAGGCCCTGCCACTCGCTCGCCAAGCCCGTGAGATCTCTCGGAAAATCGTCGGCGAAGACCATCCGAACTACGCATACGCCCTGAGCCTCTTGGCTCAAATCCACGAATCGTTGGGGGAGTACAACAAAGCCGAACCGCTGTATCAGGAAGCCTTGGACATCACGAAGGATGCCCTGGGTGAACGGGATTTCCGTCACGCGGGGAGCCTGCGGAATCTGGCCCGGCTGTACAGGGCGATGGGGCAGTACGCCCGCGCCGAGCCGTTGTACCAACAAGCTCGGGTGATCCTGGAGGCCACGATCGGCGACTCGCATCCGGAGTATGCTTCGGTGCTGAGTGATCTCGGCGTACTATACTATTTGATGGGACGATACACACAGGCCGAATCACTTCATCGGCAATCCACGGCGATCGTCGCGAATTCCGTGGGGCAGCAGCATCCTTGGTACGCGCTGAGCATCAACATGCTGGCCGGACTGCTTGCCGATCTGGGCGATCATGCCGAAGCCGAGCGACTCTTCCGTCAGGCGGTGGAGATCGTCGGAAGAACCATCGGCACCAGCCACCCTCACTATGCAACGCTGCTGAACAACCTCGGGCACCTGTATCATCAAACCGGCGATTACGCTCGGGCGGAGCCATTACTGCGCAAGGCGTGGACCATCAGCCGCCAGAGCGCGGGCGAACGACACCCCGAGACGGCTCGGGCATTGGCCAATCTGGCCAACGTCCACTTGGCGATGGGCGATCACGACAACGCGGCGCGGCGTTTCCGACAGGTTGCGGAAAGCAGGAAAGCCTCGCTGGGCGAGCAACATCCCGAGTATGCAGCCAGCCTGATCGCCTTGGCATCGATGTACGAGCAGCGAGGCGATTGGGAAAACGCCGAACCTCTCTACCGGCAGGCGTCTGAAACACTGCGCGAATCTTTGGGTGATCGGCATCCGGTCTACGCCACCAGCCTGGAACGGTTGGCCGCGCTGCATGCTGCCAGAAAGGAATACGCCGTCGCCGAAAAGCTGCACCGACAGGCCTTGGAGATTCGCACGGCATCGTATGGTCGGCAACATCCGGACGTTGCCACCAGCCTGAACCATCTGGCCAAGCTGCATCAGGCGACGGGACGCCATGAGGTTGCTGAGGCATTGTTCGCGGAAGCAAACGAGATCGCTGCAGAAGCGTTGAGCCGCGAGCACGTTCTGTACGCCGGCGGTTTGGCCGACCTGGCATCGCTTTATCTGGAAACGGGCGAGTACGCCAGGGCCGAAACGCTGCTGGGACAGGTCCTGGAAATTCTCGAAAGGCACCGCGAGGCCAGTTTCGCCGTGCAGAACGAGCGGCAACGGATCGCGCTGACCCGGATGCTGCGCACCGCGCTGGACGGCTGGCTGAGCGCCGCTGCCCGCAACGACGTCCCCGTCGACCGGGTGTACCAACGCGTGCTCCGCTGGAAGGGCGCCGTGTTTGCGCGCCAGCGCGAAGAGCGTCTGGCGCTGGACCGACCCGAGTTGGCGCCTCAGGTCGCCGAACTCCGTTCCCTTCGCAGCCGCTGGGCCACGTTGGCGCTGGCCACGCCGCCGCCCGATCAGCGCAAGACGTGGCAGCAGCAGGTCTTGGATCTGCGCAGCCGCAAGGAGGACCTGGAAAGCGAGATCGCCCGCAGTCTCGGTCAGCAGCAGACGCCCCGGGATTTGGACGAGTGGACTCACGACCGATGGGTCCACCGGCTGCCGAGCGAAACCGCTTTCGTCGACGTGCTCCAGTACACCGACTTTCGGAGGGATCAAGATGGCCGCCTGCCCGAATCGCGTCTGTTGGCCTTCGTCATCCGCCGCGACCACCAACCGGTGCGGATCGATCTGGGACCGTCCGAACCGATCGCCCGGGCCATCGACGGATGGCGAGCGGCCTTTGGTCAGCCCGGCAGCCCAATCACCCGCCCGGATGTCCGGCTTCAAGATCGATTGGTCGAACGGGTCTGGCAACCGTTGGCCCAGCATCTTCAGGGCGTCGAAAACATCCTGATCGCCCCCGACGGACCGTTGTGCTGGTTCCCGCCGGCGGCGTTTCCGGGCGAACGACCCGGATCGTATCTGATCGAACAGTTCGCCGTGGGCTATGTGACCTCCGGTTTGCACCTGGCAGAAACCCTGCAACCGCCGACGCAGCCGCCAGTCCCGGGGGGCCTGTTGCTGGCCGGCGACATCGACTATCAGGCCGAGGTGGCAGCAGCGGCCACCGAGTCGACGGCGTGGGAGTTCGGCGGGCGCGTGGCCATGATCGAGCCTGCAACTCGCGACGGCTTCGAGCCGTTGCCTGGAACCGGCCTTGAAGTGTCGAACATCGCGGCGTTGGCGGCGCAGATCAAGGGGGTGGACCGCCCATTGCTCCTGACGCAGGCAGAAGCCACCGAACAACGGATCAAGCAGGAACTGGCCGGCGGCAACTGGCGCTACGTCCACTTGGCCACGCACGGCTTCTTCGCTCCGTCACCGGAGCCCGAACGATCGGCTGAAGTGGGCGATCGCCACTTGCTGGCCGCAGACGCACGGGAGGCCTTCCAGCCGCCGGTCCGCGATCCGCAGTTGTCCTCGGGATTGGTCCTGGCCGGCGCGGCCAGGCCCCCGGCGGTCTCGGGCAGCGAAGACGGAATCTTGACGGCGGCCGAGGTGGAAAACTTGAATCTGCTGGGAACCGAATTGGTCGTGTTGTCCGCCTGCCAGACCGGCCTGGGAACCGAGGTCGCGGGCGAGGGAATCCTCGGACTGCAGCGGGCTTTCCACGTGGCCGGCGCCCAAACGCTGGTCACCAGCCTATGGCGAGTGGACGATGCAGCAACCTCGCTGTTGATGGAAAAGTTCTACCATAACTTGTGGAAGGAAGAATTGCCGCGCTTGGAAGCCCTTCGGCAAGCCCAATTGTTCGTGCTGGATCATCCCGAGGCAGTTGACGACCGCCGGCAAACACTCGCAACGGCTCTGACCGAACGAGGGATCGACCTGTCCACCGTTCACACACTGCCCCAACAGACGAGTTCCCCGGCCGAATCATCCGGGCGCAGCCCACCAGCACTGTGGGCCGCTTTCCTGCACAGCGGCCGATGGCGTTGAACACGGCCTTCGGAGCGGAACAGGCCTTGTTGGGCGAGGGTCTCTGACCCCGCCGAAACCGCCGACCGAAGGTCTCCCGCAATATCGGAGACCTTCGGTCGTTCGGGGTGGCTCGGTCAGAGACCCGCCAGAGCGCTGCGGGCAGATGATTCCCTGCGGATTGCCTAAGCAGAAGTCGATCAGGACGAGCCTCTCGGTTTGCCGACTGATTCCGGATGGTACACCTGGCCGTCTTGAATCACCGCCCCCTCATCGCCCCAACTCCGCGAACAAGAAATCGTGTGGGGCCAGTGCATCAAGCGGCGACTGTACGGACTTTGATTCAGCCAAGAGCGAGAGGACGTCTTCCAACGGATCGCCGCGTTCCACTTCGAAACGGTCGCGGCGGTTGTCGGCAACGCGATGGCG
>SKKK01000024.1 GCA_007121535.1 Planctomycetaceae bacterium | reverse complement strand
GAGCGTTCGGCGACTTGGGCGGAGCCTTCATCATCAATCCAGCGGCCAACAAAGCCGACCGCGAGTACGTCGAGGCCGTCAACAAGCGTTGGACCGGCATCAAAGAACCCCACTTCCGCCGCTGTGCTCTCCGAGCCCGCGAGAACAACCTGCCCGGCGTCACCGTCCTAGCCGTAGGAGCCGTCCGAGCCGAAATCGTCCTCCAGTGCATCAAACTCGGCCTGATCAACCACCTGATCCTCGACACCGACTGCGCCGATGAACTGCACAAACTGGCAGGCTGAACAAATCCCCCAGTTGCCTCTGCCTCCCGTTTCGGGGCATGGACACCGGGCATGGACTCATGGCCTTGACAAGTCTATCATTTTTCGATAGACACAGTATTTCCTCGAAGGAGACCAATCGCCATGCTTTACCAGCGTTCCCACGAAATCGAAAGGCGTCTGGAAAAAGTGCTGGGACTCGTCCGTACCGGACGCTACTCGACGCCCAAGATTGCGGAAGAAGTCGGGGTATCGATACCCACGATTTCCCGATGCGTGACAGCCCTTCGCCAGCGGGGCCATTGCATTCGGGCGGAGAGGCACGGTGAGCAATGGAGATACGTTCTTCTTCCCCACGCGGCAAAAGCCGGATCAAGGCCGGAGCCGGAAACCGCCGAACTGCATGGATGAACCGATGGCGGTTGAGCAGACCTCGATCCGGAAGGCAGGTGCAACATGAACGCCGACATCCTCAAACGCATGATGCGAGCCATCGCCAATGGTTCGCAAGGCGACCTGGAGCGTCTTGCCCAGGCCGTCGTCGAATCCGAACGCCAGGTGGGCCACAACAAGCTTGCCGATCAGTTGGCCGCCATCCTTGCGCGCCCTCGACCGGCGTCCAAGTCAGCGAATGAGAATCAGTCAGCATTGGCTGAGTTGCCTACGAATCGTCGCTACGGGGATCAGCTTGCCACGCTCTTACCGCGGGATTCGCTGGAGCACCACATGGTGCTGCCGCCGGAAGTCGAAGAGCGATTTGTCCGAATCGAGAAGGAATACGCCGCACGGGAACGGTTGGGCGCCTACGGGCTCCGCAACCGGAAGACGATCCTCCTGTACGGCCCACCAGGTTGCGGAAAATCCCTGGGGGCAAAGCGGCTCGCCTGGAACACGGGACTCCCGCTGCTGAAGGTCCGGTTTGACACGCTTCTGTCATCGTACTTCGGCGAATCTGCGTCGAACCTGCGAGCCGTCTTCGAGGCCGCCAAGGAGCGTCCGTGCGTATTGCTGCTGGACGAGTGCGACTTCATCGCCCGCTCGCGGACCAACGGCCGTGACATCGGGGAAGCATCGCGTATCGTCAATTCCCTGCTGCAACTGATGGAAGAGTACGACGCCCCGGGCTTGCTTGTCGCCACCACCAACATTGAAGACTCGCTCGATACCGCGCTGTTTCGCCGCTTCGACGATGTATTCCAGGTGCCGCCACCCGGCGCCGGCGAAATCGAGAAGCTGCTGAAGACGACGCTCTCGGCAGTCCATTGTTCCGAGGAAATTGAATGGTCCAACATCGTGCGGAAACTGACGGGCCTGTCCGCCGCCCAGGCGCTCAAGGCGGCTCAGGATGCGGCCAAAGCATCGGTGTTGAGCGGCCAGAAGGTGGTCACCGAAGACCATCTGTCGAAGGCCATCGCTGAACTCACCCACACCGAAATGCAAGCACAGGCGTAGTAGCGCGCTTTTTCCCCGGGACAGAGGACGCAACGTCAGAGACTCGAAGGACAACCAGCGAAGACGCACAAACAGATTGCCGGTTCACCTGAAGGAGTTGGGCTATGGCGGGTAAGAAGGCAGGCAAGAGAAGCACGCCCGATGGCAACAAGAGGGCGGCAGCCAAGAAAGCGGGGGGAAGGACGCTGATTACGTCCAAGTCGGACCTACCCGCCGGTTATCGCGAACTGCTCGAAGACCTGAAGACCCGAGTCCGGGCGGCGCAGCTCAAGGCCGCGGTCGCGGTCCATCGCGAATTGATCCAACTGTACTGGGACATTGGCCGGATGATCGTCGTGCGGCAGGAGCAGGAGGGCTGGGGCAAGAGCGTTGTCGAGCGGCTTGCGGACGATATCCAGCGGGCCTTTCCCGGACTGAGTGGCTTCTCGCGGTCGAACGTGTTTCGCATGCGGGCGTTCTACGAAGCGTACGCTTCGGTTGTCGCAAGTTCGGCACAAGTGGTGCGCAAATCAGCGGGCAAGAAAGTCGCACAAGCTGTGCGACAATTGCCATCCAAGAAAGTCGCACAGCCTGTGCGACAAACGGATAGGCCGTCCTTGCCCGATGTCTTGGCTGGAATCCCTTGGGGGCACAATATCGTTCTGCTGCAGAAGCTGAGCGATTTCGACGAACGGCTCTGGTACGCGGCCAAGGCCGTGGAAAACGGTTGGAGCCGGGCGGTGTTGACGGTGCAGATCGAGACGGATCTGTACGGCCGGCAGGGCAAGGCGGTGACGAATTTCTCGGCG
>SKKK01000544.1 GCA_007121535.1 Planctomycetaceae bacterium | reverse complement strand
GTCGTTGCGGTACATGGTGCTGCGCGAGTTCACGACCTCCGTCCGCTCGACTCGCTGGCTGGAAGCCCTCGGTCTGACGCGGATCGTTTACCGGGGGCTGTCGGCCAATCACGAGCGGGTGATCCAGTGGGCGAAAAAGGTCGGCATCTCGGGCGACGAAGCGGTCGATCTGATCTCGCTGATTCTGGACGGATGGCGACGAAACCGGATGGTGTTCATCGCCGACGATCCGGTGTACTCGCGGTACCACCGCAAAGACGATCCGTACATTCAGCTCGGGCTGCTCTCGCTGTACGACTTCCACCCCAGCGGCGTGGACAAGCATTCGACCAAGACGAACAAGTTCGCCACGGGGCTGATCTCCGAGCGAGGGACGACGGCGGTACAAGCGTTGATGAAGCGGGTGGTTCCCGATCGGGAGTCAGCCGATGTCGATGGGCTGATCGCCGAGCTGTGGGACTTGTTGAAGGACGGCCTGGGGCTGATTCGCAAAGTCGGCATCCAGAACACTCGTGAAGTGGTGATCGGCGAAGCTTGGCAGATTGTCCACGACCGGATTCTGGTGGAAGGTTTCGACCGGCGGGAACGCTGTACGACCTGCCAGCGCGTGACGACGCGCAAATGCCCGACGGGGGCGTGCGTCCGTTACCGCTGTCCGGGTTCCACGGTGACGGAGGAGGCCGACCGAGCGAATTACAATGTCTGGCTGCTGGGACGGCCGTTTACGATGGTCAGTGCCGAGGAGCATACGGCTCAGGTTCCCGGCGACACGCGCAGCTATATCGAGCAGGAGTTCAAGTCCAAGCAGGGGCGCACGAACTGTCTGGTCGCCACGCCGACGCTGGAAATGGGAGTCAACATCGGCGCGTTGGACATGACGCTGATGCGGAACGTCCCGCCGCTGGCGTCCAACTACTGGCAGCGTGCCGGGCGCGCTGGGCGGGAACAACGCATGGCGGTGATCGTGACGTATTGTCGCCGCTCGCTGCACGACCGGTACTTCTTCGCCGATCCGCTGCGGATTCTCGATGGCGTCATCGCGGCTCCGTCGTTCAACCTGAAGAACCCGCTGATGGTCGCCAAGCACGTGCGATCGGCCGTCTTGTCGATGCTACTGCTCAAGTCCCGGCAGGACAGCGAGGTCAGCCAGCGGATTCGGCTGGTTCTGAAGCAGCTCTTCCCGCACTTCATCCGCGACTACCTGCTGGACAGGAAGAACCAATTCCGCAATGCGCCGCTGGACACGAACTCGCTGCAGACGCTGCTCGCGGAGTTGCCCCATCTTCCGGGCGAATTGGTCGCGTTGTTCGCCAACAACTGGCCACTCGATGCGGCGGAGTTGGTCACCGAGCAGGCCGTGCGCGCGATCATCGAAGGGATGCCCGCGGATTTGACGGTGGTCTTGACCCGTCTGCACAACCGGCTGACTTGGGCCCGGAACACGCGCAAGGAACTTCACCGCAAGAAGGACGACGGCCTGATCGAGCGGGAGGACGAGCAGCTTCTGTGGCGGTGCGACGACTATATCAAGAGCATCGTCCGGCGCGATGCGGCGACCTATACGCTCAGCGTTCTGGGCGTCGAGGGGTTTCTGCCCGGATACGGGGTCAACGACGGCGGCGTGATCGCATCGGCGCGGAGGGGATTCGCCAGGAGTGTTGGCAAGCGGGCCTTCGATTTGAATCGAGGAAACGTGGTCGCCCTGCGGGAATTCGTGCCGGGGAACCGCTTGTACGCCAACAACGGTTCGTTCTACGTTTCCCGGTATCACTTGGGGACCGACGAATCGACTCATCTTCGAACGCTGTACGTCAACGCCGAGCAGCACTACGTCGCGGAGAAGAACGCCGATACCTCGTACGGCCAGACGGGCAGCGAGGAGATCAATCACTTCCTGAAGACCCACACGGAAAGCTGCGGCAAGGAACCGAAGCGGTTAGCCTTGACCGTCAAGGCGGAAGTCGATTGCCTGCAGTTTCACCAATTGGAAGACGAGGCGACGGCGATCAACATCGGCGAGTCCCTGATGGTGGGCGCCGTCCGGGTCCTGGACATGGGCTCCAGCGACTTGGAATCCCTGGTGATCCATCGTTCCGACGAAACGGTCGATCTGCTGATCTTCGATCCGATGCCGGGTGGTTCCGGTCTGTTGGATCAGACGCTGCAGCGGTGGCAAGAGATCATCCTGTTTCAATTCGCTGCCGGGGTGGTATTCGACAGCGGATTTAAGGAGACAGCGGATTCCTGTACGGTTTCTAGCCGGTGGTTTCGGAGTCTTGGGATTGATTCGGGTTTCGTGAGGCGGGTGAATCCTCAATGCTTTCGGGAAATCTCATGACCCGATTAGCTATCGGGACCGGGTTGATATTGCCAATCTCGTCTCATGGCGGCATTTCTCAACCGCTTGGCGATACCGTCGATGATCTTCGCACCACGCGAAGTGAAATCGATCGAAACATGTTCTGGGAATGGTTTGCCGTCCCTATGAACGGTTAGCACCATTCGAGAAATAACTGACGCACCTTCTGCCCCCTCACCCTGCCCTCTCCCACGATGGGCGAGGGAACATCGGACAGTTATTTCTCGAACGGTGCTTAACGATTCAGCCTCGCACTCTTGAATCGTCACGGCGACCACACCACACGACGAAAGACTCAACTGCCGAGTGTAGTGTATCCATGCTTTTTCGGCAGAGATCCGATCGCCATCGTAGGCGGACAGCTTGCTCTGTCCTTCGGTGTTGGCCTGAACACCTGCGATGTGATTCGGCCAGCTTGTACCGACGAGGGATGTACTTGTCGATAAAGATACGTATCTTCGGGCATCACTACCCCTGAGAATGCTGTCGAATCTGTTCGACCATCCATGTCCACTGGTCATCCTGCGCCAGCAACAACTTGCGAGTTTCCTCAGCGTCACTCGACAGATTCAGAACGTGCCAATGACCGACCTGTTGTTCGATGTCGATGTCTATGGAGATATCGGCGGACGGAAGCGACCATTCCGCCTGAATGCCACCTTCTGGGGTCGGATATAGATGAGGCAAGGGAAGTTCTTCCGGATAACGACTGTTGAACGACTCACCAAGCCAGTCCAGACCGGCAGAAGATGGTGCCTTGCCCGCCCTGTCACACCAGCCTTGTTGCAAGGTCCGCAAGTCATCCAATCGTGCAGAAACGTCCAGAGCCTCCAAGATCGTCAGATGCTCGATGGACAAGAAGCCCAGCAGTCGCTCGTGTCGATTGAACCGACCAATACCCTGAACCAATATCCGC
Organism: Planctomycetaceae bacterium; assembly: GCA_007121535.1. Classification (GTDB taxonomy): domain Bacteria; phylum Planctomycetota; class Planctomycetia; order Pirellulales; family Pirellulaceae; genus SKKK01. The sequence goes on along the minus strand of SKKK01000544.1, from coordinate 6,565 downwards.
AATCCATCCCGATAGCCGTTGAAAGCCTCCAACACCACTTCCAGATGCTGTGGATCGATTGGAGCACCGAGCTTCCTCCCATCAGGGAACTGAATCTCAAAGGTCATGTTGTGTTGGTCTGCTTCCGGGACACAGCCGCGAACGAGCGTTTCCTCCGTGACCTCCTTCAGTGCAGTCGATGCGAGCACAAGCTTCCGTCGAGTATCGCGTGTCAATCGCGCCGGAACGGAGTTGTTCGCCACGGAAAACTCGATGGCTTCACCTTTGCGCAGGCTGCGTCCGAATCGGTCAAAATACGCCAGCGCTTCATCAGGGAGATGACCAGCGATTGGCTCGTTGTGCTCCGCGGCACTGATTGCAGCGATCACGGCGTCTCGTGCCTTCTCGAAATACTCCTGATTATCCAACGGAAAAAGCGTCGCCGCGGACACAACCAACGCGATGATTGGGACGGCACTGCCGTCTTCGATGCCGGTAAGTTTCAAGGAGATTCCCTCGGTGAAACGTCGCGGGGATCGCTTGCGTCTAGGATTCTCTTGCAGATATTTCCACTTGGCTACCTCCACGATCATCTCTTCCAGCACTGCCAAATCGCGGAGCATCTCAAGCGGAAGCCAGTGCTCTTGGAAGCGGTCACCCGTGAACCTCGGACGCAGGAATTCATGTGCCGTCATCGCGCTACCTCGACTTCAATTCCCTCTCGGTCGTCGTGCCTTTCCCACGACAACGGTCGCTCCTCGGCGAACTACAGGGAACGCCACTACAAAAAAATACACACCACCCAACAAGACTGGGGGCAAGCTGGCCAGTTCGCCGTGGGCGGGCTCGTCGAATGCACCCTGGATGTGGTTCCCGCCGTCCCGTCGACCTTGTCCAACTTCCAAGGGATCACATTGTTTCCCAGGGATTCATCTTGTCCGCATTGAATTATACACAATTTCCAATCGTCATGGGATACGGCTATAATCAACGGGCACAACTGACAACTGACCACTGACCACTGACCACTGACCAACATGCCCATCAACCCGGTCCAATTCGCTCATTCGGCTTGTGACGAGTTCCTGCGTTACATTTTCTCGGAGTTTCCGCTCTCGGACCCGAAGATGGAATCGCACGCGAAAGAATTGCTCGATCGGTCGTCGTTGCTGGATATCCCGCAACTCGCCAATCCGGCCGCTGTGGACCATCTCGCAGGCGAGCCGGAAGCGATGGTCGCTCCGCTGTGGTCGGGCGCGCCGATCAACAGCGCATCGATCTTCTCCTTCTCGAGCATGCGGCGATAGTCTTCATACAGCGCTGCCTTGCCGCCGAAGTGCTTGACCGCCTTTTGGCCGATTTCGCGGTCCACGTCGGGTCGTTCGTTGCATGGTGGGGCTCGTTGTTCATTCGATTAAGTCTTCCAAGTACGCTCGCGCACGATTGATTTCGTCCGTCGTCTCCGCCACGGTCGGCAGGATGGGGATGCCGCGCGGCACCGGGTGCATGAAGATCTCAAACGGCCCGCGGAAGCGGATCTTCCCGAGCGCCGCCATCACGGGGCCGAAGTCGAGCGGGCCGCGGCCGGGCATCTGCTTCAACTCCTGCTCCTTCGGCAGCTTCTTCACGCACCCTTCGCCGTACTGCCAAGCATAGAACAGGGCCAGCTTGTCGCCCAGGTGCTCCACCAGGCCGGCCAGAAGCTGCGGGTCTTGCGGCAGATGGTACGGCGCCAGGGCGACGCCCAAGCCGGCCTCGGGCGCCAGGTCACCGAGGTAGCGGATCGAGTCCGGCGAGCAGACGATCGAGCTGGCGTGATTCTCGACGGCCACCGTCACGCCGGCCTCGGCCGCGGCGGCCGTGGTCGGCCTCATCTTCTCGACGAACTCGCCGACGGCCTTCCTGGCCTCCTCTCCGACCAGGTTCCGGCGACCGGCCTCGGCGAACGGCGTGGCGACCACCGTATGCCCGCCGAGGCGTTTCAGCACGGCGATCTCCTCCGCGAGACGGAACGGCCCCAGGTCGAACCGCGTCGTGCCGGCCAGCCGCACGTCGAACTTCTCGAGCAGCGCCTCGAACGCCTCGAAGCCCAACTCGTCGATCGCCTTGCGCTGGTCGCCGTGGACGGGCGGCCACAGGTCGATTTCCCCGGCGCCCGTCTTGCGGACCTCCGGCAGGATCTCGGCCAGCGGCAACGTGCCGTACATGCTGGACGCCAGGACGTAATTCGGCCGCCAGGGGCTGGCGGGTTCGGCGGCGAGGCGCCCGGGACTGAGGGCTCCCAGCGCTAAGCCGCCGGCCAACGCGCGGCATGCCTCGCGCCGGCTTATTTTCACTTGACGGTACTCTGGAGGTCGATTCATGAGCGGTACGGGATCAGAGGTAACGGTCAGCGGAACGCCGCGGCCCCTCGGTGCTTGACGGGCACGACACCATTGGATTCTAGCATGGGCCCCCGGCGATTGCAATCATGCCGATCTGGCCGCTTCGCAGAATGCTCGAATTTTCGTCTCACCGAACTGCGATGGCGTGAAGCCGCCGCCGGAAACAATCAGTCGCCGATGGTCCGGCAGTTCGCGCAGAAGTTGCGCCACATGCTCGCGCACGTCTTTTTCGGTGCCCAACCCCAGCACGTCGCGCGGCGGAATGTTGCCAAGCAGAGTCACTTCGTCGCCTGCCAGGTGCCGGATCTGGGCGATCGGGTGCTCGAACGAGAAATTAAACAAATTCACGCCCATTTCGCTGAGATGTTCGGCAGTGACCAAACCCGCGGCGTCGTTATGCAGGAAGCGGACCGAAACGTCCAACGAAGCGAAGATCCTAGCCACGTACGGCAGCGCGAATTCGCGAAAATCCTGGATGCCCACAAAGCCCATCAGGTCTTCGAGAATCAGGATTCCATCGATCGACGGAAACCGCGCCTTCTGCAACCGCAGCCAATCGATCACAAACTCCGTGGCGATCTCAATCAGGCGATGAATCGCGGCAGGCTCGGTCCGCATGCCCAGGAAGAACGGCGTGTGGTCCAGCAGGTACGATCCGATCGTCAGTGGCCCATGAGCGGCAGCGAAACGGATGCGATGTCCGGTCTCTTCGATCAGCGGCAGATTCTGCTCTAGTCGCGCCACGATCAGCGGCAACAGCCCGTCCGTGTGGACATCGGGCACCGCTAGGTCCGCAATTTCGGCATAATTGCGCAACAGCGGTCGGCACGTCGGAAAACCATCTCCCGGCCAAATGCACTTGGCGCCGAACGACGGAGGATTCGAGATCATGCCAAACTCGGCCCAGAAGCCGGGCAGCCAGAACACTTCGGGAAAGCGCTCGACGGCATACCGGTTGGCGTCCAGCCACGTGCGGCCATCGGTCAAATAGTCGATCAAGCGAACCTGCCGAAGGCCGGCGAACCAGGGTCCGTCGACCAAGAACCCGACCGGCAACGCGTTCAAACGCCGGCCGTCCAAGATCTGTAACAACTGGGTCCACTGTTCGTCAGTCATGATCCGTGCGAATCCATTAGGAGAGTTCCGCCCACCGCCATCCTAACATGGTCTTCCCCGCGGATGCAAGCGACGAAGGGCTCCAACGGTCAATTTGCGTGCAAAGTTGCACGCGGCAGCCCCGGCGCAGGCCGGTCCGGCCTCATACGCCTCGCGGGCTACAGAAATGTCGGCATGCGAACAGGCACGACAATCCCGCGAGGCACTCGTCTCAGCAAGAGCCGCAAGCAGGTGCTCGTTCAGCGGTCCGTCTTTGACGTTGGACATCGTTCGGACGCGACGACGCAGCCATTCGGTGGCCGGGAAATGAGCCACGTTGTCCAAACGCGATAAAGCCGCACTGGCAGCAAGGATCGACTTGCCCCTCCCTCGCGAGCTTCGCCTCGCTGATGAAACCGTCTCCCTTGACGGCGACCGTGGCCAGCATGGGCCGCAGACTGGTAAGGATCTGGCGTGTCGAACTGACAAACAGCTTGCTCAGACATTCCATTCTCCCGATCTCGTCAATCACCCAGACGTCAGGATCGGCAACCTGTTCGGACAACTCTGCTCGAATCAACTGATGAAGCTGCGAGAACCAGACCACTGGTTGCATGTTCTCGCCAAATGCCGCAGAATCCGACAGTCTTCAGGTAACCACAGAAGACACCAGGGCTTCGAAAGACGGCAAAGAAATAACGGCGGGTGGCATGGGAGTTGTGTACTGCGGACCAAGGAAGAGATGCAGTTCCTCGAATTGTTGCCCATGCCCTGGACGGCAACGGGAGAATGCCAGGTCGAGGTCGAAGATCCCTCAGGACGCAAGCTCCGTATTTCACTTACGGGATCGGCTGTCGCTCAATTGCCTCAATTGCTTCCGACCCTGTGCGGCAAGGAGGTGGCGTCATGATCCAGACCGGCCCTTCCATGCGCATCCTGGTGGCCACGCAGCCAGTGGACTTCCGCAAAGGGATCGACGGCTTGGCAGCCATCTGCCGACAGCAACTCCAAGAAGATCCCATGACCGGCTGTGCTTTCATTTTCCGCAACCGCCAAGGCACGGCGATCAAAATCCTGCTGTACGACGGCCAGGGCTTTTGGCTCTGCCAAAAAAGACTCTCGACCGGGAAGTTCATGCACTGGCCGTCCGGGGACGCGGCGACTTGTACGCTGCAAGCCCATCAACTCCAGGTTCTCCTGGCCGGCGGCAACGCCGAAGCGGCCTGCGGTGCACCGCTCTGGCGTCCCGTTTGCCTGCCGGAGTAAAGCCTGTCAAAAAATTTCGAACATTTTGGAAAAAAACCGCCAGAATCGCGGTGTTTGGCACAAGATGCTGGTGTGGAGCACGACGGTCCTGGCCTTGCTGCGGGAGAAGAATCTGAGCATCCGGCGGTTGCGGCGGATGCAGACGGGCACCTTGTACCGCTCCAAGAACTGGGTCATGCGAGTCCGCCTGGTGGGCCAACCACCGATTGGCGGCAAGCGGTACGAGCTGGAGAATTTGCGTTGCGGAACCTGCGGAAAAACGCACGTCGCCGAACCGCCTGAGGAGATGGGCTCGGACAAGTATGATGTGTCCGTGGCCAGCACGATCGCCACCTTGCGGTACGGGCAAGGAATGCCGTCGACACGTCTGGAACGTTTGCAGGCATCGGCCGGGATACCGCTGCCAGCGTCGAGGCAGTGGGAACTCTGCCGCGATGCACTGGATCTCGGCTTGCGGCACGTCTTTGAACACCTATGGTGGGAAGCGGCTCAAGGAGACTTGGTCCTCAACGATGACACCCCCATGCGAGTGCTTGAGTGCTCTATCAAAGCTAAGAAGGGTGAGCCATTGCGAGAGGACGTTCCGCAACGCACAGGTGTGTTCACGACCGGCATTCTGTCCAAGAGTGCCCGGCGACCAACGATCGCCCTGTTCTTTACGGGCGTGGCCCATGCGGACGATCGTGGCCCATTGTTTGAGCCACGCCAGACGGCGGCTGACCAGCCCGCCGGCGCCCCGCCGCCAGCCCGCCGCCAGTACGCCACGTCAAGTCAGCCGTTCCCGTAGAGCCATCCCCCATCCGGCGCCCGGAAATCCAAGATTTTGCAGCGTTGCCGAAACGACACGGATCGCCGAGACCGACGCGGTGTTGTTACGGCTTCAAACGGCTGATCGGGCAGTTGTCATCAGGGCCCGGCGAGGGAGTCTGGATGCCCAGGGTTCACAAACGTGACGGGCAGCCTGACCCCAAAGTTGGTCTAGGATGGGTCTGGCACCTCTGGCCCGATCATCCCGGTCGAGTCGCCGGCTCGTCAGAAACCAGCGACTTCGAGGAGTACACCCGTCTGTCGATCCACTGCAATCAGTCCACAAGGTCGAAGCGATCCAGATTCATAACCTTGTTCCAAGCAGCCACGAAATCTCGCACGAACTTCTCCCCCCCGTCTTCGGAGGCATAGACTTCGGAGATGGCGCGGAGCTGCGAGTTCGAACCGAATACCAGATCGACGGACGTCGCTGTCCATTGGATGTCACCGGTCTGGCGATCTCTTCCTTCGAAGAAGTGCTCGCAGCGAGTGGACTTCTGCCACTTCGTTCCCATGTCCAACAGGTTCACGAAGTAGTCGTTAGTCAATGTCTCGGGCCGATTGGTGAGGACGCCGAGCCGGGCGTTCCCATGATTGGTGTTCAGGACCCGCATGCCGCCGATCAGCACGGTCATCTCTGGGGCTGTCAGCGTGAGCAGGTTGGCTCGATCCACCAGCAGCTCTTCCGCGGGTCGATCGAGACGGTCATGGTTGACATAGTTGCGAAATCCGTCCGCCGGCGGCTCGAGCACGGCAAAGGACTCGACATCAGTCGTTTCCAGGGTGGCGTCTGTACGGCCCGGCGAGAAGGGAACCGTCACGTCGTAGCCCGCGTTCTGCGCGGCTCGCTCGATGGCGGCACACCCGCTCAAGACAATCAAATCTGCCAGCGAGACCTTCTTTCCACCAGACTGGGAATTGTTGAATTTCTCCTGGATCTGCTTCAACGTCCCGATTACCTTGGCAAGCTTGGCCGGTTCGTTGACCTCCCAGTCCTTCTGGGGCGCGAGCCGAATGCGTGCCCCGTTGGCTCC